>JAOUNH010000026.1 GCA_029881055.1 Gammaproteobacteria bacterium
CAAGGGAACGTCGGCATTCAGCGGCAAGATCGGGAAAAAAGTCGCGTCGCCCTTATGCACCATTGTCGACGATGGCACGATCCGGGATCGGCGCGGTTCGCTTAGCGTCGACGATGAGGGCACGCCTGGCCAATATACGGTGCTGGTCGAGAAGGGCGTCCTGAAGGGCTACATGCAGGACAAGCTCAATGCTCGCCTGATGGGTGTCGCGTCAACCGGGAACGGCCGGCGCGAATCGTTTGCACACATCCCAATGCCGCGCATGACAAATACGTACATGCTGGCAGGCCCGCACGATCCGGAAGAGATCATCGCATCCGTGGACAAGGGAATTTACGCGCCGAACTTTGGCGGCGGTCAGGTCGATATCACCTCCGGAAAATTTGTATTCTCCGCCAGTGAGGCCTACCTGATCGAAAAAGGTAAAGTGACGACGCCGATCAAGGGCGCGATGCTCATCGGTGATGGACCGGAAGCGCTAAACAGGATCTCGATGGTCGGTAATGACCTCGAGCTCGACTCGGGCGTTGGAACCTGTGGCAAGGAAGGCCAGTCGGTGCCAGTCGGCGTTGGCCAGCCCACCGTGAAGATCGACGAGATTACCGTCGGCGGTACAGGTTAAGCGGGAGGGCTTTTACATAAGCCTCAATTTCCGCAATTCACACCGCGCAGTGTGAGATAGCTCACTGCATTGAACATAGTGCTGGGTTATTTTCGCCCCATCTCATGGAGGCAGATAACGATGGCATTCGAAAACACAATAACAGAGCAGGACATGGACGTCGTTTCCCAGCAATTCGTGCAGGGATTACGTCGTGAGCCGGGCGACTCGGAACCGGATTTGTCCGTCGACGGGCTGTCTGAATCGATACTGTCAAGGATACTGGGGCTTTTTGGCAACAGGAAATCCTGAGAGAAACCCGAATAACCCACTGGACAAGCGTCCCCGGCTATGGAGAATGAATCGGCCCCGGGGAGGATTCTTACGCTGTCATGTGGGTCTCGAAACCAATTTACGAAAGCTTGCCCTACTTTTACCTCTCGGTAGGAGCGCTCTGTCTGGGTTCGTCAATGTACGTCAACCACTGGTACTGGCCGACAATCTGCTTTGTTGTCGGCCTGGTATGCCTGGTGGCGGGACTGGTTGTGTTGTTGAAACGTCGCGACTATCGCGTCACGGATCGGCGCGCCGGTCATCGGCAGGACTACTAGGACTTACGTTTCGTTGACTGCCGAGTCCTGACTACTGTCATTCTCATTAATTTCTTCGTTAATCGTCACGCTGCTATCCGACTCTGAATTCCGGCGCAGGTCGTGGTAGGTAAGCTCATGTACGCCAAGCGAAATCTTGTCACCGTCCCTGAGTCGGTATTTCTTGACTTGCTTCTCGCCGAGAAAAACGCCATTGGTGCTGTTCAGGTCCTCGACGACACAGCCGCTCTCGTCACTGACAAGTTGTGCGTGGTGACGACTGACGAATTTGCTCTTGATATAGACCTCGTTATCAGGAGAGCGCCCGACGATCACGCGGCCGAGAGGGAAATTAAGCACATCCACGAGTTCATCGTCGGTTCGAATCTCGATGCGCGTTACATATGAATCCTGGTCACGCCGGAGATCCTTCTCAAGCTGCCTGAGCTGCTCGTAAACACCGGTGATGCTCTCGTGTTCCTGCCAGTTCAGTTCCTCGGCCGCGGCGATGATGTCGATCGCCTCGATGACCTTTTTCTCGTCCGCGAATGCACACAGCAGGGCGGTATCGCACAAGGTATTGATGAGCCGTGGCACACCGCCCGAAAACCGGTAAATGACTTCGAAACTGTCATCAGCAAAAAGATCGGGATTCTTGTGTCCACCGATGGCGAGTCGACGCTCGATGTACTCACGCGTTTCACGCCGGTCCAGCGGGCCAATATGAAAACGTAAGCGCACGCGCTGCACGAGCTGCTTCATGCCCGGCGAATCGAGCGTTTCCTTGAGTTCTGGCTGACCGGCGAGGATGATGCGCAGCACTTTTTCCTTGTGCGTTTCTATGCCCGAAATCAGGCGAATCTCCTCGAGCACTTTCGTCGACAGGTTCTGCGCTTCGTCGACGATCAGTACGACTTTCTTGCCGTTCGAATACTGCTCGATCAGGAACATGTTGAGCATGTCGAGCAGTTCGACCTTGCGTTTATTGAACGGTTTGAAACCAAACTCCGTGAGTATGGCCTGCAGGAACTGAGTCGGCGAAAGCTGCGTCTGCGAGACGACTGCGTAGATCACGTCGTCATCCAGTTCGGACAGAAACGACTGCAAAAGGGTAGTCTTGCCGGAGCCAATTTCACCCGTGATCACGACGAAGCCATCGGCCAGCCAGATGGTCGACTCCATGTAGGCCTTCGCACGGGCGTGTTGCTTGCTCCAATAAAGGAATTCGGGGTCCGGGGTCAGCCGAAACGGCTGTTCCGTAAGTTCGAAGTGTTCAAGATAAGACATCGTTACAACGAGTTTACCTGCTTTTCGAGGGTTCGGGCTATGTCGTGGTCTCACCCGGCTTGCGGGACTGCGTCACGGTTTTGTCAATTATTTCGACAAGTGCATCGCATTGCTCTTCGCTGTCCGCGACGACCGTGACATGGCCGAGTTTTCGGCCGGGCCGGGATGTCTTCCCGTAATCGTGCAGAACACCGACACCCAGGGCCCGGGTGGCAGGTGAAATATGGCCGATCAGGTTGACCATGCCCGCGTACCCTTTGCTGGCGGTTGATCCCAGCGGCAAGTCCAGGATGGCGCGCAAGTGATTTTCAAACTGGCTGGTCTCGGAGCCCTCGATCGACCAGTGACCGGAGTTGTGCACGCGCGGCGCAAATTCATTGGCGCGCAAATCTTTGCCAACGACAAACAATTCCAGGGCGAGCACGCCAACATAGTCGAGATGGTCCAGCAGCCGGTGCATGTAGTCAGAGGCCTTGGCGGTCAATTCCGGTGCATCAACGGGTGAACGGGCGCTGTGCAGTATTCCCTCGACATGAACATTGCGGCTGAGTGGATAAATCGCGGTGTCTCCGCTGACGCGTCGCACGCCGATGCAGGAAACTTCATAGTCGAATGGGACAAATTGTTCGGCGACCAGGGATTGGGTGCCCAGCGCGGCCCACGCCGCGTCAAGTTGACCAATATCCTTGACGACAAACTGTCCTTTACCGTCGTAACCCATGCGGCGAGTCTTAACGACCATGGGCAAACCGAGTTTCTCTGCGGCAGCATCGAGATCCTCTCTCGAATCGACAGCGTGGTAGCCGGGCAAAGGAATCTCGAGCTCGTCGAAGAGCAACTTCTCGGCCAGCCGGTCCTGTGCGTGCTGCAGCGCCCTGGCAGGAGGGTAAATCGGCGTAATCCCTTCGATGTGTTGCAATGCCGTGACCGGCACATTTTCAAACTCGTAGGTGATGACGTCACAGGTCTCCGCGAGCGCGACCAGCGCAACGGGATCGTCGTAACTTGCCTGAATCACTTTTCCGCAGACGGCGGCGGGGGGATCGTCGGATGGGTCGATGTAACGACAGCTTGCGTTGAGGTCGTGTGCTGCAAAACCCAGCATCTGGCCGAGTTGCCCGGCGCCGATAATTCCAATGCGCATCGGCTTACCTGGTTGGGTCGCTGTCGCCCAGAACCTTGTTGGTCTGGTCTTCGCGGTAGGCATCGAGTGCGGCGGCAATCTCTGCGTCGTTGTTGGCTAAAATCGCGGCAGCCAGTAAAGCGGCGTTAACGGCGCCCGCATTACCGATGGCCATACAACCAACCGGTACGCCAGCGGGCATTTGCGCTATCGATAACAGCGAATCCATTCCGCTGAGCGCCTTCGATCGAACCGGCACGCCGAGTACGGGCAAGCGCGTTTTTGATGCGGCCATACCCGGCAGGTGCGCTGCGCCGCCCGCGCCGGCAATAATGACTTTCAGGCCACGTTCCACGGCAGTGCTCGCGTATTCAAACAGGAGGTCGGGTGTCCGATGTGCGGATACGACGCGCACCTCGTATTTCACGCCCAGCGCGTCCAGGGTTTTGGTTGCGTGCTGCATCGTTTCCCAGTCCGAGCGGGAACCCATGATAATGCCGACATCAGTACTCATCGCGAAATTCTAACACTCTCGTGAGCTAACGGCGCAGCTTTGCCATGGCAATTATCAGCGGCTCCGGATCGATATGACGCATCAGCTTGCCGATGAATTGTTTTTGCCGGCGCATCGCTCCACGTGCTGTGATCTGTTGTGCGTCCTGAATGGCCAGAAGCAGGTCTTCATCGAGCGGCAGGGCGGCCAATTCCGATTCTCTTAGCGTAATCAGTTCCTCGCCCAATTTCTGTAGCGCCAGGTACTCGCGTTTTTTCGCACTTTTGCTGGGCTTTAATTCAGTCACTGGTTACAGTACCCACCGCGGTCACTCCACCTGTTAGCGGCTGGAGTCTAACACGGGCTAGGAACCTCCAAAATGGCAGAAAACGAGCAACGGCAATCGCTGGGCAGGGAAGAACTGGAAAAGATTGTCGTGTTTGCCCTTGAGGAGGCGAAATCGCTGGGCGTCGATCAGGCCGAGGTAGCAGCAAGCCAGGATATGGGTCTGTCGGCAACGGCGCGCCTCGGTGACGTTGAGAACCTGGAATTTACCAACGATCGCGGTATCGGTATCACCGTTTATAAAAACTCGTGCAAAGGCAATGCAAGTACATCGGATATTTCGCCGGCTGCGATACGTGAAGCAGTGGCCAAGGCGTGCTCGTTCGCAAAGCTAACGGCGGAGGACCCGCACTCCGGTCTCGCAGATGCGGCACTGATGGCAACGGCGGTCAGGGACCTGGACCTCGATCACCCCTGGCAGATCGATGCCCGACAGGCGATTTCCCTGGCAATTGAAAGCGAAGCGGCGGCAACCGGTTTTGATAAGCGCATCAGCAATTCGGAAGGTGCAACTGTAGGGACAAACCGGGGGATGCGCGCGTACGGAAATACTCATGGTTTCATCGGCAGCTATGCCAAGACCAGCCACAGCATCACTTGTGTCGTGCTGGCTGAAGCCGATGGAGCCATGCAGCGCGATTACCACTACACCTCGTCGCGAGTCCCGGGGGATCTCGAGAACGCGGCAAATGTCGGCGTTACGGCTGCTGAAAAGACTATCCGTCGTTTGGGCGCGAGAAAGATTAAAACCACGACCGCGCCGGTCATTTTCATTCCCGAGCTCGCTCGAGGATTCATCGGTCATGCTATCGGGGCGATAGCAGGTGGTGCCCAGTATCGCCGTGCATCCTTTCTCCTGAACGCGGCTGGTGAAAAGATTTTTCCGGACTTCGTAGATATCCAGGAGCGGCCGCATATCCCGCAAGCCACGGCGAGCCGTTGGTACGATGCCGAAGGTGTCGCAACTTATGATCGCGACATCGTTGCGGATGGTGTGTTACAGGCTTACATTTTGAGCAGCTACTCGGCGCGCCGACTCGGCCTTGCGACCACGGCAAATGCAGGTGGTGCACAAAATCTTGTGATTCCGGGCAGCGATACGGATCTTGCAGGACTTATCGCTGAAATGGGCACCGGCCTGATTGTCGAAGAACTCATCGGCCAGGGGGTAAACGCTGTTACTGGCGATTACTCGCGCGGCGCCGTCGGTCACTGGGTCGAAAACGGTGAAATCCAATTCGCTGTCCACGAGGTGACCATTGCGGGCAACTTGCGCGATCTTTACATGCGCATCGCCGCCATAGGAAACGATCAGGACTTGCGCAGCGGTATACGCTGCGGGTCTCTGCTGGTTGACGGCATGATGATCGCGGGGACCTAGCTCTCCGACTTATCCAGCAGGTCTGCCAGGCTCGCATCTCCGATCGACGACGCAACGGCGTCGTCAAGACTGCCGCACAGGCTTTCGATTTCTCCGTCCCACTTCGGTTCTCGATGCGACCCGGTTTCGCCTTCATGCCTGACCACGGCAAGGATATCGCTCAACGCAATCCGTGAGATGTCACGCCCCGGAAGCAACTCCTCTTTCTCGCTGCTTGTCAGCAATCCCTTGGCTTCCAGTCCGGCAGTGATCGGCGCGAGTGTTATCGACGGAATTCGTAATACTTCACTCAGCCTGTCCAGGTTGATGCCGAGGACAGGGTTGCGGAATTCTTTGCCGACCAGGAACATGATGTTGAGTGCGACGCGCTCGCGCATTGCGTTCGAGAGCCGCGGTTCGCGTCGTCCAAGTCGAAGATAGGCGGGATTCTGGAAATAAAATGCGATCTGCGAGCCTATCAGCAGAATCAACCAATTGAGATACAGCCAGATCAGGGTCGTGACCGCGATCGCGAAACTGGCATATATGGCTTGTGTGCGCGCCGAGTTCGCAATGAAAGCGGCGAATATCATGCCAAGGGTGGCCCACATGATGCCGCCTGCAAGACCGCCCACCATCGCCGAACGAACGTTTACTTTCGTGTTCGGCATGTACCAGTAAAGGAAAGCGAATACGCTGGTTACCAGCAGGTACGGCGTTAACTTGCTTGTTGCGGAAAAGATCGGGCCAATGACCGAGTTGTCGGCAAACCAGAGTACAACCGACTCGTTGCCGACTGCTGCAATTGCGCCAAGGGCGATGACGATGATGACCGGGCCAACCAGCAACACAAGCATGTACTCGGTGAAACGCCTGGCGAAACTGCGCGGCTTCGTGACGTACCAGACGTAGTTAAAAGACTCCTCAACCTTCTGCACCATGCTGATCGCGGTAAAAACGAAAAATGCCAGGCCAATACCGCCCAGGACGCTGCCATTGACGGCGTGCACGAGGCGCATGACGTTGTCAGTGATTTCGGCGCCCTTGTCACCCAGGGGCTCCAGGATTGTGTACAGGTAGGCTTCGAGTTGCTTGTGTGCACCGAGGCCCTTCAGGACGGCGAAACTGAATGCGATCAGGGGCACGACGGACAACAGGGTCGTATAGACGAGACTCATGGCGCGCAGGGTTAGTTGCCCGGAAAAAATATCGCGCAAAACCGCGTATGCATTGCGCAAAACGCCTCGGACCACGCGGCCGGGCAAACCATAGGGGCTCAGCAGGTTGCCCCAGATGAGCGCATCGATCCATTGGCCGATTCTTCGAATCACTTGCCCGCTACCGCGTCATTCGCCTGAGAGCTTCAGCGTACTTCTCGGCCGTTCGTGAAAGGACCGCGTCGGGCAATTCCGGTCCCGGGGCGGTCTTGTCCCAATCGAGCGTATCGAGGTAGTCGCGCACGAACTGCTTGTCGAAGCTCGGCGGGCTGGTGCCGACCTGGTATTCGGCCACCGGCCAAAACCGCGACGAGTCCGGCGTCAGTGCTTCGTCGATAAAGTGCAGGCGGCCTTCCTCGTCGAGGCCAAATTCGAACTTTGTGTCAGCGATGATGATGCCGCGCGCCAGTGCATACGCGGCGGCTCGCTCGTAAATCTTAATCGATACATCGCGAACGCGCGTAGCCAGGCGTTCGCCAATTAGCTCAACAACTTTTTCAAAGCTGATGTTCTCGTCATGATCGCCCGCTGCGGCTTTGGTGGCAGGTGTGAAAAGCGTTCGCGGCAACTTTTCGGCTTGCTTCATGCCCTTGGGCAAGCTGATACCGCAAACCTGGCCGGATTCGAGATAATCGCGCCAGCCCGACCCGATCAGGTAGCCGCGAACGACCGACTCGATCGGCAAGGGTTTCAGTCGCTTGACGACCAGAGAGCGATTTCGCAGCCGGTTGCAAAGTGACTTGTCATCGACCACGTCGTCAACGCTGAGATCGGTCAACTGGTTGTCAATGATGTCCTCCATCATGCGAAACCAGAACAGTGAGATCTTTGTCAGGACTTCGCCTTTCCCCGGTATCGGGTCAGGCAATATGACGTCGTAGGCTGACAAGCGATCTGTCGTCACAATCAGGAGATGCCTGTCATCGACACTGTATATGTCGCGTACCTTGCCACGAGCCAGCAACGGTAAATTCGGTATTGATGATTCGTACAGCACGTCGTCGTTCATGCAGCGATGATCGCCGTTCCGACAAAGACAGGCAAGTCTCGGCGATGGGAAAGGCCGCTGACAAACGTTAGGATTGCAGTTCTTCCTTTCGCCCGACGGCTGGAATCTGATTGTACTGGGGCAAGATCATAGGCACTTTGGCCGGGTTGGCGACGCGGAGTCCCTGGGCTGTTGCGGCCGGATTTATTCTCGGGCACCAGTTTGACATTGGTTTCGTATCCCGATTCCGGCAATTCGAAAAACAGGGGACGAATATTCCGCGGGTCTCGGAAGATTTTGTCCGGGCTCTGTTTCAAACCATGGGGCATCTTGCAAAAGTCGACGGCCGGGTCAGTGAGGACGAAATTCGCTCGGCTCGCATGGTTATGCACCGACTCAGCCTGAATCCCGCTGCAGTGAGACGCGCCATTGGCTGGTTCGAGGATGGCAAGAACCCCGGGTTCCCCCTCGTGCAACGCATGCGCGAGCTGCGGCGCGTGAGCGCCCGCAGCGCCACAGAGCGCCTTACTTTCGTACGGTTGCTGCTTGAAGTCGTACTGGCGAAACAAAGTCTGAAGAAAGAAGAGCGTGCACTGCTCTGGACGATATGCACCGAACTTGATATCGGACGCGTGGATTTCGCGCAGCTCGAAGCCATGATTCGGGCGCAAAAGGGATTCAAGCGATCGCCGGCAGGCGACGCCGACGCGCGGCGTGTTCGGCAGGCCTACGAGACGCTCGGTGTGTCACCGGATGCGACCAATGATGAGGTCAAAAAGGCCTATCGGCGATTGATGAACATCAGTCACCCGGACAAGATATCCAGCAGTGACCCGGGTCCGGCGGTGATAGCCGAGGCGGAACGCCGAACCCGCGAAGTGCGCAGTGCTTACGAGATGCTCAAGGCCCGCCGCTCGATACGATAGAGTTTTGATCCGGCAGGCCCTGTTGTACAGTTGCCGAAACCTTAAGGAATTGCCGTGACACCATTAATCGCGCCTTCAATATTGTCTGCCGACTTTGCCCGTTTGGGAGAGGATGTTCAGGCCGTCCTCGACGCAGGTGCCGACATCGTGCATTTCGACGTCATGGACAATCACTTCGTACCGAACCTTACGATCGGCCCGATGATCTGTGATGCGCTCAGGAACTACGGCATCGAAGCACCCATCGACGTCCATCTGATGGTCGAGCCCGTGGATCGCATTATCCCGGACTTTGCGAAAGCCGGTGCCAGTTACATTACCTTCCATCCGGAGGCGAGCAGGCATGTCGACCGTTCGCTTGGACTGATTCGTGACTCGGGCTGTAAGGCGGGCCTCGTATTCAATCCGGCGACGCCACTGGATTGGCTGGCCCACGTCATCGACAAGATCGACATGGTTTTGCTGATGTCCGTGAATCCCGGTTTCGGCGGGCAGGCCTTCATTCCCGCGTCACTCCCAAAGTTGCGTCAAGCGCGACAAATCATTGACGCGAGCGGGCAGGAGATCCGCCTGGAAATTGATGGCGGTGTGAAGGTCGACAATATTGCTGCGATCGCTGCCGCGGGCGCCGATACGTTCGTCGCAGGCTCCGCTATTTTCGGCAGCAAGGATTACGCGCAAACGATCGCCGCAATGCGCGAGGAAATTAAGAAGGCAAGCGACTGATTACAGGTTGCGGTTCGGTCTCGCGCCGTACACGACAATCGTCTTGCCGGAGGCCGAAACCAGCCCCTGGTCCTCGAGCACCTTAAGTACCCGCCCGGCCATTTCGCGCGAACAGCCTACAAGTCGGCTGAGCTCCTGCCGGCTGACCTTAATCTGCATACCATCCGGATGGGTCATCGCGTCTGGCTCGTTGCACAGGTCCATGATCGCGTGTGCGACGCGGCCGGTGACGTCAACAAAGGCCAAATCACCGAGCTTGCGATTCGTGCGGTCGAGGCGTGTGGCAAGCTGCGTGGCCAATTCAAAGACGAGGCCGGGGCTTTCGCTCGCAATCTGGCGAAAACGCGGATAGGTCATTTCAGCGATTTCACATTCGGTTCGCGTACGAACCCAGGCGCTTCGGGTCGGCTGCTCATAGAAAAGGCCCATCTCGCCGAAGAACTGTCCTTTGTTCAGGTAAGCGAGCACCATTTCATTGCCATCTTCATCCTCAATCATGACTTCAACGGACCCATCGACGATGTAATACAAAACATCGGGTAAGTCGCCCGCATGAATCATTACGGTCTTGGAGGGAACCGTCCGTACGCGGCAGTAACTCAGGAAGCGGTTGATCGCCGGTATGTCGCTCAGGTTTTTAGCTGTTGTCTGCATTAATACATCCTCGCCCATATGCGCAACACTTGTAATACAGAATGCCCGTCAGGGCAAGCTAAGTGCGTGTTTTATCATCGGTTTTCGCGGCCAACCCAAGTTGGGAAGGCTTTCTAAACCCAATATGCCGTATTTGTCATAACTTTGGCAGTCGCCCGCATCAGGCGCACGAGGGGACGCGGCAGTTCGGCCGCGCCCGCATTGATGGCATTTTCGCCGTGCCGCGCTTCCTCGTCCCGCATTTGATGGACGATCGCCCGGCTCCTGGCGTCGTCTTGCGGCAACTGGTCCAGGTGACTTTCGAGATGCGAGCAAACCTGCTTTTCTGTTTCGGCGATGAATCCGAGACTCCAGCGATCGCCGAGCACACCGCTGGCAGCGCCGATCGCGAATGCGCCAGCGTACCAAAGCGGCGCCAGCCGACTCGTTTCGTAGCCCAACTCGTGCAGTCGCTCCTCGCACCACGCGAGGTGATCGAACTCCTCGTCTGCGGCTTGCTTCATCTGGTTTTCTATTGTCTTGTCGCGCGCGACGGCTGCGTGTCCCTGGTAGAGAGCCTGTGCGGCGATTTCGCCTGCATGATTCACGCGCATGAGTCCGGCTGCGTGGGCTTTCTGTTTTGCGTCGAGATCGACATGGCCGACTTCGGCGGCGGGATTTTTCCGGGTTGCACGGCCTGCCGGGGCTGCCACCGTGCGTAACGCGTTGCCAGCACTGGCTAACATTTTATCGAGCGCGGACAGTTGGCGTTTTTCCATGGCGCGAAGTATAGCGCTGTGGCGAAGCATGCGGGTATACTCCGCGGCCAATTTTTACCAGGCTATATCCGAAGCAGGAGAGCACGAATGAAATTCAATCCAATCATGATAGCGGTGTGGGCAATCACGTTGCCGTCGATAAGCGCGGCGCAAGCCGAAGAAGAGAGTCCATGGGCTGGCAAAGCGACATTGGGGTATCTCGCAACCTCAGGCAATACGGAAAATTCCACGCTCAACACAGGCTTTGAAGTGGGTTATACGACAGGCAAGTGGGCGCACCTGCTGACGGCGGCGGCTATTACTGCGTCCGAGAATGAAGTGACAACTGCCGAAGCTTATGACCTCGGATGGAAGAGCGAACGCAAAATCAGCGATCACGATTTCCTTTTCGGCCGCCTGACCTGGCGCAAAGACAATTTCGGTGCTTATGACACGCAGTTCGCTCAAACCGTGGGTTACGGGCGTCGATTGATCGAAAGCAAGGCCCACAAGCTGAACGTCGAGCTCGGTGTCGGTGCTCGCCAGTCGGAGTTCCAGCTGGGCGAAACCGAGAATGAGACGATATTCACGGTGGGCGGATACTACCGGTGGCAATTGTCGGAGACGGCTGAATTCAGGCAGGACCTGACCGTCGAGGCGGGTAGCGAGAATACGCACATCGAGTCCATCACAGCGCTTTCGGCCAAGATTATGGGTGATCTTGCGCTGGTGGCCTCCTACACGATCAAGAACAACTCCGAAGTGCCGGCATTGACGGAAAAGACCGACACCTACACCGCTTTGTCGCTGGAATACGCATTCTGAGAATTTATGGCGGTGGTGACGGATGTAAGTTATTGATCCTGAAGTAGAAAAATAAACTGCAGGATCGTTTGCAATGGCGCGGGGGCTCAAGTATTATTTCGCGCCTTTCGCCACTCCAGCGAACGCTTCGGCGCGCAGGGAGGGCAGACGGGGTGCAGGCCCAAGCTACAATGCCCCGGTTACACGAAATTTTCCCTACGGAAACCAGAATTATGAACACGTTTTCTGCAAAACCAGCAGAGGTCCGCCGCGATTGGTTCGTGGTCGATGCGACAGGCAAGACCCTCGGTCGTCTGTCGACGGAGATCGCTCACCGACTGCGCGGCAAGCACAAGCCGGAATACACACCGCATGTCGATACGGGTGACTACATCGTTGTCGTTAATGCGGAGAAAGTTCGCGTGACCGGCAACAAGATGCAGAACAAGATGTATCACCATCACACGGGATATATCGGTAACCTGAAGTCGATTTCGCTTGAGAAGCTGCTGGATAAGGCGCCTGAGCGCGTTATCGAGTCAGCGGTTAAGGGCATGCTGCCGAAAGGACCGTTGGGACGACAGATGTTTGCCAAGTTGAAAGTCTATGCAGGCCCGTCGCACAGCCACGCTGCACAGCAGCCAATTCCATTGGAAGTAAACGCCTGAGGCGCACGCCCAAGGCATTGAGACATTATTATGAGTGAAGCGATTTACTACGGAACCGGACGTCGCAAGACATCGACAGCTCGAGTTTTTTTGCGGCCTGGCAAAGGTGCCATCACGGTCAATGATCGTGCGCTGGACGTATTCTTCGGCCGCAAAACGGCACAGATGATCGTTCGCCAGCCGCTGGAGCTGACACAGCACACCGGTACGTTCGATGTGAACGTAACGGTTAAGGGTGGCGGCATTACGGGCCAGGCCGGCGCGATTCGCCATGGTCTGACGCGTGCGCTGATGCAGTATGACGAGGCGCTGCGCGCTTCCTTGCGTAAGGCAGGATTCGTGACTCGTGACGCGCGCGAAGTTGAGCGCAAGAAAGTCGGTCTGCGTAAAGCTCGTCGGGCAACCCAGTTCTCGAAACGCTAAGACTTGCTTCGACCCTGATTTGGGGGATCGTCTAGCGGTAGGACTGCGGACTCTGACTCCGCCAACCAAGGTTCGAATCCTTGTCCCCCAGCCAGAAAAGCGAAGGGCCCCTTTACGGGGCCCTTTGCTTTTCTAGCCAGGGGCCGGCGGGATTCGAACCTCGTTCGACTCACGCAGCAGCGCAGCTGCCAGTGAGGGCGCGAAGCGCCTATCCTTGTCCCCTCAAAAAAAGAGCCCCGAACGGGGCTCTTTTCCCTAATCCAAATAGTCCCGATACAACTAATTCCGCATTTCCCGAACCCCGTCGTCGCCAGCAATCAACAGTATGTCGGCCGGACGATGCGCAAAAATCCCCACTGTGACCACGCCAGGAATGCGATTGATACGGGCTTCCATCTCGAGTGGATTGGAAATCTGCAGATCATGGACATCGAGAATGTGGTTGCCGTTGTCAGTGACAAAACCTTCACGCCAGATTGGCTGACCGCGCATCTTAAGCATGCGGCGCGAGACCATTTCCTGGGCCATGGGAAGAACTTCAATCGGAACCGGAAATTTGCCCAGCATGCCAACCAGTTTCGAGTCGTCGACGATGCAAACGAAGCGTCTCGCCGCATATGCCAGGACCTTCTCCCTTGTCAGGGCGCCACCGCCGCCCTTGATGAGTTCCAGCCGCTTGTTGCTCTCGTCTGCGCCATCGATGTAGAGGTCGAGGTCACCCGTCTCGTTGAGCGTTGCAACCTCGAATCCGTTTGCCTCGAGCAAAACCGTCGATGCGATCGAGCTCGATACCAAACGGTCAATCCTGTCCCGAATGCCTGGTAGCATTTCGATCAGGAAATTGACAGTCGAGCCAGTCCCGACTCCGAGTATCGTGCCGGGTTCTATGAATTCCAGCGCTGCTTTGGCGGCATTTCGTTTTTTGTCGTTAGCATCCATAGCCGCGTACTATAGAGGATTCGCCGCAAATGAAAAGAGCCCGCATGGGCGGGCTCTTTTACTTTGCTTCGGAAGAAGGCTCTTCCTAGGCGGTCCATCAGCTACTTCTTGGCACTAGCCTTTTTGGCACTGGCCTTTTTCTTCGTAGCCTTTCTCTTAGTAGCTTTTTTCTTGGTAGCCTTTTTCTTAGCTACTTTTTTCTTGGCCTTTTTCTTGGCTACTTTCTTCTTCGCCTTTTTCTTTGCCTTCTTCTTCGCTACTTTCTTTTTAGCTTTTTTCTTAGTTGCCTTCTTGGCGACTTTTTTCTTAGTTGCCTTCTTGGCAACTTTCTTCTTTGCTACGCGCTTTTTAGGCGCGGCCTTCTTTGCTGCTTTCCTAGACTTCTTCTTGGTAGCCATACTTTTTCTCCGTGTCGGGTACCCGGGGCTGAGTATATACAACAAGATAAAAAAAACCAGCAAGTAGAACTTTCGAGGGCGGGTCGGAAATTGCGGCGGGTTCCTCGTGCTGCTCGGCGAAGCAATTTCGTTTTGGTCGACGAAAAAAATATGCGGCGATCGTGTCCAGTGATTTTTGAAAATCGTTCGGCGCGAAACCAAGAGCGTGAATCACCCAGCCGACAAAAGCGTAGATCAGATTCCGGCGATTGAGGAACGCCAATTTTATTGCCGTGAAAAATGCGCTAAGACGACTCGTCAACAACCCGATAAAGCCGTAAATCCCATATATTTGGCGATATTTTCTCGACTTTCTGACATCTGAACGCCACACCAAGGAGCTTCGGTTTTTGCCAGTGAGTCCGGTGCCGCAGGAAAGAAAAGCATCGGTCGTAGTAACCGCCACCCATACCAATTCGATGATTCAATTTGTCGAATGCGACTGTCGGAGTGATGACCAACTGCAGTGCTCGAGGCGAGATGATGTCGCCCGCAACCGGTTCCCAAAGTCCCATCCAGTTGCTGATTAAGGGTGTTTCCGGTCGTATCTCGCGGAAAAACATTTCGCCGGTTTTGCGCGAAATTGGGGTGAAAATGCGCTTTTTTGCGCGCCATGCGCGCTGGACGATAATACTCGTATCCACTTCGTCGGGCATTGGCAGGTAACACGCGATGAGTGTAGCCGCATGAAATTCGCGCGAGCTTATGACCTTGTTGCAAATTTTTTCGGACGCACGAGCACGATTCTCAACAGACATTTTGCGCCGCGCAGAGAGCGCCGCGGTGCGAATTTTTTTCATCACGTCGGTCACAAGAGAATCACAATAAAAAAAAGAGAGGCGCCTCCCACCTGTGCCGTCATGAACCTTCGCTCTCGAACCGGAGCTAAAAGTGGGGTCAACCGCCGCCGCAACAGGCTCACCATCGAAATGGTTTTGCGCAAATGCGAACGGCAGGCAACGACCCCGAGGTGGAGATTTAGGGTCGGGAGGTTTCCAGGCCAGTATCGAACACTGCAGGAGACGCCAATTTGGATTCTACGTATTTCGCGGCCGCGTTTCGACTAGAGATCGAGCTGCTGCGAATGGCTTAAGACATGGTCAACGCGGTCGGATATGACTTTGAGGCGATGACTGATGCCACCTTCGAGCTCCTGGTCCCGCGCATTCGCATGGATCAGGTCATTCGCCATATTTAATGCCGCCATAACGGCGATCCGGTCAAGACCAACGATTCGACCACTATCGCGTATTTCGCGCATTTTGGCGTTCAGGATCTCTGCGGAGTCGAGCAGGTTGGTACGCTCGCTCGCGGGGCAGGCTACCTGATATTCCTTGTCCAGAATTCTGACACTCACCTGGGCGGTTTGTTCGGTCATTCAGCGTACTCCGAGCTGTCGTATCAAGAGCCTTGCTCCATTGCTTTAAGCCGGCCGATCATTGCCTCGACTCGCGCCCTTACCTGCTCGTTTTTCTGCAGCAAGCCAGCACGCTCGGACGTCAGTACGTCCTGTCGCTGTTTCAGAGAGCGATTCTCATCCTGCAACTGGTCGCAAACGCGCACCAGCGCATCGACCCGCTTCTCGAGTCGCTTCAGTTCGTGTTCAAAGGTTGAATTTATCTTCTCGGCCATACCGCGAATATAGTCAGGCGACTGGCGAGAATCAATCGCCGTCTACATGTGGAGGTCGCCGGCGTAGTCAGAGATAGTCGCCCATGGGATCATAAGGGACTGGCGCAATTGACAAGGTTGGTATCCGGATGGAAGAAAAGATCACGTTCGACGTGTTGAACGGTACGCTCAAAAGGTGTGGTGCAAGCTGGGATGCTGCGCAATCTCATGGCCTCCTGGTCGGCCGCCTCGCGACGGCGGGCGTCCCGGCGGGCCCTGACTGGTTGCTGCAGGTTCTTGAGGGCACCGACGACGCAAATGCGCTGCGGACAGAATGTCAGCGTATCCTGGATCTGTTGTACCAGGCGACTTACTGGCAATTGTCAGAACGATTGTCGGAATTTGAACCCTTGCTGCCCGATGACGAGGACAATGTTGCGCTGCGTGCAGAGGCGCTCGGTCATTGGTGCGAAGGATTTCTGCATGGCCTCGTCTCTGCCGAGCACAGCGACGCACTGCGGGAATGCCTTGCGGCGGAGCCATTGTCTGACATCATCAAAGATCTGCTACAGATCACTCGCGCCGGGCTGGATGAAGAGTCGGATGAGGAAGATAATGAGTCAGCCTACGTCGAGCTGGTCGAATACGTTCGCGTTGCGGCACAGTTGTGCTACGAGGAGCTGGCAGACCTCCGTTATTCCAGGGCAGAGTCCAAATGAACAGTAATGAATTTGAAAGACGCCGCCGCCAGCTGATGCGCATGGTCGGTCCGGGAGGCATTGTTATATTGCCATCGGCACCTGCACGCACACGCAGTCGCGACGTGGAGTACCGCTTTCGCCAGGACAGCGACTTTTACTATTTGACGGGTTTCGCGGAACCGCAGGCCGTCGCCGTACTGGTGCCGGGGCGTGCCAACGGCGAATACCTGTTGTTCTGTCGCGAAAAGGATCCCGCCAAAGAGCAATGGGATGGGCTGCGAGCGGGGCAGGAAGGCGCCGTAAATGATTTTGGCGCCGACGATGCGTTTCCGATAGACGATCTCGACGACATCCTGCCTGGAATAATGGAATCCTGCACCCGCGTTTACTACACCATGGGCATGTACTCCGAGTTTGATGCGCGTATGGCCGACTGGGTTAACTCCTTGCGTGCAAAACTCAACAAAGGGGTGCATACGCCGCAGGAATTCGTTGCGCTCGAGCATTTGCTGCATGACATGCGTCTCTTTAAGAGTCGCGACGAGATATCCGCAATGCGCAAATCGGCCAAAGTGGCCGTCGAGGCGCATAAGCGGGCGATGAAAGTCACGCGCCCGGGAATGCACGAATACCAGGTTGAGGCCGAGTTTCGCCACGAGTTTCGTCGTAATGGCGCCTGGGCTTCTTACAACCCGATCGTCGGTGGGGGCAGGAACGCCTGCATTCTCCACTACGTTGAGAATGATGCCGTCCTGAATGACGGTGACCTGCTGCTGATCGATGCGGGCTGTGAGCTCGACTATTACGCGTCGGACGTCACGCGAACATTTCCCGTCAACGGCCGATTCAGCCCCGAGCAGCGCGCGCTGTACGAAATCGTTTTCGAAGCGCAGCGTGCTGCAATCGAAAAGACCGTGGTCGGAAACCATTGGAATGAACCCCATGATGCCGCCGTCAGGGCCATCACCAAGGGGCTCTGCAAGCTTGGACTCTTAAGTGGCTCGGTTGCCCGCCTGATCAAAGACGAGGCATACCGCCAGTTCTACATGCACCGCACGGGGCACTGGATCGGTATGGATGTGCATGATGTCGGTGACTACAAGGTCGGTGATGAGTGGCGCATGCTGGAGGCCGGCATGGTGACCACGGTAGAACCAGGCATATATACGGACGGCAGTCGCAAGGTGCCGAAACGGTTCCGCAATATCGGCATTCGAATTGAGGACGATGTTGCAGTGACTACGAAAGGACCGGACGTACTCAGCAGGGGCCTGGTCAGCGACCCCGACGCGATCGAATCATTGATGAGCGGTGCGTAAGAGATGAGTCGCGCGACGGGCAACTACGACATCGTTGTCGTCGGTGGCGGCATGATCGGTTCAAGTCTTGCGCTTGCGCTGGCACCGTTGCCGCTCAGCATTGCCCTTGTCGAGGCGGTTGCGCGCAAGGGAGTCGAACAGCCAAGTTTCGACGACCGGTCGACGGCGTTGTCTCGAAGCACGCAAAGAATGTTCGAGGCCATGGGCCTATGGGCAGAAGTGTCTGCGGCGTCCACGCCCATTACCAGTATCCACGTTTCGGACAAAGGCCGTTTCGGATTTTCACATATCGACGCGGAAGAGCAGGGCGTGGCAGCGCTGGGCCACGTTGTAATCAACCGCGTACTGGGAAAAGTGCTGCAAACACACCTCGATGCGTGCCAGAACGTCGACGTGTATTGCCCCGCGACTATAGGGCGGATCGAACTGGGTCCGAAGGGTGCCCGCGGAATGATCACTGTTGAAGGCAAGGCGAGGGAATTGAACGGCCGCCTGCTGGTAGCGGCAGACGGTGCCAATTCCTCGGTTCGCGAGATGATGGGTATTTCGGCACAGAAGCGCGACTATCAACAAGTCGCCGTCATCGGCAATCTGCTTACCGAAATTGAATTGAATCATCGTGCTTTTGAACGCTTCACTCAGCACGGGCCGCTCGCGATACTTCCGGTTGCCGAGGGGCGAGCGGGTTTCGTCTGGACGGTTTCGACGACCGATGCTGAACGCGTTCTTGCTCTCGATGATGAACAGTTCCTCGCAGAGTTACAGGAACAATTTGGCCACCGCCTTGGGAGTTTTTCGCGCGTTGGCAAACGCGTTGCCTATCCACTGATGCTGAGCAAGGCACTACGCCTGACTGCAACCCGGAGTGTCCTGATTGGCAATGCGGCGCACGGACTGCATCCGGTCTCGGCGCAGGGATTCAACCTGGGTATGCGCGATGTTGCAGCACTGTGTGATTGTGTTGCTGATGCGCTGCAGGATTCCGTTGATCCCGGCGCGGCTGAGGTCCTCGAGCGGTACTCCAATTGGCGGCGTTCGGACCACAAAAAACTAGTGCGCTTTACCGATAGTCTCGTTCGTCTTTTTGGCAGCACGCGCCCCGGCGCCGGTGTGCTTCGCAATATCGGCATGATCGGTTTCGATTTGATTCCAGGGGTACGCCGGACATTTGCCAAACACACGATGGGACTGGCGGGCGAATTGCCACGCCTGTCACGCGGCGTGCCGATACAATGAAAGGTCGCTACCGAATTGCGATCGTCGGTGCCGGCATCACGGGACTGACGCTTGCTGCCTTGCTGGCCAGGGGACGTAACGCTGACGCGTTGGAGATCGTGGTAATCGATGGTGCCGCGCGCCCCGGTTTTTCCATTGGCGACGATATTGCATTACGCGTGTCAGCCATCGCCAATGGTTCGGCCGACCTGCTCAACTCTGTGGGTGCCTGGCCGGCGATAGTCGCCGCGCGAGTATCGCCGTTCGAGGCAATGCGTGTCTGGGATGAAAACGACTCACCGGACAGCGCCTCGGCGGTGCGTTTCGCCGCGGCCGAATTCGCTGTTCCGCAATTGGGATTCATTGTCGAAAACGCTCTCATACAACACGCGCTGCTCGCGGTGCTCGATAACTGCGATGTTCACTTGAGTTTTGAGTCAACAATCGAATCTCTGCCCGATGCCGACCTTGTTGTAGGAGCGGATGGCGCGCGATCTGCCGTGCGCAAATTTTCCGGTATAGAGACGAGCTTGTGGCCGTACGAACAGACAGCTGTCGTAACGCACCTGAAAACGGAGCGAAAACATGGCGCCATGGCGCGGCAGCGATTTCTTCGCGATGGCCCGCTCGGCATGTTGCCCCTGGCGGATGGCCGCATATCGGTTGTGTGGTCGACAAATCCTGAAACAGCGCGACAGGCGCTGGCCTCATCCGATGAGGAGTTGGGTCGAATACTGACGATCGCTACTGACAGGGTTCTGGGTGAGCTGACGGTTGCGGGGCCAAAGGGCGCGTTTTCGTTGTGCGCGCAATACGCAAATGAATATGTGCTGCCCGGTATTGCACTCATCGGCGATGCTGCGCATGCCATTCATCCGTTGGCGGGGCAGGGTGCAAATCTTGGGCTGCAGGATGCCGCCGAACTTGCATCTGTCCTGGACGCTGCGATAGCGGGCGGACAGCATCCGGGTGACCGGCCTGTGCTCCGGCGCTATGAGCGGGCTCGAAAAGGCGCCAACCTGACGATGTTGCATTTCATGACTGGTCTGAATAGCCTTTTTGCGACAAACTCCGCGCTTCTGGGAGAGCTGAGACGCGCGGGCATGCACCTGTTTAATCGCAGCGGGCCGATCAGGGAGCGTGCAGTGAAAGTCGCGCTGGGCATACAGTAGAACAACAATAAGACGGCGAGGGGATGATGGAGCAACGATACGTTTTTGTGCTGGCAGCGTTGCTGACAGCGATTGGCATGGCCGTCTTTTTCTATAAGTGGCAGGTACTGGGCTTTCCCGTGACGGAGAACCAGGAGACGCCGGTATGGACAGTCGAGGCCGCGGTGAGTTTCGATAGCGGTCCGGGATCGATCAGGGCGCAATTGCGCATTCCGACATTGACGCCTGGTTTCCGCATGCTGAATGAGAATTCAGTGTCGCGCGGTTACGGCTACGGCACGCCATTTGGCGACGACGGCCGCATCGCAGAATGGACGACGCGTCGCGCAGATGGCAGACAAACTGTCTATTACCGCGTGACGGTTTACGAAGACAAGAAAGTCGACGAGTCCGATACGACACCCCCGTTTCCTCCCATGCCCGTTATACGGGAGCCGATGAACACCGCCGTGCAGGTGCTGGTGGAATACGCTCGCGAGCGTTCCGCCGACACGGCGTCCCTAACCTCGGAGGTCCTGCGACGACTCAATGACCCGTCGCCGGACGCGAATGTCGAGTTGATACTGTCGGATGTCGACAATGCCGCGGATTTTGTTGCTGCCGTGAGCGAGATACTCGCATCGGCACGAATTCCGTCGCGGGTTGTCCATGGCTTCCCCTTAAGCGAACGACAGCGCGGTGCGAATCTCGTGTCCTGGCTGGAAGTTCATGACGGGGACCGATGGCGGTATTTCAATCCGGTCACCGGGGAAGAGTCGCTTCCCAAGCAGTTCCTGGTCTGGTGGCGTGGCAATGCGCCGCTGATCAACGTGGAAGGCGGCAGTAATGTACAAGTTGCTTTCGCCATCCAGGAAAACCATCTTGATGCTGTAGCAATTGCGGAAACGCAGTCAGCGCATCGTGGCGGCAGCGCGGTCGACTTTTCCCTCTACAGCCTGCCCATTCGGACGCAGTCCGTTTACAGCGTGTTGCTGATGATCCCGATCGGCGCGTTCATCATGGTAATCATGCGCAACATGATCGGTGTGGATGCATTCGGTACCTTCATGCCCGTCCTGATTGCTCTTGCTTTCAGGGAAACCAAGCTTTTCTGGGGCGTGATTCTTTTTACACTGCTTGTCACGTTGGGTTTGACCATCCGCTTTCTGCTGGATCGATTGCGATTGCTCCTTGTGCCGCGACTCAGCGCAGTACTCATCGTC
>JAOUNH010000027.1 GCA_029881055.1 Gammaproteobacteria bacterium
CGATTTTTCGCAAACCTTTAGTCGTGGCAAAAGCAGCCTGCAGCTGGGCCTGAATTATGCGACGACCCTGGATTCTGATGACACCGTGCAGGACTTCTTTCCTATGGGCGGCTTTCTTAGGCTGTCAGGTCTTGAGCGAGGTGCAATTTCGGGGCCACACGCTGCGCTTGTCAGGCTTGTTTACTACCGGCGCGTGGGCAACACGACTGGCGGCGTGTTCGAAATTCCGCTCTATCTCGGGACCTCAATCGAGGCGGGCAACGCCTGGCAATCACGGGATGATATTGCCTTCAATACCATGCAGCTGAACGGCAGTCTCTTTGCAGGGATGGACACTTACTTCGGGCCGGTATATTTCGCCGCGGGATTCGCGGAAGGCGGTAAGACCAATTTCTATCTGTTTATAGGCGCACCACCGCGCTAGCCTCGGCTATCGAGTTACTTTCTCGAGAACCTGGGTGGGTGAGTCTGTCTTGCGATAGTAACCGTGTCTCGTCGCCATATTTTCGAACGCCGCATCACGTTCGGCTTCACTCGGATACCAATGGTGTCGCTCCCAGTCGTTGCCGAGTACGTTCCTGAGCGTGTCGCTGGCAGGCAATGTCACCCGAATACCGAAATTCCGTTGTTGCCCGGCGGTCGACGGGTCGACCAGATTGTGTTGGTGGCAAAAATCCATGATTGCTCCACTAGGTTTGTTGCTGCGCGAGTATACCGCGAATCGGTGAGATATCCGGGCTAGCGTTCTGCCGCGCCTTCGCGATCGGACCAGCCCATCAGGCGCCGCGTCACGAACAGGTATACAGGTTTTACTACTGACATGAAGCCACGCGAAAGCAGCGAAGGGGAGTCGAGAATCGAGCGCTCCCGGGCAGTTAGCGAGTCCGGTACATAAGTTCGTTTGTGCTTCAACAGGTGACGAATGTCCTCCCTCGCCGCGATTCGGAACAGGCAGCCTCTTGCGGGTGCGTACATGGCGAGCTGAAAGTCGATGAAGGCCGGCGAGCCATCGTTGAGTACAAGCAGGTTGGGTTCCTTGGCGAGATCATTGTGAGCGACACCGCTGCGATGCAGGCGCCGCAGCAAACGGGCGGCATCATTGAAGTATTCGACTCGGTCGGGTCGACCCTGATGCAGGGGCAGACCTTGAAGATAGCTGCGCCGAAGGGTTGTCCTGTCAGTCTTCGCAAGCTGCGGCACGCCGTCCACGCCAGTCAATGCCGCAAGTGCGCGCGCCTCGCGGCGGAGCAGGGCGCGAGCAAGCCAGCCCAGCCGCCAGCTCGACGGCCGCGTATCGCGCAGCAGCTCGAAATCACCGCGCGTCCCTAGCTTCCAGATCTCGCCAAAAATGTCTTTCTTAAGTAACTCTTTGTTTATCAAGCTATTCTCACCAACTGACAGTCCTGAACTGGCGGTCGTTCTGAATTTTACAGAGAATACAGGAAGCTTCTTGACAGGAACCAGAGTGGCGGGCGAATCGAGGGACAATACAAGCGCGACCGGCGAGTTCTTCAGTGTCGGTACGCCGCTACACGCGGTGCGAGCGGGCTACATTCGTCGCCGTGCGGACGACCAGCTGTTCGAGACGGTCAGGGCCGGTAACTACGCACACGTCCTCGCGCCGGAGCGCAGCGGCAAATCCAGCCTGATCGCGGCAACGGCGGCACGCCTGGAGGCGGTCGGCCGCAAGATCGCCATTCTGGATCTGGAGCAAATTGGTGATCGTGATGGTGGCGCGGATTCGGGGCGCTGGTATTACAGCCTCGCCTATCGTCTCCTGCGGCAACTGCGCATTCGTTACGATCTGCAATCTTGGTGGCACGACAAATCGTTTCTTAGCAACCGGCAGCGATTATTTGAGTTTTATTCGGAAGTTGTCTTGCAGCATGTCGACGGCAACATCGTCGTCTTTGTTGATGAAATCCAGTGCATTGAGGAATTGCCATTCGCCGGGCAGTTGCTTGCGAGTATCCGAACAGCGCACAACGCCCGCACTACCGATCCTGATTTTTCCAGGTTGACCTTTGTCCTGTTAGGCGAGTGTGACCCCGTCAACCTGATGAGTGAGGCTGAACTGTCTCCATTCAACGTTACTCAACAAGTGCTGCTCAATGACTTTGCACGATCCGATCTCGATTTGTTTGAGAACGAGCTGAGTCGAAGCAGCAGTGACGCCAAAGCGGCTCTTGACCGGATATTCTATTGGACCAGCGGTCAGGCGTATCTGACCCAGAAACTGGCGCGCGCAGTCGCTCGCGAGCCGGCCGGCGAGGATATCGACGATCTTGTAGACCGCCTTGCAGTAACGCAGTTGGCAGGACGTGCGGCATTGCATAGCGAACCGCACATGAGTCATATCCACAGGGCCATCGTTAATGACCAAAAGCGCCGGGAAGCACTGCTGAATCTGTACGGCAAGATTCGCAAAGGCATCAAAGTACCAGCCGATCTGGGCTCTGCGCTGCAAAGACGTCTCATCGCACTCGGCTTGCTGGTGATCGACGAAGAATTCAATTTAAAGGTGCGCAACCGCTTGTACGGGTTGGTTTTCACGGCGCGTTGGGCCAATGAAAATCTGCCGACACGCCTCAAAGCGCCGCTGCTCGTGATCGGCGGCATATTGTTGTTTGCGATGATTCCCTTCTGGTACACACAATGGCTGCCAGGTCCTTACGTACGAACGCTGACATCGAGCGATGTCGAACTTACTGTGGCGGTCGAAGCTTACGAGAATTTCCGGTCGTTTCCCGGGCACGCTGACACGGCCGAGAGCCTGTATCGCAATTTTCTTGAGAGACGCGCAGCGTCGACCAGCGATGAGAATGAGATTCGCCAATTGGCAACGATGGCTGAAGACTTGCCCAACGCGGGTCGACTTGCAGATATGTTTGTTGGCGCATTCTGGGACCGGGCGTCCAGTCGCGCGGCACAGCAGGAAGATCGCGACTCCGCATTGCTCGCGAAAATTCAGTCGTTTGCGCTGGCAACACCTTTGCGCCGCCAGCGCGCCTCAGCGCTCATCAATGAGGACTATCCGTTCCTGTTGACGACACTGCCCGGCTTGCCGACAGGAACGACCGTTTTTGATCCTGTCGGCAAGATTCTGACCACGGCGGTTGGTGCCCAGATTTCCCAGTATTCGTATACGCCACAGGGAGTGCAGACGCGAGCGACATGGCCGATGACTGCCCTGGAAGTCAGTCCCCTGGTGCGGCGAGTTATTGTCGATCGGGAAGGCGCAGTTAGTCGAATCGGCTTAACCCTGAACATCAGTCATGCCAGGATATCCGACCTGCGGATCAAGATCATTGCGCCATCAGGTCGCACTGTCGAAATTGAAACCGGGATCGAACGGGCTTCCAGCAACGACGATATTCGAATTCCGGCACAGCAGTTCGACGACCTGAAAGGCGAGTCGCTTGGTGGAACCTGGAGCATAAGTGTTCGCGACGAAGCGCTTGGTGTTTCGGGCCAATTGGTCGGCTGGAATCTAAAGCTCAATTCTCAAGGTGCAGTGGAGTATTTTCAGCGTGGGCTGAATATTCCGGATCCGATCGAGCGTGAGACCGAGAATATCTGGTTTGACTCGTCCGGCCGCTATGCTGTAGCGCGAGCGATGCAAAGTGACAGCGCCAGGATCTGGGATCTGAGTTTCGCCGAACCCGTCCGTGCGATAGCGCTGCCTGAAAGCGACACGCTGATCGGTTTTGATGCCGCCGCACGCCGCCTGGTAAGCGCATCACAGGACAGGGTCAACCTGTGGGACACGTCTACCGGCAACCGCAGCAGTTCGCTACCTGTTGGCGCAGCGAGCGGCCGGGCGACGCTGACGCGGGACGGGACGCATCTGTTCGTCGAGCGGCGCGGCGATACTGAAAGCCGTTTCGAGCTCTGGAATCTGGACGACGGGCGCCAGGCCGCGCAGGTTGTCGTCGCGGGTGTTCCCGCGCTGGTTGCGGTCAATGGTACGGGCAGTCGTATTGCGATTGCGGATTTCGACCGTGCCGTTCGTCTATGGGATTTTCAGTCGGCACAGTTGCTCGGACAGTTCGACCTTCCAGCGCAACCGGCCGATATCCGTTTGTCAGTTGACGGCACGACACTCGGAGCGGTGTATCCCGACGTGGGGCTGACAATTTGGAATACCGAGCAACCGCAGCGTCCGATGCTTCAAGAATTTGGCAGCGGAAACTGGCAACTTGTGTTTTCGCCGTCCGGGAACGTGTTTGCCGCAGGTCGACCTGAGATCGGATTCCAGGTCTACAGCAGCAGCGACGGCAAACTGATCGGGCCCCGCCTTGGAGTCCGTGCTGCTGACGACACCCGGGATATGCTGGCGTTCAGCCACGATGAACAGATATTCCTGACAGGCAGCGCGACGGCCAAACCACGTATATGGCGCGTTCCTGGCGCTGGTTCCGGCGCGACCGGGGCTGAGCAAAAA
Organism: Gammaproteobacteria bacterium; assembly: GCA_029881055.1. Classification (GTDB taxonomy): domain Bacteria; phylum Pseudomonadota; class Gammaproteobacteria; order Steroidobacterales; family Woeseiaceae; genus UBA1847. The sequence goes on from JAOUNH010000027.1 coordinate 4,445, forward strand.
GCGACTCACGTTATCTGGAATCCGGAGAGCGACCGCCCGGTCGCAGTAGCCCCGGACGGTGCGTTTGTGGCGATCGGCGACCCCGACGGACACGTGCACATTGTCGCCACCGGTGCGACGCTAAACGATATCGTAGCCATGAGTGACGAGCTCAGTTTCGTCGGGCACAGCAGCGAAATTCACTTGTTGGCTGTTGCGCCATCGGGGAAATTGTTAGCCAGTGTGGCCAAAGACAACAGCGTGAGATTCTGGAATTCCGAAACCGGTGAGCCACTCGCCATAATTGTCGACGTGCCCGGTGCGCCGATCACGAAAGCAAAATTCTCTCCGGGTGGAGGTTTCGTAGCCCTGTTGAGCGGGCACCGGGTTTCGATTATCGACGTCAGCGACGGCGAAATAGTCGCTGAACATCACGCTGCCGGGGATTACAGTGACATCAGCTTTGCGACTGAAGAGCAGCTTTATCTCGGCGGCAGCGACGGTAATTTGCAGCTTTTGTCTAGCGCCAGCGGCGGTAGCTGGAGCCTCCAGCAAGTTTGGCAGGGCCCAAAAGGGATACGTCTGCTGCGCGTGTCGCCACGAGGCGATTTCCTGATATTGGTCGATCAGGACAACCTTGCAAGCCAGTTCATGTTATCGGAGGGGAGAGTGGGAGAGGCGACATTGCAGTTGCCGTCCGCCGTGCAGGAAGTTGCTTTCGGTCCTTCCGGAACGCGTGCCTATTTCAGGACTTCCCGCTGGACCCATCTCGCAAACTCATCAGTGTCGGGGCTGAACTGGATGGACGCACTTTTCGTTCCGCGCCCACTCCGCGGTGCCGGCATAGTATCTGGCAACGGAACACCGGATTCAGTACGTCGCGGCGCCGTTTACCTTCCTGTCGCGAAGAATGGCTACGTCGACATAGTTGAGCTGGAATTTGGCGGATCTTCGTCGGCTGGTTTGTTTGGAAAACGCGATCAACGTTTTCAGGAATGGAATAATCGGATCAACGCAGTTCGCCCCGAAGGGTCCTGACCAATAATTCCAGGTTCGCTGCAGTGGCATCCGACGCTGCAACCGGCGCGCCGATGATGACCGGAACCCGGGAAAACAGTCGCCCGGGAATCTTGCGAATTCCGCCGCCTTTTCGCCGACTGAACCAGCTGCCCCAAAGGCGGCCGAGTGCAACAGGAATGACGGGCACCGGGCGTCGCGCGAGGATTTTCTCAATTCCGGGTTTAAATGCCTGTACCTCGCCGTCCGTGGTTAATCCACCTTCAGGAAAAACACAAACGATGTTGCCCGCGGCCAGTTCGGCGTCGACCTGCTCAAAAGCCGCGTTCATAAGCTCCTCATTCTCGGCTCTCGATGCGATCGGTATGGCTTTCGCGTTGCGAAAAATGAAACTCAGGACGGGCATCTGGAAGATCTTGTAATACATGACAAAGCGCATCGGTCGCATGATGGATCCACCGAGAATTACAGGATCCATAAAACTGACATGATTGCAGACGACGACGGCAGGACCCGTCTTGGGGATATGCTCCAGGCCTGTCGGCCGAATCCGGTACACGAGGTTGATGACGAGCCAGGACAGGAACCGCATCAGAAATTCGGGCAGCAGTGAATAGATATAGATTGCGACGACGGCGTTCAGCGCCGCAATAAAAAGAAACAGCTGAGGAATCGAAAAGCCGGACTTCAGAATGATGATGCTGATTACAGCCGCAGCAACGATCAGCAAAGAATTGATAATGTTGTTGGCGGCAATGATGCGCGAGAGGTGACGTCGATCCGAGCGCTTCTGAATGAGCGCATACAGCGGAACACTGTAGAACCCGCCGAAAGCACCAAGCAAAGCAAGGTCCGCGAGGACACGCCAGTTGCCAGCACTGCTAAGAAACTCGCCGACTGATGTGACGCTGGTGGTCGCAGCCTCGGGCTGAGCGAAGTAGAGGTCAACAGCGAAAAGACTCATCCCGATCGATCCGAAAGGCACCAGGCCCAGTTCGATCCTGCGTCCGGACATCCGTTCGCAAAGCAGTGAACCGAGTCCAACGCCAACGGCAAATGCGACGAGAAGTGCAGTAACGATCGACTCGTTGCCGAGAAGGATGTCGGCAGTGTAGGCCGGCATCTGTATGGTTAGCGCAGAGCCGAAAAACCAGAACCAGGAAATTCCGAGTATGGAGAGAAAGACACTTTTTTCTTCGCGCGCATATCGGACGATCACCCAGGTTTCCTGCCAGGCGTTCCAGTTGATCTTGAGTCCTGGGTCTACCGCTTCGGTTCTTGGAACCTGGCGACTGGTCAGATAGCCGATAAAAGAGATGCCGACCAGCGTCATGGCGAGCACGATCTGTCGGTCAGATGCAAAGTCGACGGTTTCAACGCCAACGATAAGGCCCGTAATAATCGCGACATAGGTTCCGGATTCAACCAGTGCGTTGCCACCGATCAACTCATCGGAATGTAATTTTTGCGGCAAATAGGCGTATTTCACGGGTCCGAACAAAGTTGACTGGCAGCCCATCAGGAACAGAACAAATAACAGGAGAGGGTACTGTTTCGTTAGCAACGCGAATGCGGCAAGCGCCATTAAAGCAATTTCGAGCAGCTTCACTCGCTGCATAAGCATGGATTTCTCGTATTTATCGGCTAGCTGCCCCGCTGTTGCAGAGAACAGGAAGAAAGGCAATATGAAGAGAAATGCTGCAACGTTGGCGAGGACGGAATGGTCCATCCCGAGAACCTTGACCCCCTGAAATGTGATCAGGACCACAAGGCCATTGCGGAAAATGTTGTCGTTCAAGGCGCCGAGAAACTGTGTTCCGAAGAACGGGAGGAAGCGGCGTTGGCCGAGTAAGGAAAACTGGCTGGAATCCGACAACTCTCATTCCTTGTGTGGCGGGGACGCGCCACTATATCGCGAAATTGCGCGAATTCGGTTCAAAACTGCGAACTCGCGCAAACTTTGGGGTTTGGCACATTTGCTATTATGTCCAAGCGAACTAATGGAGTTTCGTGCCAGTAACGAGTGCAGACCGAATATCCAGCTATGCGTAGCATCCAAACAAAATTCACCTTGATCCTGAGCGGAATCAGCCTGTTAGCGGCGTGCGCTGAAGAACGGACGCCGCGCTCGGTGGATGAATTCATGGCGAATCCGATCATGCTTGAGGCTGCTATGGTGCGATGTTCCGAAAGCCGGGATGCAACTCGTTATGACGCCGAATGCGTTAGTGCGCGTCAGGCGTCGCAAATGATCGAGGCCAGGGAAGATGCCACCCGACGGGCCGAACAGGAAGCGCAATCGGAACGCAAGCGCCAGGCGTTTCGCAGAACCCAGGAAGCTGCCGCACAGGCCAGGCGGCGAGCCGCAGAGGCCGAGCGGCTGAGAAAAGAGGCGGAATACCTGGCCCAGTTCGGCGTAGCACCACCAAAAGCCAGTCAAACACCGGAGAACGAACTATTAACGGGCAATACGCCGGTGGCCGTAATTCCGGCCGGCACGCCAAAACCTGAATCTGCGCCAGATCGCGGTGATACGGTGCGTGCGAGCGATGGTGGTAACGCTCCGGTCATTGCAACTCTGCCCAAGGAAGAAGATCCCAAAACGGATCTGGAATCCATTCGCGATGAATTGCAGCGTCGAAAAGATGAGGGCGACGAGTAGGTCGCTGTAGCTAGTCTATGCTCGCCGGCATCGTTCGCACATGTATATCACGCTGTGGGAACGGAATTTCGATCTTGTTGCTCCGCAGAGCTTTGTAAACTGCGCAATTCAACTCGTGCGACACTCGACCCCGATCAGCCGGATTGGCTATCCAGCTCAACAATTCAAAATTCAGGGCGAAGTCGCCGAAAGTACGAAATCGAACGCGGGGCTCCGGATTCGAGAGTACTTCCGCGTGATCGATAGCAACCCCGAGAAGGACCTCAATAACCTGATCAACATCGCTGCCGTAGGCAACACCCACAGCCACGCGAATGCGATGCTGTGACGGTGGGCCACCGGCTTCGTTGATGATCTTGCCGTTGCCGATGATGCCATTGGGAACCGTTATCTCGACATCATCGCGGGTCAGGATACGCGTGCTGCGAAGACCTATCTCAGTGACCTGGCCGCGTTCGCCGGATTCGAGAATTATGTAGTCGCCTTCTTTATAAGGCGCATCCATGATAATCGACACGCCAGCGAACAGATTTGACAAAGTGTCCTTGGCCGCGAAGCTGAGCGCCAATCCGACGATACCGGCCGAGGCGACCCACGCGGTCACGTTGATATCCCAGGAAAGAAACAGGAAATAAATGGCCAACGCGACGAGAATAATTTTCATCACGTTGTGCAGCAGCGAAATCATGCCGGTCTGCACAATCTTTCTATCACGACGCGCGGAGTAGGCGCGTACCGTGAGGGTCATCAACTGCGTCAGCGTGCTATACCAGACAAAAATGGCAATTGTCCTCAGGACACCGAGTGTGAGGAACGACACAATGTCCGGCAGGCCGAGCCGCAACGTTGCCAGCGCGAGGCCCACGAGGACAAACGACATAAAGACAGGTTTGTGAACGAGGTCGACGATTCGATCGTCGAAATCATTCGATGTCTTGCGAGTGAACCGACCAATCAAACTGGAAATAACCAGGTCGGCAATCTTGCCGGCAACGATGAACGCAAATGCGATGATTGCAGCCTGCAGCCAGACATTGGGACCTACCAGGTCCGTGATCCGCTTGATTGTTTCGAGGAGTTCTTCGACCGACATTACATCGTGACCGGACTAGTAATTCGGGTCGTATTCGTCGTCACCCGTGCCGGCTTCAGGCAGGCCGAAAGTCCGCACCTCCGGCTGGCTATCCTGTGTGGCGGGCGAATCAATAGTGGTCATTCCTGGTTGCTTCGGGAGGCGGCTCGTTTGCGCACTCAAAATTTGCACGAAAGTGTTGGCAATGTCAGGTGCGATGTTCGGGGAACTGGCAAAAATGCGCTCGGGTGTCATGCTGCTGGACCCATAAAACGCTGCATTGGCCTTGCGGTCCATGGTGACGCCGGCGCCTTCAAGCGAAAGGCCCGCGAACAAACCGCGGCTGCGGGAGTAGGAGTAGACCTCGGCCTGAAATTCGATGTCGGTGGAGATTGCAGTGGACCGGCCAACAGGACCCGCGGCGACCGAAGCATCGGCACCCAGGGTCAGCTCGCCATTTTCAATTCCATCAACACCCTTGCGAGTCTTGAAAACCAGGATGACATCCGTGGACTGCGCACCCACTTGCCAACCGACACTGCCACCGGTCAGCGTGATAAATGCCGGGTTACTCCATGAGTTGTCGTCTTGCCTGATAACAAGGATTCCCTTGCCGCGTCTTGCGCCAAGTCCGAATGCCGCCTTGACAACATTCGGGATCACGGCGACTGCATAGGCTCGTGACAGCAGTGCGGGTGGGACCGATTTTTCCGGGATCCGCGTAAGCTGTTCTATGACGTCGGCGGCATCGCCCACGCGCTTTTCTTCCCGGGTCGCTGCGTTAGCATCTCCGACGGATAAAAGCGCAGCAATCGCTGCAATCGCAATAAGTGATTTTGTATTCATGATGTGTTGGATATCTGATTCGCTCTGGAGTTCAATAATACGTCAGCGATCGGCATCAAGCACTACCGGTGCACGAGTATCGGTGGCAGCGGGTAATTCAGCGCGGCGCAGACGGTACGAAGCAACTCCGCTTCGGCGATTGTGAGACGGCCGTCATGGGCGGCAGCTGCGCTCAGTGCGCGTAACAGGGAGCCCTGTCCCTTGGTATTGAGGTGCTGCAGAAAATCGAGGCTCCGGCTGAGCACACTCAGCGTGGTATCGCGTTCGGACTCGAATGTCGCCCCCTTTGCCCATGCGCCGAGCATTGCCACGCCCCCTGCGAACGCGGCGGACTTTGCGTCGTCAGTATTGTGGCCGTAATCGACCAGGATCCGTAACAGGTCCAAAGCTGCAGACCGCAGCTCTTGTCGACTCGGCCGTTTGGCGTGGTGCTTACCCGTCGGGTCTTTCGCGCGACTCAGGTTGCTAATCATGATTCGGTAGAAGCAGAACTCGAATAGCTCGATCTCACCGTCGATTTCGATCAATCGGGAAGTCAAAGATTCGAGATAGGAGAGTTCCGTTGCCGGGCGCAACTTCAGTGCCGGAAATGCAATCTCCAGCAGGGGAAGACGGTATTCCGCGCCCGTCCTGGCCAGTTCATCGAAATAGCTGCGCACCAGCTGCGCTCGCTGTGCACCGAGTTGCTCCTGCACGAGCGCCAATTGTCTTTCTGTCACGGATCCCGATCGGTCCAGGACCAGGGACAGGACGAGCAGATAGGCAAATTCAGAGGAATGGGCAGCATGGTAAAGAGATTCCGGGATGGAGAGCCGGATCTCACGTGCAAACTCGACGTGGTCATTCGTGGGTTGTCCTACCGTCTCTACAATGGAGTCGATCAGGACCGCCTGGCCGCCGCTGGCTATCGCGGTCGTGACATCACTCGCGAAGGACGCGCGTTGCGAACCGGAATCGGCTTCGGTGTCCACCCCTATGCCTCGGTTACGTGGCTCGACATCGGGATAGTCTTCTTGCCTGAAGCCGGGTTCGAGTGCCTGGATGCGTGCAGTCAGCGGCGGATGGGTTGCGAAAAGTCCCTGCAATTTCGCGCCACTGCCGAACAGCATGTGGCTGACTTGCTCGGGGTCAGTTGCATTGATACGCGATCCGTCACGATAGCCACCAATCTTCTTGAGCGCGCCGGCAATGCCGCCACTTTGTCGAGTAAACTGCACGGCGGAGGCATCCGCTAGGAATTCCCGCTGCCTGGACACGCCCGCCTTGATCATGCGGGCGAAGAACACGCCGATCGCGCCCAGGATCGCGAGACCCGCGCCGCCCATTAAGATGGCCGGGTGAACGCGATTACGACTGCTAAAGATATTGCGAGAGCGGTAGGTTCCACGCAAGACGAATCGCCCGAGCAGACCGATCGACATTATTCCGAACAGGACACCCATCAGCCGGACATTGAGCTTCATGTCGCCATTCAATATGTGGCTGAACTCGTGAGCTATGACGCCCTGCAATTCATCGCGATCAAGAAGTTCGAGTGTGCCGCGTGTGACAGCCACCGCGGCATCGCTGGGTGAGAAGCCTGCTGCAAAGGCATTAATGCCCTGTTCTTCCTCAAGCACATAAATCTCGGGTACCGGCACCCCAGAGGCAATCGCCATCTCTTCGACGACATTGCGCAGACGGCGTCGCAGCGGATCTTCGATTGAGGTCGGCACCAGCGTACCGCCCATGTCCACCGCAACACGACCGCCACCCGCCGACAGGCGTGAGGTCTTGTAGAGGCTCGATCCCACTATAAAGAGCGTCGTAACAACTGCAGTTAGTGCCAGTGCACCACCCTGATCGCCAGGCGGCAGCCCCGCGAACATCTGAATCACAAAGCCGACAAAAGTTGTAACGACGGCGACGATAGCGATTGTCGCAAGCGCATAGACAAAGACCAGGCGCCGTGTGGAACGGCGCGCCTGGTCCTGGGCGTCAAAGAAATTCACTGAGCGAAGTCGCTCTTAAAAGGAAACTTCCGGCGCGCGCCGCATTTCCTCGGACTCGATTTCAAGGAAACTCGCGACCTTGAAGCTGAAAAAGCCGGCAATGATGTTGTTCGGGAAGTTCTCGACCCAGTTGTTGTAGGCGAGGACAGCATCGTTGAAGGCCTGTCTCGCGAATGAGACCTTGTTTTCGGTGCTCGCGAGTTCTTCCTGAAACTGCATCATATTTTGATTCGCCTTGAGATCAGGATAAGCTTCGGACAGTGCAAACAGACGACCCAAAGCACTGCCGAGGGCACCTTCGGCGGCACCGAGTTTCTTCATGGCTTCCGCGTTGGCCGGATCGGCCTTGGCCGCATCCAGATTTGAAACCGCGCTGTTGCGCGCCGAAATGACCGCGTCAAGCGTTTCGCGCTCGTGTTTCATGTATCCCTTGACCGCTTCGACGAGGTTCGGGATCAGGTCGTGACGACGAGTCAATTGCACATCGATTTGCGCAAATGCGTTTCGAACCCGGTTGCGTTTGTTCACAAGGCTGTTGTAAATACCAACCGCCCAAAAGATGATCGCGGCGATTACGCCCAGGAAAATCAAGAATGAAATCACTGTCCCGCTCCTTATTGAAAGCCTGTCGAATCAAGCATAACCCTCACTTCGGGCCAAAACTAGCGATGGTGCTGCTATTACTGCCATTCGCGGTGAATGCCGAATGGCTTGGCGACGCCCGCCCGATGATGGGTACGGAGGTCAGTGTTTACCTCTGGAGCGACGACCCGGAGGCCGGTCTGGCGGCTGTGGAGGCGGTTTTTCGCGAGGCGGACCGCATTGATCACCTCATGAGTACCTACAAGGAAGATAGCGAAATATCGAAAATCAACCGCGAAGCCGCCGACGGACCCGTCCGTGCCGGTGAGGAGCTGTATCAGCTGATCGAGAGGTCGCTGGAAATATCGGTTCTGACTCAGGGTGCATTCGATATCACCTATGAAAGCGTCGGCCAGCACTTCGACTTCAGGGCCCGTCGCCACCCGGATGAGGCGACAGTCAAGTCGGAGCTGGAGAACATCAATTTTCGGTACGTGCAACTGGACGCTGCATCCCGGACAGTCACATTTCAGAAGCAGGGCGTACGAATCAACCTTGGTGGTATCGCCAAAGGCTATGTCGTTGAGCGCGGCATCGACATCCTGCGTACCAAGGGCATCAGGAACGCCATGGTCACGGCGGGAGGCGATACACGCCTGCTCGGTGATCGTCGTGGCCGGCCGTGGATGGTTGGCATCCGGGACCCAAGGCGGGAAGGCAAGGTCGCCATGACCTTGCCGTTGCAAAATGAGGCGGTTTCGACGTCGGGTGATTACGAGCGCTATTTTGACGAAGATGGCGTTCGGTACCACCACATCATTCAACCCAGCACGGGCCTGTCAGCCTCAGGAGTGCACAGTGCGACCGTCTTCGGTCCGGATGCGGTGACGACAGATGCGTTGTCGACCAGCGTGTTTGTCATGGGCGTCGACCATGGCTTGCGAATGATTGCCGCACTTCCGGACTATGAAAGCATCGTTATCGACGCGGAGGGCCGGGTGTTTTACTCCGACGGTCTGGAGCAGCCGGAAGACCGCGAGGCAAAGTAGGCAAAAAAAGTCGGGAATGTCGCTGAAAGGCGACGGCTTTTCACTTTAAATTCAGAATGATACGCCTAATATAGAGTGCCGGCCGTCGGCAAAAAAAATTCTTTGGGAAGGACCGCCATTTAACGTAATCTGTGTCGATTGCGTGAATCAGCCGCCTCGATTGTCGCGCCATTATGTTTAGGAAAAGCGGGTTGTGTGACGATTATCACGGCTCCAAAGGGTTGTGACTGTCACCATTCGCGGTCTCTGGAAGGAATCGGACAGGCAACACAAGGAACGGATTGATGAAAATCAAGAACTTAACTGTTGGGCTATTGCTCAGTGTCTTCGCAGCAACGTCACTGGCGTCATCGGGTCTGGAGGGACGATCGGCACCGGATTTTGCGCTGAAAAGCTCAACGGGCGAGAACCTGCGCCTCTCCGAGTATCGGGGTGAGGTGGTCATGGTCAATTTCTGGGCAACCTGGTGCGGCCCGTGCCGTCAGGAGATGCCGCTGCTCGATGAACTCTATCAGCGTTATGAACGTGTTGGATTCAATTTGCTGGGTGTGAACATCGACGATGACTCGCGCAAGGCAATGAAGATGATCGAAGAACTGGGCGTGAATTTTCCGGTGCTATTCGATAGTCGAAAAGAGGTCAGCAAGCTTTATGAAGTTGAAGCTATGCCAGTCACTGTGTTGATCGATCGCGAAGGCAATGTTCGCTACGTTCATCACGGCTATAAACCAGGTTATGAAGAAAAATATCTCGACCAGGTTCGTTCGCTACTCAGGGAGTAGGGAATGCATCTGTCAGCAGGAGCATAGATAGTGACCAAGACATTGATCAGCCTGATCGCCGCGGCGGCAATTGCGTTGAGCGTAAGCACGATGGCGCAGGAGTCCGAGGGCGAGCGACCGGATGAGCAGTTTCGAGGCCTGGACCAGGACGTTCAGGCACTGAAGAAGGAAGTTCTCGATCTGAATCGTGACCTGTTCCTGCTCGAAGAGGAATTATTGTTCCCTGCGAATTCGCAGGTCGCTTTCTTCATTTCCATGGACGTAGGTGAATATTTTGAACTTGATTCCGTCAACATCAAAATTGACGGTAAGGACGTAGCCAATTACCTGTATACAACAAGCGAAGCTGACGCGTTGGTTCGTGGCGGTGTGCAACGCGTGCACATGGCGAACCTTAAGACGGGCGACCATGAGCTGATTGCAATCTTCACGGGTAAGGGACCTCACATTCGCGACTACCGGCGCGGCGCGACGCTGAACTTCAACAAGGGCATCGGCGCAAAATATATAGAGTTGGAGATCACGGATCGCGTCAAGAAGCAGCAGCCAGAATTCGTCATCAAAGAGTGGGAGTAGTTTTTGCTCCGAGGCCGCTTCATAGCTAGTCGTATTCGTTCACTATTGGCTTTGCTGGTGTTGGTGGCACCGGCAGCCTATGCGGCGACAGCCGAAAACGAGCCGATCGTTGTCAAGGACCCCCAGTACGGCGAGGTTCTTTTCTACTTTTATCAGGAAGACTATTTTCCGGCGATCGTAAGATTGCTTGCAGCTCAAAGTCAGCAGCAATTCGTTAATCACGCCGAGGAAGCAGAGTTGCTGCTCGGCGGCCTGTATCTCTCCTACGGTCATCACCTTGAAGCGGCGGCAATTTTCGAGAAAATGCTGGCCGGCAATGTTTCCACGGAAATTCGTAACCGGACCTGGTTCTTTCTCGCCAAGATCTGGTACCAACGCGGTTACTTCGACAAAGCACAACAGGCTTTTGGTTTTGTTGAGGGCGAGTTGCCGAAGAATTTGCGGCGCGAAGCGCTCATGCTGCAAGCACAAATGCTGATCGAGACCGGCGAATATGATCGGGCGGTCACCTTGCTGCAGAATTTTGATGACAAGACAGAGTGGGCGAGCTACGCCAGGTTCAACATAGGCGTTGCACTCGTCCGCAGCGGCCGTATTGAAGAAGCTCGAGCGCTGCTTGACGACCTTGGCAACATGAACCCGTTTAACGAGGAACTGTCCGCGCTGCGCGACAAAGCGAATCTCGCTTTGGGTTATGCGCTACTCCAGGACGGGCAGCCCGGCGCTGCAAAAATTTCCCTGCAACGTGTACGACTTGAAGGTCCATTTTCGAACAAAGCCTTGTTGGGCGTCGGTTGGGCGGACGCCGAGATGGACAACTTCCAGCGCGCGCTTGTGCCCTGGATGGAATTGCGTGGTCGCGACCTTCTCGACTCTGCCGTGCAGGAATCCATGCTTGCGATTCCGTATGCGATGGCAAAACTGGACTCCATGGGCCAGGCTGCGGATCATTATCTGAATGCCATCGAGGCGTTTTACGAAGAAACGAATCGACTGGATCAAACGATTGCCCACATTGAGTCCGGCCAATTGTTCGATGAGTTCCTGGAGGCTGATCCAGCGGACAGCGCCGGTTGGTACTGGCAGCTTAAGCAATTGCCCGAAGGCCCGGAAGCCCGATACCTGTTTTACATACTCGCATCGCACAAATTCCAGGAAGGCCTGAAAAACTACCGTGACCTGAATTATCTGCACAAGAACCTCGACGGCTGGCAAGGCAGCATAGAGGTGTACGAAAACATGCTGGAGACTCGCAAGCAGGCTTATGAAGAGCGCTTGCCACGGGTTGAAGAAGCCTTGGCCCGTGCCGACATTGACGGCATGGTCAGCCATAAGCTTGAGTCTGATTCGACTATCAATAACATAGAAGAAAGCCGTGACTGGCTGGCACTTTCGACCCGCTCGGAATTCGAGATGTGGGGTGAGATTGCCGCGCTCGAAAATTCTCCGGCGTTACGTGCAGACATTCCTGAAGCTGCCGAAGTTCGTGACAAGATTCAACTGCTTAAAGGTGTATTGCAGTGGCAGCTCGAGCGGGCATTCCAGGATCGTTTATGGCGTCTTCGTCGTCACCTTACCGAGACCGGAGAAGCACTGGTAAACACGCAGCGGTCGCGACGGCAGATCGATGAAACGATGCGCAATGAGCCGTTGCGATTTGCCGAGCTGAGTGACCGGGTCTACGACCTTGGGCCGCGTATCGAAAGCATAAAGATGAAAGTAGACGACTCGATGGACGATCAGCGTGCTTTCCTCAAGTCGATCGCGGTCGCGGAACTTCAGGCACAAAAAGAAAGACTGAATGTCTACACCCTGCAGGCGCGATTTGCCTTGGCCGCGATTTACGACCTCTCCACGTCGAGCGGGGAGGCTCCGCAATGAGCCTGTATTGGAAACTGGCTACTTGCTTCGCGATATTCGCGATCGCCTTTTCGGCGGCGCCGGCCGAGGCCGCTCGCCCGAAAGAAAAGGCTACGATCAAGAGTCTCGAAGAAAAGGAGGTCGAGGTTCGCTCCGGGAGCGTCATTCATGGAGGCTCCGGCCTGGCACGGGACAATTATCGTGCGTTCCTGGATTTGGCGTCCGATGATCCTGAGCTTCGCGCCGAAGCCATGCGGCGCCTGGGAGACCTGGAACTGCAGGCCACCGAAGCGGAACAGCTGACGCAAAACATCGACGCGCTGGATCACCGTGGCTACAACAATGCAGTCGGCTTGTACCAGCAACTGCTGCGGGCCTATCCAGACTATCGGCGCAATGACACGGTGCTGTACCAGCTTGCACGTGCATTCGAAATCGGTGGTCGCAATGAAGATGCCCTGGCGACGCTTGACGAATTGGTAGGGAGGTATCCGAATACTTTGCTCATCGACGAAGTACAGTTTCGTCGTGGCGAAATGCTGTTCCTGCAGAAAGATTACGATGGTGCCGAAGCGGCCTACCGGGACGTCGTCAAATACGGCGAAGAATCCAGGTTCTACGAACAATCCCTGTACAAGCTGGGTTGGTCACAATTCAAACTGGCCTGGCACGAAGACAGTTTGAGCCCGTTTTTCGAATTGCTGGACGGGAAGATCGGAGGCATCGAGATTGGTGAGGGCGAAGAACGCCTGCAAAGCCTGACACGCGCTGAGCGCGAACTCGTTGAAGATACTTTCCGCGTGTTGAGCATCAGCTTTTCATACATGGAAGGTGCAGAGAGCATCGACACCTTTCTTGCCAGCCGCGGTAACCCGGGTTACAGCTACGTGATCTACCGGAACCTGGGTGACCTTTACCTGGAGAAGCAGCGCTTTCAGGATGCCGCGGTTACCTATGAAGCATTCGTCAAGCACGACCCTTACCACCCCAAAGCACCCCTGCTACAAGTCGAAGTCATCGAGGCTTACAAGCAAGGCGGATTCCCAAGCCTGGTTCTTGAGGGAAAGAAGGGTTTCGTCGAGCGCTACGGCATGGACGGCGAATTCTGGGTGCGCAACCCGCGCGAGAGCAATACGGAGGTTGCGGCGCATCTGAAATCGAACCTTATCGATCTTGCACAGTACTATCACGCGGAAGCACAAAAAGACGGCAAGATCAGCGACTATCAGGAAGCGGCAAACTGGTATCGCAAATATCTCTCCTATTTCCCCGGAGAGGCTGATAGTGCGAACACCAATTTCCTGTTGGCCGAAATTCTCTTCGAGAGCAAGGACTTTCGTGCGGCGACTGCCGAGTACGAACGTACTTCCTATGAGTATGAGCCACATGCAAAATCAGCTGAAGCCGGTTACGCCGCGGTACTGGCTTACCGCGAGCACGAAAAAATGCTCGACGGATCGGCGAAAAGGGAATGGCATTCCCAGTATCTTGATAGCGGCCTCAAGTTCGCCGATACCTATCCGCTGCACCCTGAGTCCGGCGCGGTTCTGACAACGGTTGCAGAAGACCTGTTCCAGCAGAACCAGTTCGATCTGGCTATTGCTGTCGGTCAGGCTGTAGTTGCGAAACAACCTCCTGTGGATCCGAAACTGCAGCGCACGGCGTGGATAGTGATCGCACACTCGCAATTCGATATGCAGAACTTTGTGGCTGCGGAGTCCTCTTACTACAGTCTGAGAAACTTCACGCCGGCGGACGATGCTGTGGCCAACCAGGAGATCAAGGACCGCATCGCATCCTCCATCTACAAGCAGGGTGAGCAGGCTCGCGATGCCGGTGACCTTGAAACGGCGGTCACCCATTTTACGCGCCTGGGTGAAGTAGTGCCTGATTCCAATATTCGTGCGACGGCTGAGTACGATGCCGCTGCGGCACTGATCAACCTGGCGGTCTGGGATCGAGCGTCGGGAGCGCTGGAAAAGTTTCGAAGAGACTATCCTGACAGCGAGTTCGCCGACGACATCACACAGAAACTGGCCGTTACCTATCTTGAGGCGGGCCAGTCCGGGCAGGCTGCCGCCGAGTTTGAGCGTATCGCGAACGCAGAGTCGAGTTCTGACGAAGTGAAGCGCGAGGCTTTGTGGAAGTCAGCCGATTTGTACAAAGAGACGGGTAGTCAGTCGGGTGAACAGCGTGTACTCAATGACATTGTGGCGCGGTATCCCAATCCGCTCGCCGAATCGATTGAGGCTCGCTATCGCCTGCTCGAAATCGCACGGAAAACGGGTAACAACACCGAGGTAATGGCGCGTCTCGAAGACATGATTCGGGTTGATGCAAGCGCTGGCGGGCAGCGTACAGACCGAACCCGGTTCCTCGCAGCCAAGGCCTCGCTGGAGCTTGCTGACCCGGTGCGGAAACGATTCGAGGTCGTGAAACTGACGCAGCCGTTGGCCAACAGCCTGAAATTGAAGAAAGAATTGATGGAGGACGTGATCACCGCCTATAGCGGAGCGGCCGATTACGGTGTTGCTGAAGTCACGACCGCAGCCACGTTCCGCCTCGGCGAAGTTTATGAGCGATTTAGCATTGAACTGATGCAATCGGATCGCCCGAAGGAATTGGACGCCGATGCACTCGAACAATACGAGATATTGCTCGAAGAGCAGGCATTCCCGTTCGAAGAAAAGGCAATCGACCTGTACACGGCGAACGCCAATCGAGCGCCCAACGGCGTTTACGACGAGTGGGTACAGAGAAGTTTTGAGCAGCTGGCCCGATTAATGCCAGCTCGGTATGCAAAAGAGGAGCGCAGCGAAGATGTTGTCACGACGCTGTACTGACAAGTGGGCCCGGCTTGCCGTGGTGCTCACGGCACTGGCTATCGCCGGCTGTGGCGGGTCCACAGCAGTCAAGCGTTCGGACGAGTCCCGACCGTCTGCGGCCAACACGCCCGAGCTCGCAGCAATGGTGCCGCCAGCAGCGCTGACGATGTTTGAACAGGCCGCGGCCTCCATGGCGAGCGGTGATTTCCTCGAGGCGGAGCTGAGATTCAAGGAATTTCTGATGCAATACCCGGGTTATCCCGGCGCCTATGTCAATCTGGCCATTATTCATGCCGGCAATGGCAACGACCCTGCCGCCAGGGATGCGATCGACGCGGCTTTGGCAATCGAGCCCAATCACCCTGCTGCCTTGAACCAATTGGGCATGCTACTTCGCAGAAATGGCAATTTTCCGGAGGCAGAAGCCGCTTATTTGAAGGCCGTCACAGTCTCGCCCGAGTACGCCTTGGCACACTACAATCTCGGCGTTTTGAATGACCTGTACTTACAGCGCCTGGATGTGGCGATACAGCATTTCGAGACCTATCAGTCTCTGGTTGGTGAAGATGAGCAGGTTGCGAAGTGGATCACGGATTTGACACGGCGTTTGGCGGCGAGTCAGCGCACGGCGAACGCGGCGGAATGATGGCGATGAGATCTCATTCGAACAAGGTTTTCGGTGCCGGTCTCGTACTTGCAGCAATATTTGCGTCGGCTGCCGTTTTCGGTCAGGACGAGATCGACGAAATCGGCCCGGCCGTTGATACCTCGGCGCCCGAGCAGATAGTCGATGAGCCGGGAGAGACCGAAGCAGGGCCAGGGCCGGCGGTAAATACATCGGCCAGCAGTGACGAAATACAGCGGAGTACCTCCGGCAGCCGGGTAATGGACAGGATCGAGCTCGGGCGTACAGAGATTACGGGCAACCAGGAACTGCCGAAGGTGTTGTACATCGTACCGTGGAAGAAGGCAGACCCCGGCGACCTGATGGGGAGGCCCGTCAACACACTGCTCGATGAGGTGCTCGCACCGCTCGACAGGGAAGAGTTTATTCGGCAGGTCGACTATTACGGTGACCTGTACGGCGATGAAGAAGAGTAGGACTGTTTTTAGAGGTGCAGACGTAAGTCTGCAAGATGCATGAATTCTGTTTTAAGAGGAGCAGAGAAATGAGCACTATCGTGCGGTTTTTTCAGGATGGCGGGGTATTCATGATCCCAATCCTGCTGGTATTTGGATTCGGCATCGCGATTGCGATCGAGCGCTGGACCTACCTGACTATGTCGGGTGCGAGCAATCGCGCTTTGTGGAAGAAAATTGTGCCTTTTCTTAAGGCAGGTAACTTCCAGGAAGCAGCGCAGCACACGGCGAAATCCAAGGCGGCTATCGGGTCGATTCTGACCTATGGCTTGTATCGCGTTAAATCAGCGCGCCGTCGGGATGACATCGAAAAGGCGATGGAAGAGAGCCTGATGGAGGTTTTGCCGCGACTTGAGAAGCGTACGCACTACATAGCGACGCTTGCTAATATCGCGACTCTGCTTGGCCTGCTCGGCACGATTATCGGCCTGATCTCAGCTTTCACCGCGGTCGCCGAAGCGAACCCGGCGGACAAGGCTGACATGCTGTCAGCGTCGATTTCGACGGCGATGAATACGACAGCATTTGGCCTGATGGCCGCAATTCCGCTGTTGCTGATTCATTCACTCCTGCAAACGAAAACCAACACACTGGTCGGT
>JAOUNH010000173.1 GCA_029881055.1 Gammaproteobacteria bacterium
TGGGGTAACCAGGCGGCACGACTGCTCGCCGAAAGAGCGGGCTTTAACTGAGCTTACTCGTAGCGGTTTTGTCGTCCGCGGCTCATCAGCACCAGGAACAAGGGCACGCCTATGGCTGCAGTGAGTGCGCCGACGGGCAACTGTCGCGGGGCCATCAGGGTTCGCGCGAGCGTATCGGCGATCACGAGCAAGCTGCCGCCCGCGAGAGCCGATGCGGGCAAGACGATGCGGTGGTCGCTGCCGGCAACGATGCGCACGAGATGCGGTACGACCAGGCCTATAAAGCCAATGACGCCGACCGTCGTCACGGAGAGTGCCGTCGCAAGTGCGGCAGCAGCGAAAATCAGGTAACGAAACTCCCTGACGGGCAAGCCGAGAATCGCTGCCTGGAGTTCGCCGCGCGACAGGACGTTCAGGTGGCGAGCGCAGGCCATGCCAGCGATCAGTAATGCCGCGAGCAATACGAGGCAACGGGCCGGGTCGAAAGCAAAACTGAGATCGCCCATCAGCCAGAACAACATGCCGCGCAGGTTCTGGTCAGGCGACAAGGCCAGCAACAGGGTTGTGGCCGCGCTGAAACCGGCGGCGAGCACGACGCCCGTGAGCAGCAAGCGCGCCGGCGTCCAGCTGCCGCTGCCGTGCGCGATGGCAAACACCAGCAAGGTGGCAGCCATGGCCCCGCCGAAAGCGGCAAGGTCGATGACGAGGCCTCCCATGCCGAGCATCATGGCCAGCAAAGCCGCAACCGCGGCGCCGCCTGAACTGCCGAGTATGTAAGGTTCCGCCAGGGGGTTGCGCAACAGCACCTGCATCAGGACCCCGGCGACAGCCAGCAAACCGCCCACCGCAAAGGCTGTCATCGCACGCGGCAGCCGCAGGTCCATGACGAGCGCCTGGATATGTTCGGTCGCGCCGCCGTGTAATGCGCTAATCGATTCTGCGAACGAGATATCGGCGCTGCCGGTCACCAGTGCGGCGGCGAAGGCGGCGGCGGCAAGGACCAGCAATCCTGCGAACAGGGCCCCGTTTCGGGTGGCGCTCATCGACTAAGGTCCTGCAAGAAAATCTCCTGATGCGGGTCGCGGGGGATAGTGTAAAGTAAACGGCAGTTAGAGTTTTAGTACGGTTGCTATGGGCAACGACTGGATAGACGCCGAAGGGTTTCGCGCCAACGTCGGTATCATCCTTGCGAATTCCGATAACAAGCTTCTGCTCGGTGGACGGGTAGGCGCCAAAGGCTGGCAGTTTCCGCAAGGTGGGATGATCGAAGGCGAAGAACCGATCGATGCAATGTTTCGTGAACTGCACGAAGAGGTTGGCCTCACGAAGGACGACGTCGAAGTGCTTTCAGTCACGAACGACTGGCTGCGATACCGGCTGCCGGACAGATATGTACGCAAAAACAGCAGCCCTGTTTGCATCGGTCAGAAACAACGCTGGTTCATGCTCAGGCTCAAGGCTGGCGATGAGGCTGTGCGCTTCGATCGATGTGACAAACCCGAATTTGACCGAATTCGGTGGGTCGATTTCTGGCGACCCGTCAATGAAGTGATCTATTTCAAGCGCCGGGTGTACGCGCGAGCTCTGTATGAACTCGGGCCAGCGGTGCATCCTGATGGCCTGCCGCCAAGACCGCGGTGGTGGCCCAGGCGCTGGCGTTCGGTCTTTGACAAGGATCTGGCAGCGGCGGGCCTCGAATCCAGGCCGTGAAGTGCGTTCCCATTCCGTGACCTGGCGCACTTCAGTTGCTGCAGGTACCCGCGTAACATAACGTCTCTTTTCGTCTTACCGGACACATCCTCAGAGTGGCAATCAAGTCTCCATTACAACAGCACAGCACTGGCAGAACCCTGTTATTCCGGGTTCTCATCGTTGCACTGGTTGCGGTCAGCACCTACCTGATCTTCGAGTTCGGCCGGATCCGTGCGGGCTATGACATTGTTGAGGTCGGTAATATCCGGCAGGCCTACGAAGACCATATTGTGCAGCTGGATGACGAAATTGTTGATCTAAAACAAGAAGTTGCAATTCTGAAGACCAATCGCGAGGTCGACCGGAAGTCCTACGAGGAAGTCGAGGCCAGTCTGGGCACCCTGCAGGCCAAGATCCAGGAACAGCGCGACGCCATTGCCTTCTACCGCGGTATCGTTTCGCCCACGGACGGGAATTCCGGCCTGCGCGTGCAGAATCTGAAGCTGTCGAGGGGCAAGGCGGAGAGGGAGTTCAAGATACAGCTGGTCCTGGTTCAGGCAATGCAGCACGACCGGAAAGTGACCGGAGACGTCAGCCTGAGCGTGGAGGGCAGTCAGAATGGCGTGGACAAGACGTACCCCCTCGCCGAGCTGGTTCCGGCTGAAGAAAAAGGGGCCTGGGAGTTTTCATTCCGCTATTTTCAGGACTTCGATCGATTGCTGGTCCTTCCGGATGGCTTTACGCCTGAACGTATAAACGTTGAGGTGCGTTCCCGGACGCGTTCGATATCCAGTATTGAAGAGAGCTTTGCCTGGAAGACCAGTCAGGGCTAATTAGTTACGCCGCCTGGCGGCAGTACGGAGAAGCAAATGTTTGGCAAGAAACAGCGCAGGCACACGGTCGTCGAAACACTGGTCGGCTCCAACAGCAAGTTACACGGTGACCTGCATTTTCGCGGTGGTTGCCACATTGACGGAGTCGTCAAGGGTAATGTTACTGCCGATCCTGACACAGATTCCGCGCTAAGTATCAGCGACGTGGGCCATGTCGATGGCGGAGTTACGGTTCCTTATGTCGTTCTGAACGGCATCGTGAAAGGCGATGTGTTCGCCAGCCAGCGCGTCGAACTTGGTGCGACCGCGCGCGTCATCGGTAATGTGTATTACAATCTGATCCAGATGGCAGAAGGCGCCGAAATTAACGGCAAACTCGTCCATCAACCCGATGGTCAGGTACCATTGCTCGAACAGACCCATATGATGGACGCGAAGGCAGCTGCGTCCGCCGACTAAAGCGAGTAGCAAACCAGGCATTATGAATACAGTTTCAGCAAACGCTCCCCCACCACCCAGTGTCGTTTTCACGGACGCCGCCGCGCACAAGGTGGGCGAGTTGATTACAGAAGAGAATAATCCCAACCTGAAGTTGCGCGTGTTTATTTCGGGCGGCGGATGTTCCGGGTTCCAGTACGGCTTCACGTTTGATGAAAGCATCGAAGACGGTGATAGCCAGGTTGAGAACCAGGGCGTGACTCTGCTTATCGATCCGATGAGTATCCAGTACTTGATGGGCGCCGAGATCGACTACAAGGAAGACTTGCAGGGGGCGCAGTTCATTATTCGCAACCCAAACGCCCAGACCACCTGTGGCTGTGGATCCTCTTTCACTGTCTGATCCGCAAAAAGCCGAGATTATTGCGGCCGTTGATCTCGGCTCAAACAGCTTTCATATGATCGTCGGCGAGCTTCGCCATGGCCAGCTCGCCATTATAGATCGCATACGCGAGACCGTCCGGCTTGCGGAAGGTCTTTCCACGCGCGGCGATATTGCACCCGAGGCACGGCAGCGCTCGCTGGAGTGCCTCGCGCGGTTCGGGCAGCGCCTGCGGGATATTCACGCCGACAGCGTTCGAGCCGCGGGAACGAACACGATTCGACGGGCCCGCGAAGACACGAATTTCCTGACTGAGGCAGAAGCACTACTCGGCCATCCCATCGAAGTCATCTCGGGTTTGGAAGAGGCGCGCCTTATTTACAGCGGAGTAACGCACAGTCTGCCCCCGACAGACGGTTTGCGCCTGGTAACCGATATCGGTGGCGGCAGTACTGAAGTCATACTCGGTGAGGGAGCACAGCCGATCGCGCTGGAGAGTTTGAACATGGGTTGCGTCTCAATGACGGAACGCTTTTTCCCCGATGGCAAACTGACTCGCGAGCGTTTTGACAAAGCGCGAATGGCTGCGCGCCTTGAGTTGCGGCCAGTGAAGGCCTTTTTTCGTGGCGAGGAAAAAGTTCAGGCGATCGGGACGTCGGGCACCATATTGTCAACCGAACTGGTTGCGCGGGAGCTTGGTCTTACGGAAATGGGAGTCACTCTAAAAACGATCGAAGCCTTGATCGACAGGGTGCTGGCGTTTGACCATATCAGTCAATTGTCCTTAACAGGTCTCGTCGAACGACGAGCGCAGGTCTGGCCAGGGGGATTATCCATCCTGGCCGAAGTATTTAATGCCCTGCGTATTGATGAGATGCGCGTTTCCGACGGCGCGCTTCGTGAAGGCCTGCTATACGACTTGTTAGGTCGCTTGCAGCACGAAGATGCGCGGGAGCGGACGGTTCGGTCCATGGCCTCCCGATTCCAGGTGGACCAGGAACAGGCTAGCCGGGTTGCCGCGACAGCCGCCGACATACTGTCGCAATGTTTCGACGCCTGGGGCTTTAAGAGCGATCTTTCGAAAAAGATGTTGAGCTGGGCGGCAAGCCTGCATGAAATTGGTCTCGACATTTCTCATGATGGCTACCAGCGGCACGGTGCCTACATTGCCGAGTACGCAGACATGCCCGGCTTCCCGCGCGCGGAGCAGCGATTCCTGGCGAACCTCATACGCAGTCAGCGCCATCGTATCGATAAATCGCATCTCGACACTTTGCCGCGGAACTGGCGAGAACCGGGTTTGCGTTTGATCGTGATTCTACGTCTCGCAGTCTTGTTGAACCGCAGCCGCAACAATAGCGAAGTACCCAGAATGTCAGTGAATGCTGTCGAGAATGGTCTGTCGATCAGTTTCGATCCCGACTGGTTGCTTGCGAACCCGCTGACGATTGCCGACCTCGAAAGGGAGCAAGCGCTGCTTTCGGAAATTGGTTTTCAACTCAAAGTGATCTGATAGAGCACCGCGAGAAGGTGGCTGCCGGATGGGTGCCTCAATACGATTCGGTGCTAGACGGGTTTCGGTCCAGCCAGTTCCGCAAGAAAGGTTTCCTGCGCAGAGATTCGCTTGTTCTTGCCGGGCGATAGCCGCACATAACTGCCGTCTCCCTTGAGTTCCCACGCCTGGCAATTATCGGCCAGGAAGAGGTCGAGGTCGTGTCGAATCTGTTTCTTCATCGGAATCTGCCGAATTTCGAAACAGGACTCGTTGCGCCGGAACATATTGCGGTCCATCAGGTCGGCGCTCGAACAGTAGAACTCTTCTTTCCCGTCATTGAGGAAATAGTAAACACGGGAATGCTCAAGAAAACGACCGACTATCGAGCGGACACGAATATTTTCGGACAAGCCTTTGACGCCGGGCCGCAACGAGCAAATACCGCGAAGAATCAGGTCTATTTGTACACCTGCTTGCGACGCCTCATACAGCGCGTCAATTAACTGCGGTTCATTGAGGGCGTTGACCTTGGCGATAATCCGCGCGTTTTTCCCCGCCCTGGCATTCGTGGTCTCGCGTCGAATTTTTTCAAGCAGGGCATCAAACAAGCTAAATGGTGAGGCGAGCATACGAGTCATATCGTCAGCCCGCGTCAGGCTCGTCAATTGCAGGAACAACTTGTGTACGTCGGCGCCAAGGCGCTTGCTGCTGCTCAGGTAGCCGTAATCCGTATAGACCGAAGACGTGGCGTGGTGATAGTTGCCGGTACCAAGATGCACGTATCGAACGAGCCTTCCCTCGCACCTGCGCACGACCAGCGTC
>JAOUNH010000174.1 GCA_029881055.1 Gammaproteobacteria bacterium
AACGCACGTCTTGCTGAGCCATAGAAAAATGCGTCTTCTCGATTAGTCGCCCCAGTACCGCCTGGCTAACCGAAATCGTCTGCCCTGCCTTGATGTCTTCCACCACCGGAAATTCCGCCGCCGGCAAAGTCACCAGGTTGAACTTGCTCCGACCTGACTTAACCGTGAGCTTCTCACCACTTAAACTCACACTGATCGATGAGCCGTCCGGCAATGCACGACAAATATCCAGCAACTTTCGTCCCGACACTGTGATCTCGCCGTCGGACTGCGCATCGACCTCCATACGCGCGACCAGCTCCACTTCAAGATCCGTCGCCGTTACGGCTAACTGGCCATCCTTTGCGATCAACAAGACGTTCGACAATATGGGCATCGTCTGGCGTCGTTCTACAACGCCAATTACAGCCTGAAGCGGTGTTAAAAGTGCTTCGCGGGTTGCGGTAAACTTCATAGCTTCCACCTGTTAATAAATATTGGAAATAGTTATTTTATTGTTATTATTAAGCCAGCCGCTGCCTGTGCATAACTTTATAAACACCAATAAAAACAAACACTTAAATATCATTTTTGCAAGGGACACTTTCAGCGCAAGCCGCCCGCGTCCTGTGCACACTCTGTGGATAAAAATACGCAACTGACTTTTGCACACATTATCCACATCATCCTGTCAGGGTTCTCAACAAATTCAAATAATCATCATCGACGCGTTTCTCGGTCTCTCGCAGAGCCTCGATTCGACGGCAACCATGCAGCACTGTTGTATGGTCCCTGCCGCCAAACGCGTCGCCAATCTCCGGCAGGCTGTGGTTCGTCAGCTCCTTCGCCAGTGCCATGCCGAATTGCCGCGGTCGCGCTATCGAGCGGGTTCTCTTTTTCGACAACAAGTCCCCGACGCGAATCTTAAAATACTCCGCGACCGTTTTCTGAATGTTTTCGATGGATACCAGGCGATCCTGGAGCGCAAGCAGATCCCGAAGTGCTTCTTTCGCAAAATCGAGGTCAATCGCCCGTCCTGTGAACCGGTAATTGGCGATTACCCGGCGTAACGCTCCCTCCAGTTCACGCACGTTTGAGCGAATACGCTTCGCAATGAAAAACGCGACCTCTTCCGGCAGTGCCACGCCCTCTGCGGCCGCCTTGCTCATCAATATCGCCACAGAAGTCTCAAGCTCCGGCGGCTCTATCGCCACGGTAAGTCCCCAGCCGAAACGCGACTTCAGTCGCTCCTCGAGACCTGTGACCTCTTTCGGGTACCGATCGCAAGTCAGGATGATTTGCCGCTGACCTTCGAGCAAGGCATTAAACGTGTGGAAAAACTCTTCCTGGGACCGTTCTTTACCGGCAAAAAACTGGATGTCGTCAATCAGCAGGGCATCCAGCGAGCGATAGGAACGCTTGAACTCGGAAATCGTGTTGTGTTGCAGGCCTCGAACCATGTCTCCGACGAAGCGCTCGGAATGGACGTAGCTTACCCGGGCATCGGGGTTGGCCTTCACCATCGCGTTGCCGACGGCGTGCATCAGGTGCGTTTTACCGAGGCCCACGCCACCGTAAATAAACAGCGGGTTGTACGAAAGACCCGGGTTTGCACCAACCTGGCTCGCCGCAGCGCGGGCAAGCTGGTTGCTCTTGCCCTCAACGAAGCTCTCAAAGGTGAAGGCGGGATTCAATCGCGAGGACACGGGCGATTGACCAACAGCCCTGATCGGCGCGCCCTGAGGGCGACCCTTTTTCGGGTCTGCTGCCTGGGTACTGCGCGAACCAACCTCCATGATCAGCTCGGTCCCTACACCCTCTTCGGCGATGAGATCCAGGATTCGCTGCAGGTGGTGCTGCCGCACCCAGTCAACGACGAATCGGTTCGGGGCCAGCAAGCGAAGTACGCTGCCCTCATCGACGGCCTGCAGCGGCCGGATCCAGGTATTGAACTGCTGCTCCGGCAGCTCCCCCTGGAGGACGCGGAGGCACTGGTTCCAAAGCGTCGATTCAGCGGACAAGCGGTTCCCCAAAAGACCCCAGATGTTGCGGGTCAGACCGTGGTTTAGGACGAAAGAAAGACCGCGAAGTCTACCCTGAAACTCCAAGGTTTACATCCATCTATTGACAGTGTCTGGGCATCTAAGTACCCTTGCCGGCCTTCTGAAAAGCCGGCTCCAAACGCCCGCTTATTGATCCAGGTAAAAGCCATGAAACGCACATTTCAGCCCAGTAAAATCAAGCGCGCCCGCACCCACGGATTTCGTGCCCGCATGGCCACCAAGGGTGGACGTCTGGTGCTCAAAAGCCGCCGTGCAAAAGGCCGCGTTCAGCTGACGCCGTAACGCCCTCGCGACCGTCCCAACGACGACCTCAAAATCAGGATTGACGAGTAGCCAAGTTTTTCGGTTCCAGAAACAGAACCGTCTGCTGGACGCCGCCGCATTTGGCCGCGTCTTTAAAAAAGCGACGCGCAGTCGCGACAAATTCTTTACAGTGCTCTGCTGTGACAACAAAGACGAAATCGCGAGGCTTGGGCTTGCCGTTTCAAAAAAACAATGTCGCAAGGCGAGCGCGAGAAACCGAATCAAAAGGGTGATTCGGGAAACATTTCGGCACCATCAGCACGAGCTTTGTGGCCTTGATGTGGTTGTAATCAACCAGCCGGCCGCGGCCATGGCGAAGAACAGCGAGATGAACGCAAGCCTCGAGCATCATTTTGAACGATGCAGAACGAGTAAACGCAAATCAAACAAGCAGGGTAGCTAAGGGATGGAAAATCAACGACTGCTGATCTGGGGGCTCTTCGGCCTGTTGGCATGGATCACCTATCAAACCTGGGTACAGGACTATGCACCCAAGCCCGTCGCCATCCCGACGCAACCGCAGGAGCAGGCGGAGTTTGTCAGCCCCGATGACGGCGGCGAACTGCCCGAACTGAGCGCACCAGCCGATGGCGGCCAGGATGACCTGCTGCCACTGGGCCCGGATGAAGAGCCGGCAAAAGAGCGGGTGGCTGCGACGATTCGAGTCGTAACCGATGTGCTCGATATCGAAATCAGCACAGAGGGCGGGACGCTGCAATCAGCAACGCTGCTCGGATATCCGGTTGCCAAGGACGACCCCAACACACTGGTGCAGCTGTTAAGCACAGAGCCCGCCAACCTCGGCCTTATACGAACCGGCCTGCGCACAACCAGTGAGGGCAATCGCCCGGACTACCGCAAGCCGTTTACGCCCGCAGCTACGAGCTATGAGCTTGGCAATGACGACGAGCTCGTTGTGTCGATGTCACGCCAAAGTGACGATGGCGCTACGATAGAAAAGCGCTACCGCTTCACCCGCGGCAGCTACGCGATAGCCGTCGAGCACGAAGTTACCAACAATGGCGAGGCGCTGTGGCGGGGCGCGCCATATGCACAGATCGTTCGAGTCTCAAGAGAGCCGGAGCGATCCATGTTCGATGTGGATTCCTATTCGTTCGCCGGGCCCATTATCTACACCGGCGAAAAAGCCGAAAAGCTGCAGCGCGATGACCTGCTGGAAGATGGGCCGTACGATTTCAAATCGCAGACCGGTTGGGTAGGGGCCATACAACATCACTTCCTGAGTGCAGTGGTTCCCACGCGAGGCGTCGACAAGTCTTTCCGGGTCAGCGTCAAGGGCGACCGCACTACAGCGAGCATCAGTGGCCTGGCGGAATCCGTTGCATCGGGGTCAAGCAAGATTTTCGCAAGCACGGTATTCGTCGGTCCGAAGTTGCAGTCGCAGCTGGAAGAGATCGACAAGACCCTCGCGTTGACGGTCGACTACGGCTGGCTGACGATTATTTCAAACCCCCTGTTCCTGCTCCTGAGCTTCATCTACGACTACGTTCACAACTGGGGCGTCGCGATCATATTGGTGACCTTCCTGATCAAGCTGGTGTTTTACAAGCTCACCGAATCCAGTGGCCGCTCCATGGCGAAGATGCGCAATTTGCAGCCGCGAATGAAGGCGCTGCAGGAGCGATACAAGGACGACAAGCCGGCACTCAGCGCGCAGATGATGGACCTTTACAAGCGCGAGAAAGTGAACCCGGCAGCGGGTTGCTTGCCGATCCTGATTCAGATGCCATTCTTCCTCGCGTTCTACTGGGTGCTGCTCGAAAGCGTTGAGATGCGACAGGCGCCATTTGCGCTGTGGATAACGGATCTCTCCAGCAAGGACCCGTATTTCATTCTGCCCCTGATCATGGGTGCGGCAATGTTGGTGCAGCAAAAACTCAACCCGGCACCGGCAGATCCGGTGCAGGCGAAAGTAATGCAGATCATGCCGATCATGTTCACGGTCTTCTTCGCGTTTTTCCCGTCGGGCCTGGTGCTTTATTGGGTAACCAACACGCTGCTGTCGATCGCTCAGCAATGGAAGATCAACAAGGTCGTTGAGCGGGAAGCCAGGGAAAAGAAACACTAAGCGCTGCAGCGGCGAAAAAGCTGTGGTCTCATAGTGCTGTGAACAAGCTCGCCGACACGATTGTTGCTGCTGCCACGCCGCCGGGCACCGGTGGTATCGGCGTCGTGCGAATTTCCGGCGGCCAGACCGAGCGCATTGCGAGAGCGCTGCTTGGCAGCCTGCCCGAACCGAGAACGGCAACCTATCGAGCGTTTCGCGGCGCTGACGGAGCGCGACTCGACACCGGCCTCGCGCTGTATTTTCCGGCGCCGACATCTTTCACGGGCGAGTCAGTACTCGAGCTGCATGGCCACGGCGGCCCGCTGGTCATTTCGCTCATCATCGATGCGGTCCTGGCGCTCGGGGCGCGGCGCGCAGAGCCGGGTGAATTTTCAGCGCGGGCATTTCACAACAACAAGCTTGATCTCGCACAGGCAGAAGCCATTGCGGATCTGATCAACGCGGGAACCTCGCAAGCGGCCCGCGCCGCACTACGCTCGCTGTCGGGAGTATTTTCGAGGGCGGTCGACGCGCTCGCCGAGCAGTTGATTCGTCTGCGCATGCACGTGGAAGCGGCCATCGATTTCCCGGAAGAGGAGATCGACTTCCTGTCGGACGAGCTGTTGCTGCGCCGGCTTACGGAGTGCGAACAGGCGTTTGCGTTGCTGCAAAGCCAGGCGCAACAGGGCCGCGTGCTCCGCGACGGGTTTCAGGTCGTTATCGTCGGCAAGCCGAACGCAGGTAAATCAAGCCTGCTGAACCTCTTGAGCGGCCAGGATTCGGCCATTGTGACGGAGATCGCCGGTACCACGCGCGACATCCTGCGCGAGCAAATCGACATCGACGGCCTGGCAGTGGAGCTGGTCGACACCGCGGGCCTGCGCGATGACCCGGATCGCGTCGAAGAGGAGGGCATACGGCGCGCCCGGCTCGCACTCAAGTCCGCGGATGCCGCGCTCTGGATACGGGACGCCACTGATGAGACACCCGGCGAAATGACCGAGGAAGTACCTGCCGGGGTCTCTTTGACGACGGTTTTGAACAAAATCGACCTCCTAAATACCCAAAAAGCGCCAAAAGACAACGAAATTCACCTCTCTGCCAAGACCGGAGAGGGTCTGGAGGCCCTTAAGCAGCATATCAGGGCACTTGCAGGCTACGAAAACCTCGGAGAAGGGGCTTTCACGGCCCGAAAGCGTCATATTGATGCCCTGAACCGGGCGGCAGCT
>JAOUNH010000175.1 GCA_029881055.1 Gammaproteobacteria bacterium
CAGCGACAGCAACGCGAACTCCGGGGTGCCGGCAAAAACGATGCGGGGTTTAATCAAGGTTTTCTGCCTAAGCGACTTCGTCTGCCTGCAGCCGCCGCTCCTTCTCGAGCTTTTTGCGTATGCGCGTGCGTTTCGCCTCGGAGAGGTAGTCAACAAACAACTTGCCGTCGAGATGGTCCATCTCGTGTTGTATGCATACGGCGAGCAAGCCGTGCACGTCGAGTTCAAGTTCGGTGCCGTTCCGGTCGAGGTAACGAACCCTGATGTGCTCGGCGCGCTCGACTTCCTCGTAGAATCCCGGCACCGACAGGCAGCCCTCGTCCGTGACGGTAACGCCGTCCTTTTCCAGGATTTCCGGATTGATCAATACGTGTGGGTCGTCTTTATCCACGGACACATCGGCGACCAGCAGGCGCTGGTGATAATCGACCTGGGTCGCGGCAAGACCGATCCCGGGCGCGTCATACATGGTCTCAAACATGTCGTCGATCAAGGCGCGCAAATCGTCGTTGACTTCGTCGACAGGGGTCGCTTTGGTCCGGAGACGGGGATCCGGGAATTCGAGTATCTTCAGTTTTGGCATAATTTGAACATAAGCCAGTTGGCGTCTATTGGGTCAAAATCAAGCTGTTGAAACATAAGCAGACGAACATTATTTCGCGTGGTCTGCCCAAAATGCGACCTAAATGTTTGACTTTATTGAATAAGATGTCAGACAATGCCGCGTGAAATCGGCCCTTCCGGGCACTATTCGGGGCCCGAAATGTGACGTAATTAGCAGCCTCGGCAGGTCCGGCACGACATAGTATAGCAACGCCTCGTTTGGAACAGGCCCAAACCTATTATTAGGGAGCAACCCCGAATTATGTCTCTTAGCAATAATCGCCTCAACCCAGGCCTCCGGCTGACCTTGGTCATGCTGGCTGCAACGCTGGCGGCCTGTTCGTCCGGTTCGTCCACACGTGGCTCCGACGCGGGTGGTTCCATAGCCATGCCAAACACGACATCGGAGCCAAGAAGCTCTGCGTCGACGACTTCCGGTGCTCAATCCGCTACTTACGAGCCGCAACTCGAGCGCATTAATGAGCCGGTACCCCTGGCGGAAGGCCACCCCGACGAGTACGTCGTGCAGGTTGGCGACACTCTCTGGGACATCGCTGCAACATTCCTGAAGGACCCCTGGTTCTGGCCCGAAATCTGGTACATCAATCCGGATATAGTGAATCCACACCTAATTTATCCCGGCGATGTACTGGGGCTCGTAACCATCGATGGCCAGCCGCGAGTTACCAATGTCCGGGCCTCTGCGTATCGGATGTCACCGCAGGCGCGAGTGACTCCGCTGACAGAGGCTGTTACCAGCATCCCGTTTGAAGACATCGCTGCGTTTATCAGCGCCGGTATCGTTCTCGAGAAGTCGCAGGCGGATGATTTGCCTTACCTTCTTGAGACGCGCGGCGATCATCTGATCGCGTCCGCGGGTAACGAAATCTATGTTCGCGGCATACAGAATGACTTGCCGGGCATGCGCTATAACGTTGTTCACGTTGGCGACAAGTTGGTGGATCCGGATGACAACCGTACGATTGGCTATCACGGTATCAGGATCGGCGAGGGCAGTCTGCGGCAGGCAGGTGACCCGGCTACCGTTGCCCTGACCGAATCCTCCCAGGAAGCCGTTATCGGTGACCGCTTGCTTCCCGCGACTGTCAGCATTCCGTTGAATTTCTACCCGCGCGCACCCAGCAGCAACATCGACGGACGCATTATTGCGGTAGTTGGCGGTATATCCCTGATCGGCCAGTACCAGGTAGTTGTCATGAATCGAGGCGCCAATAGTGGACTGACCGTCGGTGACGTACTGACCGTATTCCAGACAGGCGAAGAGGTTGAGGACACCGTGCGCGGCGGTAAAGTTAAACTGCCTGACGAGACGGCGGGTACCGTAATGGTATTCATGACCTACGACCGGATCAGCTACGGCCTGGTGATGGAAGCAACACAAGCTATCCATATCCACGACTACGTTCGCAATCCAACCTAACAGTCTGAATGCAGAGAATTGAGAGGAGCGGCGCCGAAAGGCGCCGTTTCTTTTACGCGCCTTTTTGCGTCTTTCGCAACAGAAATGACCCACATCGCGGGCGGGTGCGGCGCTATTATTGATAGCTTGAATACCCGCGAGCAGAACATGAAGCATGACGCGTGGCTGGTCCTCCTGCACGCATTCCTGAGCGTTTCCGAGTTGCTCACGCTCAAGGAGCGTTTCGGAGAGATCGAGGCGATCGCCCGGCAGACTGAACAAAGCCTGCGAAATGCCGGATTGCCGGAGAACAAAGCCCGGGCCGTCGCCAGCCCTGATCGAAAAGCGATCGATGCGACACAACTCTGGCTCGATAACGCAGATCACCACATCGTTGTGTATGGCAGCGACGCATATCCGGAAATGCTGACGCAGCTTGCCGGTGCACCCCTTGCCTTGTTCGTCAACGGTGACATCGACGCGCTGCACCTGCCCTGTCTTGCGATCGTCGGCAGCCGCAATCCAACACGTGGCGGCGTGCGCAATGCAGTCGATTTCTCGCGACACCTGTCGCGGAGCGGCTACGCGATCGTTAGCGGACTGGCGCAGGGAATAGACACAGCCGCACATCGGGGGGCACTGGATGCCAACGGCAAGACCATTGCGTTCCTCGGCCATGGCATCGACCGTGTGTACCCGGCGCAAAATTACGATCTCGCGCACCAGATTGCGGCTACCGGCGCACTGGTCAGCGAGTACCCGCTGGGAGCGCCGCCTGACAAGTGGCATTTTCCGGAGCGAAATCGATTGATAAGCGGCCTCTCTCTCGGAACACTGGTGGTTGAGGCTGCTCGCCGCAGCGGCTCGCTGATCACTGCACGGCTTGCTGCCGAACAGGGTCGCGAGGTATTTGCACTGCCGGGTTCTATCCATAATCCGCTCGCTCGCGGCTGTCACGAACTGATTAGACAGGGAGCGAAGCTGGTCGAGACTGCCGCGGACATCCATGCCGAGCTCGCTCCACTCGCCGGCCATATGCAACAAAACTTAACGGAATCAACGGACAACGGTTCATCCATTCCCGCGGGTGATGATGATTACTCCGCCCTGCGCAAATTGCTGAGCCACGACCCGACCAGCATCGACGAATTGAAGAAACATTCCGGATTGACGATTGGGGAGCTTTCCTCCATGCTCCTGATCCTGGAGCTTCACGGTGAAGTTGAGTCATTATCCGGCGGGCGTTACGCATTAATTGCTTGAAGAAAAGGAGCGGCTCCAGGCATGAAAGAAAACGTACTCGACGTACTGATGTATCTTTTTGAAACCTACGTCGACACTGAAGAAGACCCGGAACCCGATCAGCATGAACTGCGCCTGGAGTTGTCGCGGGCAGGATTTGGCGACGGCGAAATCGAGCGCGCGCTCGAGTGGCTCGATGGCCTCAGCGAGCATCAGGACAATCTCAATTACGGCAATCTTTCTGCGCGCGGCACGCGCATTTACAACGACTGCGAGCTCGAAAGGCTCGATGCGTTTTGTCGCGGCTACATTATCTATCTTGAACAAACCGGCATCCTGTCACCTCCACAGCGAGAGCTGCTCGTCGACCGGCTGATGGCGCTGGAATCAGCGGACATCGACGTTGAGCAAATCAAATGGGTGGTGTTGATGGTCCTCTTTAGTCAGCCGGGCCAGGAGCAAGCGTACGCGCGCATGGAAGACCTGGTTTTCGACGAGGGCGCCGGTTCAATTCACTGATCTCGACAGCGATTTTCTTGACACATCGTTGCCAAGCACGTAATTAGACCGCGGCACAGTCCGCGGTTTTCCGTTTTTGCGCCACTGAACCCTTAGACAAGGTTGCACAACAGGATATGTCGAAGAATCTCGTAATAGTTGAATCGCCGGCCAAGGCCAGCACGATCAGCAAATACCTGGGCAAGGATTTTGAAGTCCTGGCCTCGTACGGGCATGTGCGCGACCTGATTCCCAAGGAAGGTGCTGTCGACACGGAAAACCAGTTTTCGATGAAGTACCAGATCATCGAGCGCAACGAAAAGCATGTGAAGGCCATTATCCGCGCATTGAAGAATGCCGATGCCCTGTATCTCGCAACTGACCCGGACCGCGAAGGTGAAGCTATTTCATGGCACCTGGTTGAGTTGCTGAAGGAAAAGAAGGCACTTGAGAACAAGGCGGTACACCGCGTCGTATTCCACGAAATCACCAAGCAGGCCGTACGCGATGCGGTCGCCCATCCCCGCGGGATTTCGGGCGATCTCGTTGGTGCACAGCAAGCGCGCCGCGCGCTGGACTATCTCGTTGGCTTCAACCTTTCGCCTTTGCTGTGGAAGAAGGTCCAGAGAGGGCTTTCGGCGGGCCGCGTCCAAAGTCCGGCGCTAAGGATGATCGTTGAGCGCGAGCTTGAGATCGAAGCGTTCAAAGCCCGCGAATACTGGTCGATCGAGGCGGATGTCAGCAAAAACGAGCAGCCTTTCGTTTCGCGGCTTGTCAGCTACAAAGGCGACAAAGTCGAACAATTCAGTTTTGTTAATGAAGATGCTGCGCGTGAGGTGGAGAAGACCATCGTCGCTGCTGCCGACGGTAAACTTAAGGTACTAAACGTCACCAAGCGCCAGCGCCGCCGCAATCCAACGGCACCATTTACAACATCTACTCTGCAGCAGGAAGCCTCCAGAAAACTGGGCTTCAATACGCAACGCACGATGCGAGTTGCACAAAAGCTATACGAAGGTATCGCTTTGCCCGGCGAGGACCAGGTTGGTCTCATTACTTATATGCGTACCGATTCCGTCACGCTGGCGGATGTAGCGGTCGAAGAGATTCGCGCCGTCATCGCGGAGCGCTACGGTGCGGCGAATGTGCCGGAGCAGCCACAGACCTACAAGACCAAATCCAAGAACGCACAGGAGGCGCACGAGGCGATTCGTCCTACGTCTGTTGCCCGTGCGCCTGAGGACCTCAAGGCTGTCCTGGATTCAGATCAGTTGAAGCTCTATTCACTTATCTGGAAACGCACGATGGCTTGTCAGATGGTTCCCGCCGTGTTCGATACGGTTGCCATCGAAATGGCCGCCGGCGATCCGGATGCCGGCCATCGCCTGCGCGCGAATGGCTCCATACTTGTCGAGCCAGGCTTCATGGCGGTCTACCAGGAAGGGCAGGACGACGCGAAGGACGACGACGGCGATCGCTTGCTTCCCGAGATCGAAGAGGGCGACACCATTAAGCTCGACCTGCTTCGTCCGGAACAGCACTTCACCGAACCACCACCCCGCTTTACCGAAGCAAGCCTCGTCAAAACACTCGAAGAGTACGGCATCGGCCGGCCGTCCACCTACGCGAGTATCATCGCTACCTTAAAGAATCGCGAATACGTCGAAATGGACGCGAAACGATTCCTGCCGACGGATATCAGTCGAATTGTCATCGGTTTCCTGACAGAGCATTTCCCGCAATACGTCGATTACGACTTCACCGCCAGGCTCGAAGACGACCTTGACCTGGTTTCTTTGGGTGAGAAAGAGTGGGTTCCGCTGCTGGAGCAATTCTGGAAACCATTCCAGTCACTT
>JAOUNH010000176.1 GCA_029881055.1 Gammaproteobacteria bacterium
AGTGGGTCGGTTACTGGCCAAGCTCAAGGAGTTAGGCCTCGATGAAAACACCATCGTCATGTATTCGTCCGACAACGGTGCAGAAAAATTCACCTGGCCTGACGGCGGCACGTCGCCATTTCGCGGGGAGAAAAACGAAAATTGGGAAGGCGGTTTCCGCGTACCTACCCTGATCAAGTGGCCCGGCGTTATTGAGCCCGGCACCGTCAATAATGACATCTTCTCGCATATGGATATGCTGCCCACGATTATGGCAGCCGTGGGTGTGCCCGACGTCAAAGAACAGCTGTTGAAAGGAATGAAGGTCGGCAAGAAGAAGTTCAAAGTGCACCTCGATGGTTATGACCAGACCGAGGCGTTCTCCGGCAGGGGCCCGAGCGCTCGTGAAGAATTCTTCTATTTCAGTGATGACGGCGCACTCGTAGCGCTGCGGTTCAAGCAGTGGAAAATGGTATTCCAGGAGCAGCGTGCGCATGGTTTCGACGTTTGGGCAGAACCATTTGTGGAGCTGCGCTTGCCGAAACTGTTTAATCTACGCACCGATCCGTTCGAGGAGGCCGATCACGTTGCCATGGACTACGATCATTGGCGATTCGACCGTGCGTTCCTGTTTGTGCCCGCACAGCAGTACGTTGGGAAGTTTCTGGCGACCTTTAAGGACTATCCGCCCAGCCAGAGTGTTGGCACTTTCAGCCTGGGCGAAGTCATGAAGCAGCTCCAGGCTTCTCCGTCGGGTAGCAACTGACGTCATTCGCTAACGCGTTGTACAGAGTCAGGGCCGCATCCGTTTTATCCGGGTGCGGCCTTTTTCATGGTGAGCATGTCAAAAAGAAGTCGCAATAAGAACGCGAAACGGACTGCGCATGGATCGATCGGGGCGGGGCAGGAACCCGGTTACGATCCGGGCACCAAGCGTGGAGTCCAGGTACGCGCATTGTTGCTTGTCATCTCCGGTACTGTCGCACTCATTTATCAGATCCTCTGGATCAAACAGCTGACTCTGATTGTCGGCGTTGACGTGTTTGCAGTGACGATCGGTGTTAGCGCGTTTTTCGCAGGCCTGGCGTTGGGTGGTTTATTCTTTGGCCGCTGGGCCGACCGGGTATCGCGGCCATTGCGCCTGTATGGGGTGCTCGAAATTGGCGTTGCTCTTGTCGGCATTGTGGTGACGGCTACACTCGCCCGTTCAGCCGCGCTTTTCGCGACCCTGGAGCAGTCCAGTAGCGCCCTGGCCTGGGCAATGGTCTTCCTGCTGGTGACTGCCGGCCCGTTTCTGATGGGAGGCACTTTGCCGGCGATAGTTCGGTCCTTGCGGCTCGCTGCTGATGATATCGGTAGTGGCGGAGGCTCGATGTACGCAGCCAACACGGCCGGCGCAATCGTTGGCGCGCTACTCGTGTCCTTTCTGCTAATTCCGGTGTTCGGCATTCAAGGATCTGCAATGGTGGCCGCGGCCGTCGGCTTGCTCGCGGCCACCGGCAGCTTCTGGCTGGATCGTTACGCGCCCGAGCAACTCCCGGTTGAGCCGGAGACGCGGTCCGCTCCGCTGGCGAAATCGGCGCCAGTCGCGATACTGTTTTACACGGTTGCGGGTGGTCTGGCGCTCAGCTACGAAGTGATCTGGTCGCAATCGCTCATCCAGTTCATGAGCACACGCAGCTACGCATTTTCGGTGATGCTCGCCACATACCTTGCAGGCCTCGCGATTGGCGCTGCGCTTTTCGCACGCCGGGCCGATCGCGTGCGTGATCCCTGGGGCGTATTCGGCCTGTTGATTGCTGCTGCGGGAATGGTCACGGTGCTCGAGATTAGTTTACTCGGCGAGTGGCTGCCGGCGCTGCAATCCACGGCTGACCGGGCCGTCTGGTCGTTGACCGATAGCCGCCTGCTCGGCATGTGCACGAGTTTTGCCATCGCGGCTATGTATATCGTGTTTATTCCCACACTATTGCTCGGTGCCGCGTTTCCGGCAGCGTTGAAATTAATCGTTGACGCCGGGCACGTTGGCCGTGATGTAGGCAAGGTCGTCGCACTGAATACTCTCGGTGGCATAGTCGGCACGGCACTCACAGGGTTTGTCCTGGTACCGCAGTTCGGATTGGTACGGGTGCTGGGGGCTCTCGGCGTCGTGGCCGTTACGCTCGGTTTTCTGGCCGCAATGCGCGGTCGGATCGATACGGGTTTTGCGCGTCGGGGAACGATTGTTCTGGCTTTGGTCACGGTGGTAGCCGCGTTCGCGACACCGTCGGATCGACTGGCTGGCTTGCTTGCCGCTGCGAGTGGCGGAACAACTGTCTTTTACAAAGAGGGTAAGGGCGGCACAGTCGCGGTTCTCGAAGAAAAGGCCGGACACAAATTGTTTCGTCGCTTGTACATTCAAGGGGTTTCAAATACGGGTGACACGCTGCCGTCGTTACGCTACATGCGTCTGCAGGCCCTTCTGCCATTAATAATTCATAACGGACAGCCCGAATCGGCATTGGTCATCGGTCTCGGAACAGGAATAACCTCAGGCGCATTACTACAGTTTCCGGGACTTGAGCGCCGCGTTGTTGCCGAATTGCTGCCGGAAGTCCGCGACGCGTCTGTGAATTTCAACGGAAATTATTCGGCGGCATCCGATCCCAGGCTGGATATACGTCTGCGTGATGGTCGCCGCGAATTGCTTAGCAGCGACGAGAACTACGATTTGATTACGCTGGAGCCGCCGCCACCGTCGGCCGCCGGTGTCGTGAATTTGTATTCATCAGACTTCTACGCATTGGCTCGCGACCGATTGAGACCGCAGGGTCTGGTTGCGCAATGGCTGCCGTTGCCAACACAAAATGATGAAGACACGCGATCACTTGTGCGAAGTTTTCTCGACGCGTTTCCGTACGCGACGCTATGGAGCACTGAGCTGCACGAGATGCTGTTGATCGGATCGATGCAGCCGATCGAGCTGGATGCTCGGTACATCATCCAGCGTTATGCACAGCCGGATGTTTCTGCGGCCTTAAGCGAAGTCGGCATAGCGTCACCTGAGGCGCTTTTGGCTACATGGATAACCGATCGCGAGGGCCTTGAAACGTATGCCGGTAATGCCCTGGCGGTCACCGATGACCAACCGCGCATCGAATACGCGGATTGGGTGCGCTACGACGAGTTGCAGCGAGTGTTGCCCAATCTCATTATGCTTCGCACCGATCCACCGGTGCAGAGCGCTGACGCCGAATTCCTGGCTGCGGTCGCAACCCAGCGCCAGCTGCTTTTGCTGTTTTACCAGGCCGCACTCAATGGCGCCGCAGGCCACCGGGATCTTTGGGCACAGGACATGCGGCGGGTGTTGTCACGCGATGATGACAACGCGTACTACCGGTGGTTTGGCAGCACAAATCCGTAGTTGATTGCGACGGTCAATTGCTCGAACAAAGTCGCGGCGCGGTGAAGTGCATAACTCATATTCTAGGGATGGCTGCCGCGGAAGCTGACGCGCGCGCCGAACCAGGCGGCGCGGCCCGGTGTGCGGTAGCCGTAAACCTGCTCGTAGTCTTCGTCCAGCAGGTTGCTGCCGCGTGCAAACAGGGTCACGGACGGCGTCACGTGGTATTGCATGGCAAGGTCGAGTAACCAGTAATTGTCCAGGGTCACGATTTCCGAAGGCTCCGGCCAGGGCGGGTAAAAGATGTCGGACCGTGTGCCGCCGTAATCGGCGTTCAGGGTCGTGCTGAAGCGCTCATTCGATGATTTATAGTCGAGGGAAACCCCGCCCGCATGACGCGGCCGGCGCAACTCACCAACGTCGTTGCCGAGGAAGTCCTGCTCCTTGCTGTCGGTGTAGGTGTAATGAGCCGCCAAGCCGATCGATTCGCTTGCTGCGAATCGGGCTGCCAGCTCGACGCCGCTGCGTTTACTTTTTCCCTGCATGTTTTCCGCGGTCGACAGGAAGGTCACTGGATCGAACACGAAACCGTTGATCTCTTCGGTCAGGTCCTGTTGAAAAAGGGAAACCTGCACAAACAGCCGGTCATCGGCGAAATGCTGGTCGACGCCAACATCGTACGATACGGAATGCTCGGGCTTCAGTTCGGGATTGCCAATGAACTGGCCCGGAAAATAGCCGAATCGTTCGATGAATGTCGGGTTCTTCTGGCCGGTGCCGATACTGCCGCGCAGCGTCGTTGTATCGCTTAACTCGTAGGCGAGCGAAACACGACCGTTAAAAGCGTCGTCGAAATCGCTGTTATCGTCAGCGCGCAGGCTGACGATCCACGTCAGGCGCTCTGTAGACAGTCCCTGGAACTCGGCGATGGCGCTGTTCACATCCATCTCCTGAGTTTGATTGGGATCACCGAAGATAACGGCGCCGCTTTGCTCGAACCGTGTTTCTTCACGTTCAAGTGCAAGCGACAACAAATTCTCGCCAATACCGATATCCGCCTGGTATGCGAAGGTGACTCGATCCGACGCTGTTGATGAATCGAGAGCACCATCAACGAGATTGCGATTGTCCGAATCGAAGTATCGAATATTGATCTGCTGCGAAACCCGGCTGCCGGGTGGGGCGAGAATCGCACCGACCTGTGCATAAAGATTTTGTACGTCGGCGGCGACATCGCCGTCCGCGGGCAAACCCGTGACAATGAAATCAACGGGATCGTATTGCGACCACGCATCCACGGACCGCAATCCCATGCTGAATGACAGGCTCTCCGATGCGGCCAGCCTGGCGGATAAACTGGCCGTCGTCAGGTCGGCGCCGTCCTTCTCGGTGCCGGTACGCGACACGTTGCTGCCGTCTGTCGTAAGGCTCTCGATGCCGCCGCGCAATACCCACGCGCCACCGGAAATTGCGCCATTCAACCCGGCATTACGCGTGTTGAACGAACCGCTTTCGGCATAAACGTCGCCGCTCGATGTCGAAGACTCAGAGCGCGTGATGATGTGCACAACCGCCGCAACCGCGTCGCTGCCCCATAATGAGCTTTGCGGACCACGCACCACCTCGATACGTTCGATATTGCTCGCACTCAGGTATTCCCAGCGGAATTCATCGCCGGTCGCAGGGTCGTTGGCGCGAATGCCATCGATCAGGACCAAAACGTGATTAGCTTCCGCGCCGCGAACTCTCACCTGGGCCTGCGAACCCGTTACGCCGGAGTGACTGACCGAGAATCCCGGTACGGTGCGCAACAAATCCGTGACGTGGCGGGCTTCGCGCCGCTCGATGTCCTCACGCGTGATGATGGTAACGGCGCTGCCGATCTGCTCGATCTTAAGTGGCGAGCGGGCACCGGTAACCACGATCTGCTCAATCTCGGCGGCCTGCCCGGATAGTGAGAATAATAAGAGGGTAGTGAGGCAGTATGTGTGTTTCATGAATCTCTCCCACAGGCATCCCCGGACCTGCGCTAGCGCCGATCGTTGGGAGGGGAGTGAGAATCAGATTCCCTTAAAATCGCCCGCCGCGATCGAACAGTGGATGGTCGACGGGCCGGTCTCCGGACTCATGAGTAACGCATTGCGTTCCTGTTAATCGCCTTCCCGCGCTATCGCGCAGTGGCTAAGTGACTAACTGACTCATTTACCGTTGCGGGGGCAGTGACGGGATAGCCAAATCGGACTCG
>JAOUNH010000177.1 GCA_029881055.1 Gammaproteobacteria bacterium
TCGCGGAATTTGCGGTCTTCGTACGCATGCCGCTCTGCATCCGTCACCATCTTCTCGATTTCATCGTCGGACAGTCCACTGGACGCCTTGATAACGATGTTCTGACTCTTGCCTGTGGCCTTGTCTTTGGCCGACACATTGAGGATACCGTTAGCGTCAATATCGAAAGTCACCTGGATCTGAGGCAAGCCACGTGGGGCTGGCGGTATGTCCGCGAGATCGAATCGACCCAATGACTTGTTGTCCGACGCACGTTCGCGCTCGCCTTGCAGCACGTGAATCGTAACGGCCGTCTGGTTGTCATCAGCGGTCGAGAATACCTGTTCGGCATTCGCAGGGATGGTTGTGTTCTTTTCGATCACCTTGGTCATAACACCGCCCAAAGTCTCGATACCGAGCGACAGCGGCGTTACGTCCAGCAACAGGACGTCCTTGACCTCACCGGCCAGAACGCCGCCCTGGATTGCCGCACCCAGCGCAACCGCTTCATCCGGATTCACGTCGCGGCGCGGTTCCTTGCCAAAAAAGTTTTGCACTTCCTGCTGCACTTTCGGCATGCGAATCTGACCGCCAACCAGGATGACATCGTCAATCTCGTTGACCTTTAGACCAGCATCCTTGAGTGCGATCTTGCAGGGTTCAATCGTACGAGCGATCAAAGCCTCGACTAACGACTCAAGCTTGGCACGCGTCAATTTGATATTGAGGTGTTTTGGACCGGAGGCATCGGCGGTGATGTACGGCAGATTCACTTCAGTCTGCTGTTGCGAACTAAGTTCAATCTTGGCTTTTTCGGCCGCCTCTTTCAGGCGCTGCATCGCCAGAGGGTCTGACGTGATGTCCACACCAGTCTCGCGCTTGAACTCAGCCGCCAGATACTCGATCACGCGCATGTCAAAATCTTCGCCGCCGAGGAACGTATCGCCATTCGTGGCGAGAACTTCGAACTGGTGCTCACCGTCGACTTCGGCGATTTCGATAATCGAAACGTCGAATGTGCCGCCACCCAGGTCGAACACAGCGATCTTCGTATCACCGCGTTTTTTGTCCATACCATAGGCCAACGCAGCCGCTGTCGGCTCGTTGATAATGCGCTTCACATCGAGGCCCGCGATCTTGCCGGCATCTTTCGTTGCCTGCCGCTGTGAATCATTGAAGTAGGCCGGAACGGTTACCACGGCTTCGGTGACTTCCTCGCCAAGGTAGTCCTCAGCGGTCTTTTTCATCTTCATCAGCACACGCGCCGAAATCTCGGGCGGAGCCATTTTTTTGCCGTTCACCTCAACCCACGCGTCGCCATTGTCGGCTTTCGCGATTTTGTAGGACACCATGTTGATATCGCGCTGCACGACATCGTCCTCGAAACGACGGCCAATCAGGCGCTTGACTGCGGACAGGGTGTTCTTGGGGTTGGTTACCGCCTGGCGTTTCGCCGACTGACCCACCAGCACCTGGTCATCCTTGCCAAAGGCAACGATCGACGGCGTCGTGCGATCGCCCTCGCTGTTTTCAATAACCTTGGGGGCACCACCCTCCATGACTGCAACGCAGGAGTTCGTGGTACCAAGGTCGATACCAATAACTTTTCCCATGTTCTAATGCTCCAATATGTAATTAATCAAACTGGCTCATTACGTGGGGCCAGCACCCGGCGTTTCAAGCGAGCAATTCCAAATTTTATCGCGGGCCGGCCCTTATTCCGCCGCAACTATGACCATGGCGGGCCTGAGGAGCCTGCCATTCAGGGAATACCCCTTCTGCACAACGGTCAGAACGGATCCCGGCTCGGCGTCATCTGAGGGCTGCATACTGATTGCCTCATGCAGCGAAGGGTCAAAAGGCTCACCCGCGGGATCGATCTCCTCGATACCAAACTGCTGCATGGTGACACCGAGAATCTTCAGTGTAGCTTCGGTTCCTTCCAGCAGGCTCTCAACGCTTGCGTTGCCAGCCGCGGACAAGCCCATTTCCAGGCTGTCTTTTACGGCAAGCAACTCTTTTCCAAATCGCTCCAACGCATAGCGGTGGGCGTTCTCGACATCCTTGCTTGCGCGCTTCCTGGCATTTTCAAGCTCGGCGGCTGTGCGCACATAGCGATCCCAGTTCTCGTCAGCTTTCGCCTGAGCAATCTCAAGCTGCGATGGCGACTGGTCGCCCTCGACAGCCGAAGCAGCCGCAGGTTCAACAGGCTCTTCGCTCAGTGTCGATTGATCATT
Organism: Gammaproteobacteria bacterium; assembly: GCA_029881055.1. Taxonomy (GTDB): domain Bacteria; phylum Pseudomonadota; class Gammaproteobacteria; order Steroidobacterales; family Woeseiaceae; genus UBA1847. The sequence goes on from JAOUNH010000177.1 coordinate 2,217, forward strand.
TTCCGGTTCCGGGCGTTTCCGCTGTCCGTTCATTCGTTCCTGACTCCAATTGCTGTGCGCGGGTCGCCGCCAGGGCGGTCAAAGCGCCAAAGACGCCCGAAGTTTGGGGATCGGCGGGAAAATATCAAGTAGTACAGCGACTTTTTTTGTCGGAACGGCGCCTGTCAGCTTGACTGGTGCAGCGCAGCCTCAAGCAGTCGGGCGGTCACATCGACGATAGGCACGACGCGGTCGTAGGCCATTCGAGTCGGTCCGATCACACCCAATACGCCGATCGTGTCGTCATCCATGTGATACGGGGCGGTTACGACACTGCAGCCATCGAAAATACGGTAGCCGGACTCCTCGCCAATGAATATCTGTACGCCATTTGCATTGATGCTGCGGTCCAGCAAGTCGAGTATCAACCGCTTGCGCGAGAAAGCCTCAAAGAGTCCTCGCAAGGTACCAACGTCGGACAGTTCCGCGAAATCCATGAGTTTCGTTTCGCCGGCGACGACATACCTGTTCTCTGCACCACCAGCGCCATCCATTGCGGATTGTGCGACAGAAATTATCTCGTGCATGGTCTGGTTCATTGAATCGCGTGTCGTATCAAGATCCTCGAGCAAACGACTCCTCACCTGTTCGAGCACCAGCCCCGCATAGTGCTCGTTGATGAAGTTCTGGGCTTCAATCAACTCACTTGCCGTGTAATTCCGGTCTGTCTGCAGAATCCTGTTCTGCACCTCACGATCGTTCACAACCAGTATGACCAGAACCCGGTTCTCCGACAGCGGCAAGAACTCTATTTGCCGCAGCGTCACGCGCGGCGCCCGCGGCACAGTAACAACGCCAGCCATGCTCGTGAATTCCGAGAGCATTACCGAGATTGCCGCGACAAATCCCTCCGGATTGCTCGATTCTCCGCGAATCTGGGCCCGGATCCGTCGCATTTCGCGGTCATCCGGCGGGCGATACCGAACCAGGGTATCGACAAACAGGCGGTAACCCTTAGGGGTCGGGATGCGTCCGGCCGACGTGTGCGGGGCCGAGACCAATCCCATTTCCTCGAGGTCCGACATCACGTTGCGTATGGTTGCGGGGCTCAGATCCAGCCCCGCGTCTTTGGCGAGGGTCCGTGACCCGACCGGTTGACCTTCACGAATATATCGCTGGATCAGCACGCGCAGCAGATGCTGGCCACGATCACTGGGTAATGGTTTGGACGCTTCGGCTGACATTCGAAAGAAACGCTAGCAACGGCTTGGCGGTGGGTCAAGGGTTTGCCACAATCAGTGCATGGGAATCGTATTCAAAAATGTCGCCATTGTCTGCAAACACGACGACCCGCGGGTTATCGAGCCTCTGCAACTCCTGATCGATCATCTTGCGAAGACCAGTGTCAATGTGCTGGCGTCGGGAGATATGGGGAACGCGGATCTGATCATAGCGATCGGCGGCGATGGGACTATGTTGTACGCGAGCCGAATTGCTCGCGAATCAGGCACGCCGATCCTGGGCATAAATCGCGGGCGACTTGGCTTTCTCGCTGATGTCACACCGGACGAAATGTTCGCGAGCGTCGATAGTGTTCTGCAGGGAAATTACTCGACCGATTCCCGGCAATTGCTCGAAGTTCATTTACGTCATAGCGACGGCAATGAACAGATCGCCTATGCCTTGAATGATGTCGTATTGCAGCGATTCGGGACCGGTCGCATGGTGGATTTTGAGACCCGGGTCGGCGGCACATATGTGAACACGCATTCAGGTGACGGACTAATTATCGCAACACCTACGGGATCCACGGCTTACTCCCTCAGTTGTGGCGGCCCTATTATCGAGCCTCAGTTGGACGCGGTAGTTATCGTTCCGGTTTGCCCGCACACACTGACGGACAGGCCTATCGTCATTTCCGCCAGTCAATCGATTGAAGTCTCACTGCTCGAACGAGACGATACAAAAGCAGAAGTCACAGTAGACGGTTTTTCGATGGGCGAAATTGTCCCAACAGACAAATTGTGGATTTCGGCCGCAAAAAACCGCGTTACACTCCTCCACCCACCGGCCTATGATTTCTACGAGATACTGCGTTCCAAACTGTTCTGGGGCCAGGACAGTCGTAAACGGGATAGTTGAGTGAGCGTACGCCTGCCATGCTGATGAATCTGCAAGTACGCGACTTCGCAATCGTCGAGAAGATCGACATTGAATTTGAGCCCGGCATGACCGTCCTCACCGGGGAGACTGGCGCAGGCAAGTCAATACTCGTTGATGCTCTGGGACTGGTGCTTGGTGAGCGCGGTAGTGCGCAACTTGTGCGCGACGGCGCAAAGCGTGCCGAGTTTGCCGCCGAATTCGACGTTTCGAATTTGCAGGGGGCGATCGCCTGGCTAAATGAACAGGCGCTGGACCTGGATGGCGAATGCCTGCTTCGGCGCGTGATTAACGCCGACGGCCGGTCTCGCGCATTTATCAATGGCAACCCGGTACCGCTTACGCAGTTAAAAATCCTGGGCGAGATGTTGCTGGATATTCACGGCCAACACTTTCACCAATCCCTGGGACGCCGTGCAGTACAGCGCGATCTACTCGATCACTTCGGTGAACTGCTGGACCAGCGTGCCGCGACAGCAACCTGCTATTCAGAATGGACGGCTGTCGCGGACCGCTTGTCACACTTGCTGGATGCGGATGCGAACCGGGCGTCGCGCCTCGATCTGCTGACCTTTCAACTGCAGGAACTGGAAACCCTGGCGCCTGGGGCAGGTGAGATCGAAGAACTTGGACGAGAAAGACAAATTCTTCAGAACAGCGGCCGCCTGGCAGCAGGAACTTCGGCAACGCTGGACGCACTGATGGACGGCGATTCGGGCAATGCTTACGGTTTGATCTCAGAAGCTGTCCGATCGCTAAATGCGCTGGCGCAATTTGATTCTACGCTCGAGCCACTCATAGAGATGCTGGATTCAGCCGCAATACAAATCTCGGAGTCGGCTGAGACTTTGCGGCGTTACGGCAACAACATTGATATGGACCCACAGCGTCGCGACTGGGTCGAGGAACGCCTTGATGCGTTTCAGGCGGCCGCGCGGAAACACCGCACCAGCCCAAGTGAACTGCCTGCACTGCAACAGCGTTTGCAGCAAGAATTTGATGAGCTAACGAACTCGGCCGAGCGCGGCAGGGAGCTCGAATTGCAGTCTGCTGCCTTGAGAAAGCAGTACCTGGCAAAAGCCACCGCTTTGTCAGTAGCACGCAGCGAGGCCGCGAAATCGTTCTCTGCAGCAGTTACCGACGCTATGTCGAGCCTCGGCATGCCCGGCGGAGTCTTCGAGGTTACCCTGGCCCGTCGTGACGAATC
>JAOUNH010000028.1 GCA_029881055.1 Gammaproteobacteria bacterium
GCACGCATCTCGGTCCACGATCGCCCAACACGATCATGACCTACCTCTATCGCCTTGCGGGAGACCACGGTCGTGTATCGGTACCTGCGGGCGGCATGGGCAGCGTTAGCAACGAACTGGCACAAGTGGCGCGCAATGCGGGTGTGACGATACGTACCGGCATGCCGGTCAAGCGCATCGTGATCGACAATGGCAGAGCGACAGGCGTCGAAACAGAATCCGGCGATCGCTTCGAAAGCCTGATGGTGATTTCGAACGCCGATCCAAAGACAACCTTGATGAAGCTCGTCGGCGCCAAGCATGCGGAGACGGGTTTTGCTCGGCGGGTAACGCACCTGCGCGCCAAGGGTAATGCAGCGAAACTGCATCTCGCCCTGGACGGATTGCCGATGATCGAGGGACTGACTAAAAAAGATTTTGCGGAACGAATCGTGATCGCACCCAGCGAGCATTACGTCGAACGGGCCTTTAATCCGGCCAAGTACGGGGAAAGTTCTCCGCTGCCCGTATTCGAAATCACGTTCCCGAGTTTCCGTGACGAAACCCTGGCGCCGACCGGCAAGCACGTCATGTCTGCGGTCATTCAATACGCACCCTACGCGTTGAAAGGCGGTTGGACGAGTGCGGCAAAGGCAGAATTCATGAAAGTGGTGCTGGCGACTTTGACAAAGTACATGCCCGATATCGAACAGCGGATTACAGCAAGTGAGTTATTGACGCCTGCGGACATCGAAAGCGAATTCCACATGACCGGAGGTCATTGGCATCACGCCGAGTTAACGCTGGACCAATTCCTGTTTGTGCGACCCGTCAACGGTGCAGCGCAATATCGCTTACCTGTTGACGGAGTGTACTTGTGTGGCGCGGGTACGCATCCGGGTGGCGGTGTCAGCGGTGCGGCGGGCCGCAATGCGGCGCGTTCCATTTTGAGTCGGGAGAAATAATATGAAGCCATTAAACGACCCCGTTCATCAAGGACGACTCAAGTCGCCGTTTTACCCGCGCATGGCGCCGCTCGACTGCCTCAATCAGTGGCACGAGTGGAAAGGCTATTCCACGCCCGACGCGCTGTACTGTGCCGATCTCGAATATTTTTCGATTCGCAACGGCACCGGTGTATTCGATATCTCGCCCATGACGAAGTACCGGATCACGGGTCGCGATGCGCTCGAGTACCTGAACCGCCTCGTGACTCGCGACATGGCGAAAATTGCGCCAGGCAGAGTGGCGTATGCCGTCTGGTGTGACGACCAGGGCCAGGTGATTGACGACGGAACCATATTCCATTTGCGCGAAGGCGAGTATCGCCTGTGTTCGCAGGAGCGACACTTCGCGTGGCTTCAGGCTGCCGCGATCGGATTCGACGTCTCTATCACGCACGAAACCGAGCAGGTCGCAGCACTTGCGGTGCAAGGCCCGACCTCGTACAGCATTCTGAAGACCATGGGTATAAAAGGCGTTGATCAGCTCAAGCCCTTTGGACTTATGCATGTCGATTTCCAGGGTGTCGAGATGATGGTGTCGCGCACTGGTTTCACAGCGGACCTCGGCTACGAATTGTGGATCGAGCCCAGCAAGGCGGTGGAGCTCTGGGATGCGTTGTTCAAGGCTGGGGAGCTGTACAAGATTCGTGCGATCGGCACGCATGCACTGGAACTGGCTCGCATCGAGGCGGGCTATCTCGCACCTTATGCGGAATTCTTGCCAGCTGACGAGACCGTCAGGAGCGGGCGGTCCCGATCGCCTTTGGAGCTCGGGCTGGAATGGCTGGTGGATTTCAAAAAGCCGAACTTCAATGGCCGGCGCGCGCTGGCTGAAGAGAAGCGACGCGGTTCGACGTGGCGGCTCGTAAAACTCGACATCGCGGGCAACAAGCAAGCCCACAGTTCTTATATTTATGCCAAAGAGAAGGGCAAGAAAAAGGAAATCGGCTTTGTAACGTCCGCGGCCTGGTCGCCTGTCTGCAAGCAGAACATTGCACTGGGAACGGTCCGGACGCCGCACGGCATGCCTGGCGACACGCTCTGGGTAGAAGTCTATTACCAGCGCGAAATGCACTGGAACCGGACCATGGCCAAAGCGATCGTAGTCGACAAACCTTTCTGGTTCCCGCCGCGACGCGGGGCTACGCCACCGGGACCTTACTAACCCACTAGCGCGGTAATTCCGTGAACAAGCATCGCCTGGATCCGCTGCTGCGACCCAAGTCGGTCGCCGTTGTCGGTGCCTCGACGCGACCGGAATCGGTCGGCGATTGGGTGCTCAGGAATCTTGCCAAAGGTGCTTACAGGGGTCGTATCTACCCGGTTAACCCGCGCTACAAGGAAATCCAGGGTCACCGTTGTTACCCGGCCTTGACCGAACTTCCGGAGGTCCCGGAGCTTGTCATCTTCGCCGTTGGCGATCACAGCCTGGAGGCCGTGCTGGATGAGGCGATCGCCGCTGGCGTACCCGCCGCCGTCATCCAGTCTACGCTGGCAGTGGATGATGACTCGGATCCGCCGCTCAGGGACCGCGTGCGAAAAAAGGTCAAAGACGCAGGCATGCTTGTTTGCGGTGCGAACGGCATGGGTTACTACAATGTGCGTGATCACGTCTGGACCTGCGGCTTTGACAGTGCGACGCATGAGGCACCGGGCAAGATCGCCCTGATCAGCCACTCGGGCGCAGGCATGTCCGGCATCATGGACTGCGAAGCGCGCTTGCGAATCAACCTGGCAGTATCGGCCGGCAACGAACTCAGCACGACGATGGACGAGTATCTTGATTTTGCGCTCGAACTCCCGGAGACGCATGTCGTTGGCCTGTTCCTGGAGACGGCCCGCAATCCGGAAGGCTTCCGCTGCGCGCTCGAGAAGGCCGCGCGACGGCGTATTCCCATTGTTGCACTCAAAGTCGGCAGGACGGAGAAGTCGGCGCAGCTAACGGTTTCGCACACGGGCGCGCTGGCAGGCGATGACGCATGCTACGAGGCCTTGTTCGATCGCTACGGTGTGCAGCGGGCGCGCGACCAGGATGAGTTTACGACCATGCTGATCATGTTCGCGGAATTACATCCGGTAGGTTTGGGTGGGCTCGTGTCCTTGCATGACTCCGGCGGGGAGCGTCAGTTGATGGTCGATCTCGCAGAAGATGCTGGCGTGCCGCTGACTGAGTTGTCCGAAGAGACGGTTAAAAAACTGAGTGCAGTTATTGATCCGGAACTGCCGGCCGTTAATCCGCTGGACGCATGGAGTCGCGGCGGCCCCGACGCATCGGAAAAAATGACGCGCGGGCTGACACTCATGATGCAGGACCACGGCGCGGCTCTCGGCGTCGTTGTTCACGACAGGGCGCCGTTTGGAAAAATATACTCGAGCTACCTTGCGTATATGCAACGTGCCCGCGCCGAGTCCGGCAAACCGGTGGCGCTGGTGTCGGCTACCCAGGGTACAGGCTATGACGACGCGGTCGTGACCAGCACGCATGCAGGGTTTCCGGTTCTCGATGGTGTCAGCCGGTTTCTCAAAGGTGCTCATGCACTGTTCGCGTATCGCGACTTTTTGTTGCGCGGCCAGAGTGAGCCGGCGGCGCCCGATGTCGGGATCGTGGGTCGATGGCAAGATATCTTAAGGACTGGCGAGACCCTGGGCGAGCGTGATGCATTGGCGATGCTATCGGATTTCGGCATAACGGCAACGTCGCCACTCGCGGCCGCCGATGAAGATGCCGTACTCGCAGCGGCGACGCAATGCGGGTATCCGGTCGTACTCAAAACTGCGCAGAAGGGATTGCTGCATAAGTCGGATCAGGCGGGCGTCGTCGTCGGTATCACCGGGAAAGAGCAATTGCGAAAAATGTACGCGCTGATGCGCAAGCGGCTCGGCGATGATGTGCTTGTATCACCCGTCGTCGATGTTGGCGTCGAAATGATCCTGGGTGTGAAGCGAGACCCCCAGTTCGGTCCCGTTGTCCTGCTTGGTTTTGGTGGCATATTGGCGGAGACAATCGCCGATGTGCAATTTGCGATGCCGCCATTTGACGAAGAACATGCACGCCGCTGCCTCGATCGATTGAAATTGCGGCCTTTGCTCGACGGCGTTCGAGGTGCTCGCGCCGTAAACGCAGACGCGTTTTGCCAATCGGCGGCGAGGTTTTCCATCATGGCAGACGCGCTGCGCGATGTACTGGCAGAGCTCGATGTAAACCCCGTCATTGTCAACGAAGGCGGCGCGATTGCCGTCGACGCGCTCGTCGTCGGGCGCGATCGCAGGGTGGAAAATCGTGCAGAAACTTGAGATATATCAATCACTTTGGGGGATGGAGCTGCGCAACCCGAGGCGCCCGGAACGCAGCAAGGAAGAAGCATTTTCGATGATCGCCGCCGCCGGTTTCGATGGTGCCTGCATCGATCCGTCGGTTGCCGAGATCCCAGGGTGCCGTGAGTACGTGCATCTGTTCGATCAGCACGAGCTTGGCTGCATGGTAAACGCGTTTCCCTACACGCCGGATGACATGCTTCCTATCATCGACTTTGCGGCCGAGATTCGTTCGTGCATGGTAAACGTCATCAGTGGCGTGATGCCTATAAAGCCCGAGGAGGCTGTGGCAGATGTACGGCGCTGGATCGGAGAAGCCGAGGAACGCAACATGCCGCTGCTATTCGAGACGCATCGGGATGGCTTACTGAACGATCTCTATTTCACCCTGCAGTTGATGGATCTAGTGCCGGAAATGCGGCTTTGTGCAGACCTTTCACATTTTGTCGTTGACCGGGAGTTACGTGCCCCGATCCCGGAACGGGATCAACGCTACATCAGCGCGGTGTTGAATCGCTCCGATTGTTTCCAGGGACGCATTGCGAATCGCGAGCAGGTTCAAATACAAATCAACTTTCCACAACACCAGGTTTGGGTGGAAATATTCAAAGCCTGGTGGAAAGAGGGTATGCGGGCGTGGCGAAAACGTAACGACGCCGACGCGACCTTGGTATTCTTGTGCGAGTTGGGGCCTCCGCCCTACGCAATAACTGATGGCGAGCAAAATGAATTGTCGGATCGCTGGGACGAATCACTGCAGATCCGTGACTGGGTTCGAGGCATCTGGACCGAACTCGAGAACGAGGTGACATGAACGTAATCAAGGCGACAGTCGTTTCCGTGCACACAGGCAAGAGTGACCTGTCCGCAAAAAATCAAGCGACGGCGATTGTTGTCGAACTGGACGGTGTCGTCGGTGACCATCATCGAACGTATACACGCAAGACCTGGGCGGGCGACAAGCAGGCCAAGGGAACCATTCGCCGCAACGAGCGGCAATGGTCGGCCGTGTCCGTCGAAGAGCTGGCCGAAATTCAGGCAGCAATGGATCTTGTCGAGCCCCTGACCGGTGCAGCGCTCGGGGCGAATATCTGTCTCGATGGAGTTAAAGAACTATCCCGATTGCCGAAGGGTACCATCCTGCGCTTTCCCTCTGGCGCCGAGCTGATGGTCGCCGAGTACAATCCGCCCTGTCTCGGCATGGGGACCCGGCTCGCCAGCGCGTACAGGACAAAATCCGGCAAGCCCCTGGAAAACACTTCGTTCTCGAAGGCAGCGAAGTTGACGCGTGGTCTTGTTGGCGTTGTCGAAGTCGCGGGCACCATCAAAATTGGCGACGAGGTCGAAATTACGCCGTACGAACACCCGTCGTGGCTGGCACGCACACCTGATTGATCGCCATCACCGGTCCATGCATCGAAATACGACATTTACGCGCCTGCTCGAACGCAATCGCCCCTTGTTACTTGACGGCGGTCTGGCCACGCAACTCGAAGCGCAAGGCTGTGATATCAGCAACGATCTCTGGTCGGCATCCTTGCTGCAGTCGAATCCCGAGGCAATAGTTACTGCCCATCGTGCCTACCTCGACGCTGGCGCCGAGTGTCTGGCGACGGCCAGCTACCAGGCGAGCCGCCAGGGCTTTGGCAAACACGGAATGTCATGCGACGAAGCGGACGCCATGATGTTGTTGTCCGTCGCGTTGGCGAAGCGCGCACGCCGCGAGGCGAAGTCCGGCGCGGCGATCGCCGCAAGCCTCGGTCCGTATGGGGCGATGCTGCATGACGGATCAGAGTATGTCGGCAACTACGGTGTTTCGTCTGACACGCTGCGGGAATTTCACGAGGCGCGACTTAAGTTGTTCGACGACGCCGGCGCCGATGTGCTGGCGCTGGAAACCATCCCGTCCTTGCAGGAAGCTGAAGTTATCCGGGACCTGTTGCGGGATTGCCAAACGCCCTCGTGGGTGAGCTTTTCCTGTCGCGACAGCGCACACATCAGTGATGGTGCACTTTTATCCGATGCCGCTCGCCTGTTTGCAGCGCATCCGACGGTCGTCGCCGTTGGCATCAATTGTACCTCCCCACAGCACGTGCCCGCCCTCCTGGCGGAGCTAGGTAAGTCATTGGTGGATATGCAGTTTCTGGCGTATCCAAATTCCGGCGAGGTGTATGACATTCGCAGCAGGAGCTGGTCCGGTACGGTCACGCCGGGGGACTGTGCTGCCGCTGCAAGGTCATGGATAGCGGCCGGTGCGACGATAGTCGGTGGTTGCTGTCGCATGGGGCCCCGGCATATCGAGGCCATGGCCGCGATGATCAGCGGGTTGCAGCAGCAATGATTTCCGGAATTTCAGCCGGTGAGTTGGCGATCGCAGTTGCGCCAGCCGCATGCAGCTCCTCGGATGAGCCATAGCCGTACGAGACACCCACGGGCCGAATACCGTTTGCGATCGCGCCGATCAGGTCGTGTTTGCGGTCACCGATCATCGTTCGTGATGATGCGTGAGGATTCTCGTTGACCGCATACTTCAGCAAGTCGGCCTTGTTCGAGCGCGTGCCGTCCAGTTCGCAACCGTAAACCTTTTCGAAAAACTGCCCCATCTTGAAGTGCTCAACAATTCGGCCAGCGGCGATCCGAGGTTTGCTGGTCGCAACGAACAACAGGCATCCTGAATTTGCGACCGCCGCCAAAGCGTCGTGAATTCCATCGTAGGGAATGTTTTCCAACCAGCCGATCTCATTAAATCGTTCGCGATAAAGATCGATAGCCTTCGGAGTCAGTTCCTTGCCGACCATTTCCGGAAAAGTCTCGTATAGAGAAGGTCCGATACATGAATAGAGGTACTCATTCGACGGATGCGGAAAACCGAGTTCGTCGAGCGCATACAGTATGCACTGGGTGATGCCGACGTAGGGATCCGTAAGTGTCCCATCGAGGTCGAAGTAGACGTGAGTTGGTGTGCCGCGATTCGTCATGCGCCTGCCCGTTTGCTGCGAACAATAAAATACCCGGCGCCGAGGATACACGGTGCGGTCCACAGATAATCGAGTCCGATTGGTCGCATAACGGCCTAGGGCGAATTTCGCAAAATGGCGTGCGCGGCATTGTATCCGGGAGCCCCGGTTACGCCACCGCCCGGGTGCGTTCCTGCGCCGCACAGATAGAGGCCGCAAATAGGCGTTTGATACTGCGACCATTCCGGAACCGGGCGCATGAAGAACATCTGGTCCAGTGAAATATCACCGTGAAAAATATTGCCCTCCGTGATGCCGAACTGCGTTTCGAGATCCGGAGGTGTGATTACCCGGCGGGCAATGACCGCGCCTGGAACGTTCGGCGCGAACTGGCCGATCAGCGATGTAACCCGATCGCCAAGTGCCTCTCGCTGCTCGTCCCAGGATGTATCACGCAATTTGTACGGCAGATACTGCACGAAGCAGGTCATCATGTGGCGACCTGCGGGTGCAAGCGTATCGTCAACATTCGATGCAACCACGCAATCGACCCAAAGACGATCCGGGAGATCCCCGCGCTTTGACGCGTTGTAATTGTCCTCGGCTTCCTGCAGCGTCGGTATCAACGTAAACAATGAACGTTGAGCTTTGCTTCGATCAGCCGGCATGCCACTGACATTCGGCTCCTCCGACAGTACGTAATTCACTTTTCCGGCGGGCCCGTCCATGCGGATGTTGGATACATCGCGGCGGAAATCGGCGTCGAGGTCGCTTGCGTTTACGAGTCCGAGGAAAGTCCTCTTGGGATCCGCGTTCGATACTACGAGTTTGGCGTCCAGCACATCTCCGTCAACGAGGGTCACTCCGGTCGCTGTACCCTTGACGACATTGATCTGTTTCACCGTGGCACCCGTACGTATTGTGACACCGAGATCCTCGCAAGCACCGCGCATAGCTTGCGTGATAGCGCCCATGCCACCGATAACATGTCCCTGCCAGGCCTGTTGATCAGCATCGCCACCGCTCAACAAATGAAACAATAATCCCATCGCGGTACCCGGTTGGTAGGGGCCGCCATGCTTGCCGTACAGGCTGTTGGAGAGGATCAGCCGTTTCAATTTGTCGGATGCAAATCGCTGGTCCAGGAATTCACCAAGCGAGCCCGTCAGGAATCGAAGCAGGCCGCTGATCTCTTTACTTTTGATTCCACCAAAGCGCTTGTACAAACGCCAGGCTTGCGTCAGCTTTGCCAGGCCTTTCGCGTTCAGGTCCGGTGGTGCCTCAAGAAAAAAGGGCTGCAAATACGCCGCCAGGCGTTTGAGCTCGGCCTCGGTTGTGAAAAAGCTATCGACGTCCTGCGGTGCAACGCGAGACAGTTCCGCCCGCATTTTGGCCTCGTTTGACCACCACCCGACAACATCGTTATCGTCAAATGCGGCCTGCACGCCCGGATCGCAAGCCACCATCTTCAATCCGTAGGAGCCCAGGCGCAGATCTTTGATGATCGTGGGGCGCAGCATGCTCGCAATGTACGATGCAGTGGATACTCGACAACCTGGTGCCAGCTCAGCATCAACCTCTTCAGTGACCGCGCAGCCACCAACTGTGTCATTGCGCTCCAGCATCAAAACCTTGCGGCCACCCTTCGCAAGATAAGCAGCAGTGGTCAGGCCATTGTGACCCGCACCGATGATAATGACGTCGTATTGCATGTTGCCTTCCGTCGCGGTTGAATAAGCCAAGCATATAACAACAACATGGCCGGGCAAGCAGGATAATCTGAATGACGATTCGACTTCCGAAGTTCATCGCGACATCGGTCGTGCGTGGCTCACAGCAGGGTGAGAGCCACGGCGGCGTATATACAGTCGACTTCGAAACACAGGAAATTCTGCAGCACGTCGACTGGAATACGGGCGAGATTGACTTCGAGGGACGTGGTGCCGATCGAGGATTGCGCGGCATCGAGCTGGACGGCAACGACATCTATATCGCCGCAAGCGATGAGCTGTTCTGCTACGACCGTAACTTCAGAATCAAGCGCTCGTTCAGGAATAACTACCTGAAACACTCTCACGAAATCTGCCGCATGGACCGGACTTTGTTTCTGACTTCGACAGGGTTCGACAGCCTGCTCGCCTTTGATCTCGAGAAGCATGATTACATCTGGGGCATGCAGGTCCAGCGCGTTGATCGCAAGTGGGTAGGCGTACGATTCGACCCGCGCACCGCGGCCGGCCCCCACCCGATGAACAGTTTTCATATCAACATGGTGCATGCGAATGAAAACGGCATATTCCTGAGCGGCCTGAAAACAGGTGCCCTGTTGCACGTCAACAGCCAGTTCGAGATATCGGAGGTGTGCAATCTGCCGCAGGGTACACACAATGCCCGGCCTTATGGCGATGCGGTGATCCTGAACGATACTGCCAGCGACCATGTGCGCTACGTTGGGCGTGATGGCGTCAACAAGGCATTCAAAATTGTTTCCTACCCTGAGGAAGACATCGAGTTTGCCGGCGTCGACGATTCGAAGATCGCCCGGCAGGGTTTCGGTCGTGGCTTGTGCCCGGTAGGCGATCGATTCCTCGCGGGCGGCTCGTCGCCTTCGACCATAAGCCTCTACGACCTCGAAACAGAGCAGACAGTAGCCACCGTCAATCTCACGATGGATGTGCGCAACGCCATCCACGGACTCAAAGTCTGGGAATAAAAAAACGCACCCTAAGGGTGCGTTTTTTCTTACCGCTTTGGCCTGCGATTATTCCCAGCGTTTGAAGAAGCGAACGCCTATTTCTCGTGGCCGAATCACTGACGTTCGTTGACGGCCCCAGAAAGTTTCAAAGTCGGTAATGTCGTGGTACAGCTGGCCGCGCTCGTCACCGAGATTATTGACGAAAAGATTCGCTTCCCAGGTGTCGCCGACGAGGCCGTACTTCAGGCTGGTCGTCTGGTATGCCTGCATCGTGATTTGCGGAGCGTTTTGCGGCTCGTCAACGGTACTGGCAGGCGTTTCCTGCACCTGGTTCACGGCAGAACCATTGTGCGTAAACTGGAACTGCAAGAACGATTCCTGGCTGCCGAACAAAGACGTTGGCCAATTGTACTGTGCGTAAAACGAACCCTTGAACTCAGGTGCAAAGGGTAGTCTCGCGCCAGCCCGAATATCGGGAATCAACGGATCTTCGCTCTCTACTGTCGCATCCAGCCAGGTCGCATTCGCCCGCAGCGACAGCCTGTCGCTTGGCATCAGTTCCAGGTGCAACTCGACACCGTCGGACTTTGCGTTACCCGCGTTGAAAATACCTTTTTGCCACGGCTGTCCACAAGGCGGCGTCGGGTCTTCACTGCAGGGAACATTGGATGGATCGACCACTTCGAGCTGATAGTCCTCCCACTCCTGGAAGAACATCGTCAAATTGGCCTGGAAACGTCCATCGGCCCACGTTGTGCGAGCGCCAAATTCGTAGTTTGTCAGGAAGTCCGACCGGTACTGTTCGGGCAGTTTCGGGGCGCCACGATTGCGATTTGCACCACCGGGGCGGAAGCCCTCGGAGAACAATGCATAGACATTAGCGTCATCATTGAAGCTGTACTGAACGGAGAACTTGTAAGCCGTGTCGTCTTCTTTCGAGTTTGGCGTCGTAACACCGATATCAGCCGGGTTGTCGGTAACGATGGTACAGGGCGCATCGCTGATGATGCAGGCGTGCTTGTCTACACCGTCACCGTTCAAATCGGCCAATGCCGGTGTGCGACGACCGGCCGGCAAATCGACGACGTAGGACTTGTTCATCTCGACTTCGAACCAGCGCACGCCAGCCGTGACGCTCAGCTTGTCTGTCAGTTCAAAGGTGCCTTCACCAAAGATGGCGGAGGAGGTCCAGTCGGTGCGATCACCTGAATACCACCAGGCATCGGTTGGCATCGCCGGCACACCCCAGGTATTGACCCAATTGTCAAAGCCCTGCGATGCACGGTAGCCGCCGTCGTTGGTCTGGTAGGTGTAAAAGTCCCAGTCTTCTGTGCGTTCCTCGTAGAAGACGCCGGCAACCCAATTGAATCGATCTGTCGAACCGGACAGACGGAACTCTTGCGCGAACGCAGTATTCTGCTGGTCGTTGGTCAGGAAGCCGATAGGGTCACTGTAAACGTAATAGCTGCCAGCGGGCTGGAAACAATAGATGTTGTACGCCTGCGTGCCGTAGTAACAGAAGGTGCCGAAGTACGCGAGATACGAGGTCGTATCCTGGCTGTAAAAAGAATCGCGCGTGAAGTAGGAAGTTGCCGATGTAAAACTGGCGAAACCGAGATCGCCTTCGAGGGTCAGGGAATACTGTTGCCAGTCGTCTTTCCTGACGTCCGGATAGAAGGAAATTATCTGCAGGTCACCGACGGTAGGATCGTAGGTATTCTCGGCATCGGATTCCATCGACTGAAAGTTGGCACCAACAGTGGCGCTCCATTTGTCGTTGATGAACCATTTGCCAGCAACCCGCCCGCCGGTCATCGTTGTCGTATTCCAGTCATCCTGCACGGCGCTGGTATTCAATTGAACACCGTTGATCGAGGTGCCGCCGAGTCCGTTGCCGAGGCCGAGGATCTGATCGTTTTCGGACGACGGTGTTTGTCCAAGTACGTTGTCGATGAAACCTCCATCCTCGGCCGAGAAACCGACGATTCGGAGTGCGAACTTGTCCTCGACCAGCGGGATGTTGACCATGGCCGAAATGTCGTAACTCGCTTCGCCTTCTTCCATCGAACGGAAGGTCATGTCGGCGAAAGCGTCAAACTGAGTCGGGTCCGGCTTGTTGGTCACAATACGCAAGGTGCCCGACTGCGAGCTCGAACCGTACAGTGTTCCCTGCGGACCACTCAGCGCTTCGACGCGCTCAATATCGATCAGCCTGGGATCGGCCTGCTTGCTTGAGGTAATGGGTTGTTCGTCGATGTATACCGCAGCGGACGACGAGGCGATAAATGCATCCGGCGCATCAGCAATCCCGCGGAAAAAAATGCGGCCGCCGCCTGGGTTAGATCCGAAGTACGCCATGCTCGGCGTGAACTTCGAATAGTCCTCCATGTTGAAGAGGTTCTGGTTGCGAATCTGCTCAGTGCCAAACGCCTGGATACTGCCGGCGAAATCCTGGATGCTCATTTCGCCACGCTTGCTGGCGGTGACCTTGATTTCGTCGATGCCGGTTTTCTCGTCCTGTGCGAGCGCCGGTCCTGCGCCGACTGCGGCAGCGATTGCCGCGGATAGACTGGTCTTATAGGAAATTCCGGAATTGGAGATCGAGGTTTTCCGTGTCGTCTTTGCCATTACTACCCCCAGGCGAGATTGTTATTCAGACACGCCCTATAGTAGATAAAAGCGTTGTTACAAGCAAACAAGGGCGGTGCGGAGAGGGGCACCGTGAGGCAATAGTTGTGCTGCGTTTCATATTGTAGTGTGGCGTTCCGACAACACTAAATGTTTCACGAGTAACCTACTGCAATAGAGTTGGTCGTTGTTCCGCTGGCAGCTTGCGCAACAGCGGTTCCAGTATTTCAATCAGCGGCGCGAGCTGCGTCTCAAAACGCCGCCAGGAATTAATCGATTTCGAATAAATCGGTTGCCGGACCTGCTCAGAACTTGCCGTATTCACGGCACGGTCCGTTTCATAGAAGCGCAGACAAGCGTCCTCCCAGGGCAGGTCGCAATACTCGAGCAGCCGTCGCGTCTGATTCTCCTGGTCGGCAACCATATCTTCATAGTGCACATCTAGCACCCGGCCCGGAAGGATTGCATGCCAATGGTCCATCATGCGTTGATACTCGAGGTAATATTCCCCGAGCTCGACCAGGTCGTAGGTAAAGGTCTGGCCACGATAAAACAATTGTTTATAACTGCCCATGCAGCTGTCCAAAGGATGGCGACGCGCGTTGATGATCCTGGCATTTGGCAAAATCATGGCCAGCAATCCGACCATCGAAAAGTTGTTCGGCATCTTGTCAGTAAAGCGCGGTGCTTCCTTGCGCCAGCGCTGCGTTGAATCGAGGTACTGTGCCCCGAGTTCCGCGATGTGGACCGGTTCAAGTAGCGAGAGTGCATCCGGGTAACCCTTTCCCTGTACCTGCCATTGATTGATCGTTTTGATCACGCGCGGCAAATCGGGTAACTCGTGTGTGCCATCAACCATACTGTGGCTCGCCAGTATCTGTTCGATCAGGGTCGAACCTGAACGCGGCAAACCGACGATGAATATCGGGTCCTGCCGTTGATCGCCGTGGGGAGCGGCAGCCTCTATGAGTTCGGGCGTAATGACCTCGACAATTCGATCGTGCACAGCTTCTGTCTGTACCGGGTCATAACTTTCATGCGGGCGGCGCAACTTGCAACCACTGTCGTAACGGTAGAATGCATTCTCAAAGTCGCCGCGATCTTCGTAAGCTTTGCCGAGAGCGAAATTGATGTTCACACGTGTCTCATCAGGAAGCTTCTTGTTGTCGACGTGGGACTCCATCGCGGCGATCTCGTCGTCATCGAAACGAAACGTCTTCAGGTTTGCGAGGCTCCAGTAGGCCTCTCCAAACGCGGGGTATTTCCGGATACAGCTGCGATAACGTTCGACGGCCTGTTCCTGTCGGCCAATAGTCTTGAGCGCATGGCCGAGGCCGGCAAGCGCGCCACCGTTATCTGGCTGCTTATCGAGCGCCCTTTCAAATGCCGCAATAGCGGCATCGTAATCGCCGACCTTGGTTTCCAGGTTTCCCAGCAACACGTAGGGATGGGCCAGTTCGCTTTCGAGCTTGATCAGCATTTCGACTGCTGTTCGCGCCTCGTCGGTTTTTTCGAATTCCGTGAGCGCCCGTGACAGATCAACCCATGCTCCGAAATAGTCCGGTGCCAGTTTCACAGCATTACGCAGTAATCGAGTTGCAAGGCGGTAGCGTTTTTGCTCGAGCGCAATCGAACCCAGCATGCGTGTCGCCGTCGCGTTGCCAGGTTCTTCGCGGAGCACATCCCGTAACCGCAATTCTGCTTCCTTGGGTTTGCCATCGCGATGCAGGCGCACGGCTTCGAACAATTTCTGACGCAGCGGGTCGAGGCGGAATGACTCCTGCAGTGCCGCCTGCGCCTCGTCTGCTTTGCCAATCTTGGCAAGCGCCATACTCAGGTCAAAGTGCGCCACACTCTGCCCGGGGTTCGATAGAATAATTTGTCGCAGGCACTCGACGGCCTCATCGCCGCGCCCCTGGCCAAAGAGCGCCGAACTCAGTTCGCGCAATGCTTTCGGGATATCCGGTTTTGCATCGAGCGCTCGCCGCAACTCAGTTTCGGCGTCCTTGAATTGTCGTGCTCGAACCAACGCCGAGCCCAGCAAAACGCGCATCAGAAGGTCGCCGGACTCCTTCTCAAGAGCGATACGGCACAGTTCGATGGTCGTCGCGGCATCGCCGCCCTTGAATGTTGCCAACGCACGGTCAAAAGCGGCTTGTCTTGGATCCGTTGCGGCTGCATTGGGAAAACCGGATTTCATTTCTTTGCTTTGGCCTCGACTACCTTGGGACCGCAGTGACGAAGCAGTTCAGCGTTAATCGCCCGGTTGCAAAATCTGTCGAAAGTCTCTCCGGGTACTTGACCTGAGCACTGTGCGGTACATCGCCCGAATAAAAAACCCAGCGATTAAACCTCGCTGGCACAACGGCGATTCGTTCCGCGATTTCGTTCGACTCGGTGATATAGCAGGGTGGCTGGTTGTAGCTTGGAAAATGTTGCTGCAGAAAAGCAAGCGCCTCGACTGGGTCCTTCATTTCCAGTTTCGTAGCCTTCTCCATCAGTGGTCGGTCTCGCCAGCGGTAAAACCCGGTACCGCCCAGCGACTCATCGGCAAAAAGATACAGAATCCCGGCGTAGGTTGCATGGCCGGGTTCTGCCAAAGGATCAGAGTGACACACTCGCTGCAGATTCGAGAGTTCATTGGCTTTGAAGGTTGTCATCGAGAGCATGCTGAATAGCGTCAACCTGTCGCGCAAGAACCCAAAGTGTCGTGCCATCCGCCTTTTCACATAGCTCGCGAGCGTTACATCGAATGCTTCCGGAAGCCTCATGTTGAGCCCGGGATAGCTTTTGTCTGGCACTGTGAACCGGTCTCTGCTGAGTTTTGCGAACTCGACGATCTCGTGCGGGTTGTCGAGGAAGTCGTCAATAACGACACAGATCTGTTCGCCATCAATGCGGCGCACATCGATAGTGGCATCACGATTGAGCCGCAACTCAGGCGTCGACATCGGGTCTCAAGCCGGAAGCTTTGATCGCGGCGATGATCAAAGCCGGATCGCCGGCCGTGTAAATATTCGCGCCTGAGACCCCGGGAACGTCGTTAAGTGATCGCAGGGTCTCGGCTGCGATCGCCACACCCTCTGCTTCCGGATCTTTTGCTTGCCTGAGGCGCTCGACAATGGACGAAGGAATCACCGAGCCCGCAGTAGCGCGACGGAATGTCCTTGCGGCCTCGGCCGAGTGAAAAACCGGAACGTTGGCAAGCACCTGAAAGCGCCAGGTCAGGCGCGTTTCCACAAGGCGCGCCAGGTAGCTTCGCAGGGTCTCAACATTCATACATGCCTGCAGTTGAATGAACTGCGCGCCTGCGTCGGCTTTGGCCATGAGTTTTTCAGGCTGCCAATCCTTTTTTGGCTTGATCGCGGTTGCGACCGCACCGATGCAGAAATCTACCGTGTTTGTCGAATTCTCGTCCGCCATTGCTTCGCCATCGCGGATTGCGGCCGCCGTTCGGATGAGATCAATGGCGGTGAGATCGTGAACCGCGGACGACGGTGGCATCTGATCACTGGGAAAGTCGTTGCCGCGTGAAATCAGAAGATTGCGGATGCCGAAGGATCGCGCGGACAGGAGCTCGCTCTGAATTGCGATGCGATTACGATCGCGGCAGTTCATGCGCACAATCGTTTCAATATTGTGTGGTAGCAGGTGAGCCGCCACGGCGACCGGCGTAATGTGTGGCCTGGCATTGCGGTGGTCCGGTATTTGCACAGCATCCGCGACGGCAGTTGCGGCGAGCGCCTGCGCGAGCAGCTGCGGCGGATCTTGTGTCGGGGTCAGTGAAAGTTCCGCGGTGATGGCGAACTCACTGGAGCCCAGGATTTCCTTGAATGCCTTCATCAGGGGATGGCTTTACTGCGCTCCACCGACTGTTCCTGGGTGGGCCAGCGGCCCGGGCGGCACGTAGTCGAAGATAAAGGTTATACGGTCGTCGCTACCCTTGTTCATAACGCTGTGCTGCTTCTGGTTATTAATCTCGTAAACCTCCCCGACTTTGAACTGGTAGGGGCGTCCGTCGATCATGAACCGAACGCGCGGATTGCTCGTAATGGGTACGTGGATGCGGTGGCCGCAGTGAAAGGAAGGGTGTTTGTCGTGGTGAGGATCGATGCGCCCGCCCGCCAGCAACTTGGCTGCCATCGCGCGGATGATCGTTCCTCCTTTGGGGTAATGCTTGTCGATGATCGCGTGCATCAATGGCACGGCCACGTCGGCCAGGCGGTCCCAGCCCGGCTCTTTGCGAACTTCACTATTTGGCCAGTTGGAACCGTCGGTAAAGACCAGCACGATGGACTCGGTCTGGCGGTGCACTTCGTACTTGTCCTGTCGGTATTGATCCTCATGCCACGCCGCCTCGTCTTGCTGCAAAATCGCCTCGCGAAGTGCCGTTGAATCAAAACTTCCAAGTTCGCGAAGGGGAATGCCTATGTCCATTGCAAGATGTCTTTTATTTCGCCGACTGGTCGCAGACTGTACCATAGCGCCATGAGCGGACAAGCCTCCCAAAACATCGTCGCCTCGACCTGGACGAAGCACTTTACACCCCCTGAAAAACTGCCGGCTGCGGCGGATGTTGTCATCATTGGCGGCGGTATCGTCGGGGTGTCCACAGCGTGGTTTCTCGCCCGGCAGGGCGTCAATGTAGTGCTCTGCGAAAAAGGCCACATAGCCGGCGAGCAGTCGGGCCGAAACTGGGGTTGGGTACGGGTACAGGGCAGGGACAGGCGGGAAGTCCCCATGATGCTCGAGAGTCAGCGTATCTGGGCTTCACTTGCTGACGATATCGGTGAGGACGTCGGTTTTACGCGCGGCGGTTGCTACTTCACAGCGAATACCAGCAAGGAACTGAAATCGTTCGAGGCCTGGGTGGATATCGCGCGTGACTATGACATACCTACGCGCCTGATCAACGCCGTCGAACTCAAGCAGCACGTACGTGGTGCAGCGATCGACTGGGCGGGTGCGATGTACACGGAGTCGGACGGTCGAGCCGAACCGCACAAGGCAACGCCAGCTTTAGCCCGTGCCGCGGAACGAGCAGGCGCGACGATATTGAGTAGCTGCGCCGTACGCGGTCTTGAGACCAGCGCCGGTGCGGTTTCCGCCGTAGTATGCGAACACGGCACGATAAAGACCTCGACAGTGTTATGTGCTGCGGGTGCCTGGACGTCGATGTTCTGCCGCTCCCTTGGCATTGATGTCCCGCAGCTGCGAGTTCGCGGCACCGTTTGTCGAACAGCACCTTGTGAAAATGTGCTCGACGGCAACGTGTTCGATGAACGGCTCGGAATTCGCCGCCGCGAAGATGGGGGTTATACCGTTGCGCATGGTTCGGTTTTGGAACACCCGGTTACCCCCGCTTCGTTCCGGTATTTCTTCAAATTCCTTCCCGCCCTGATGCAGGAACTCAAGATCGTGAATCTCACTTTCGGCCGTGAGTTTGTCGACGAGTGGCAAACGCCAAAAGTGTGGGCGCTGGATCGGCCGTCGCCGTTCGAAGAGACCCGCGTCCTGAATCCGGAGCCCACACCCTCTGTGTTGAAGGGCATCCGCCAAAACCTCGACGCGATTTTTCCACAGCTGGCGAACACGCCGATCGTAGAAACCTGGGCGGGCATGATCGAGTCGTCACCCGATGTCGTACCCATCATCGACGCCGTCGAACAACTGCGCGGCTTTCACATTGCGACAGGGTTTAGCGGGCATGGATTTGGAATAGGCCCTGGCGCAGGCAAGGCGATCGCCGGCATGCTGAGCGGTCAGGATTCCGGCATCGACATTTCAGCGCTGCGTCTCTCACGTTTTTTTGACGGCAGCCCTATTCGACCGCAGGCAACCATATGAATGAACTTAAGGGATATCCCGACAGCTATTACGCTGCGACGGCTGTTGGAGTACGCGCATACCCGGTGCTCGAGGAAAATCGGCGGGCGGACGTCTGCGTCATTGGTGGCGGTTACACAGGACTGTCAGCGGCCCTGAACCTGGCCGAACGCGGGCTCGATGTCGTACTGCTGGAAGCGGAGCGCATCGGATTTGGCGCGTCCGGTCGTTGTGGTGGCCTGGTGGGAAGTGGTCAGCGAATAGAAGTGCTGGATGCGGAAAAGCAGTTCGGCTATGCGCGTTCGAAAGAGCTTTGGGATTTCGCGGAGCTGGCCAAACAGGAAATTCGCGAACGCGTCGAAAAGCACGGTATTGCCTGTGATTTGCAACGCGGGGGGCTGGTTGGCGTTCACAAGAAGGGCTACCTGGGGTGGGCGAGAGAAATCGCGGACGTGCTCGCGGAGCGGTACAGCTACCCGTTCTGCGCGGCATTAAGCGCTGAAGAGTCGAGGGAGCGCGTCGCGACCGACAAGTTTCTCGAGGGACTCTTCGATTCCGAAGCATTGACGCTGCACCCGCTCAATTTTACCTTGGGACTCGCGCGTGCCGCGACTGAGGCGGGCGTACGAATCTATGAAAATTCGCGAGTCACGACCTATTCGCGTACCGACCCTGCGAAAGTGGAAACGGCCAGCGGCTCTGTAACGGCATCATTTGTTGTGCTCGCGTGCAACGGCTATCTTGGCAAACTGGAAAAGCGAGTCGCCGGCAAAATCATGCCGATCAACAATTTCATGATTGCGACGGAACCATTGGGCGAAACGCGGGCCAGGGAATTGATCAACGGTCGCTTCGGTGTTCATGACACTCGATTTGTCGTTAATTATTTTCGAATGTCGGACGATCACAGGCTGTTGTTCGGCGGCGGAGAAAATTACCGGAGTGGTTTTCCGCGGGACATCAAGAATTTCGTGCGGCCCTACATGCTGAACCTGTTCCCGCAACTTAAGGACGTGGCCATCGACTACGGTTGGGGTGGAACCTTGTCGGTTACGGTGAATCGTTTACCGCATCTCGGCCGCCTGTCACCGAACGTCTTTTTCGGACAGGGCTATTCGGGTCACGGCATCTCCACCGCTATTTTCGCAGGTAAGGTTATCGCCGAAGCGATCACGGGCACTGCGAGCAGGTTCGACGTGTTCACGCAACTGCCTATACACACCTTCCCGGGCGGTACGCTGCTGCGTTATCCGGGACTGGTTCTTGCGATGATGTACTTCACGATCAAAGACCGGATCTAAAATGGTAAAGCTGGCAGTGGTTACGGGCGGCGGACACGGCATCGGCCGCGCGCTCTGCCGTCGCCTCGCGCGTGACGGGGCGCGAGTCGTCGTCGTGGATATCGACGGTGAGGCGGCGGATACCGTAGCGACGGAGATCGGTGGCGTCGCCCGGCAACTCGATGTCAGTGATGAGGTATCGATAGAGACCCTCGTAGATGAGGTCGAGGATCAGATCGGTCCCATCGACATGTTCATCTCGAATGCGGGAGTGGGTTTTGGCGACGGGCCGAGCGGGGCGATCTCACCTGAGGGTGGAATGCTCCCTGTCGATGATCGCTGGAGTATCAGTTGGGACGTCAACGTCATGGCGCAAGTCTATGCGGCACGCGCTGTTATTCCGCGAATGCTCCGGAGAGATGGCGGTTACATTATCAATATAGCGTCCGCGGCGGGGCTGCTGAGCCAGATTGGTGATGCGGCATATTCGGCAACGAAGCACGCGTCTGTCGGTTTCACCGAGTCACTTGCGATCAACTACGGTGATGATGGCATCCGCGTGTCGGTGGTATGTCCGCAGGCAGTTGCGACACGCATGATCGGCATGGCAGACGATAGCAACGCGACGGAAGGCGGATTTAACGGCAATGAGGTTGACGGCATCCTCAAAGCCGAGGAGGTCGCGGACATCATCGTCGACCAGGCGCTCGAAGGTCGCTTCATGATCCTGACCCATCCACAGGTCACGACCTACATTCAGCGCAAGACCGGCGATTACGATCGCTGGATAGCGGGAATGCGAAAATTCAGGCGCTCGCTTGCCAAATAAGCAGTGATCGTTGCCCCGAGCGGCAATACCCAAGCACCGGTCCGTCGCTCGCCTCGATCAGGCGACGCTGTTCGCGTATTGCCTCGTCTGGAATCGGCATGCCGGATACGGGAATATGATGAAACGCGAGGCCCGACTTTACGCACTCGTTCGCGATGTCCGAAACACTGGGTTGTCCAGGG
>JAOUNH010000178.1 GCA_029881055.1 Gammaproteobacteria bacterium
TCTGAACGCGATCGGTGTGTCGACGCCGGAACTCGAGTACATGGTCGCCATCGCGCGCGACAGCGGTGCCGCCGGCGCCAAGCTGACCGGTGGCGGTGGTGGCGGATCAATCGTGGCGCTATGCCCTGGGAAAGAAGACGAGGTACGGACCGCACTGCAAAAATCGGGTTACCGGACCTTGCCAGGCATCAGGAGCAAAGGAGAGCAACGTGGGTGATGTCCATCGGACTGTGTCATCGGAGCGCGAGGAACTCATACTCGTCGATGCCGATGACAACGAAACAGGGTACGGCACGAAGGCGGATTGCCATGACGGCAATGGTGTATTGCATCGCGCGTTTTCCCTGTTTCTCTTTAATCAGTCGGGCGAGCTGTTGTTGCAGCAACGCGGCAGCCAGAAGCGCCTGTGGCCGGGGTTCTGGTCCAACAGTTGCTGCAGTCATCCACGGCGCGGTGAGACCCTGCTGCTGGCGACGCAGCGTCGCCTGCGCGATGAGCTCAATGTTTCAGCCGAACTCGAGCATGTCTATCGGTTTTGCTACCAGGCGGATTTCGGTGACGCGGGATCGGAAAATGAATCGTGCCATGTCTTCCTGGGGAGGCTGGACGGAGACGTCAGGCCGAATGACAGCGAGATAGAAAGTATCCGTTACGTGTCGGCAGGGAACCTCGATGAAGAACTCACACAGCATCCGGAGCAATTTACGCCCTGGTTCAAAAAGGAATGGCGGACACTGCGCGAGGACTACGCCGGGACCTTGGCCCGTTACGCGATGTAGCGATAAAACTCGATGCCGAGGTCGGAGAAATGCCGGCTGTCGCTTTCGCCGACACGATCGATGACAAACTCGTTCCTCGGGACATAGTCGAGGCCCTTCGCACGCCGACCGTCGTGCAAGGCTTCGTATTGCTGGCGGTCGAGATCGATCGTTAGCTCCATCGAATCCGCAAAACGAATCTTTTGTGTTGCCTCGCGCCAGCCTTCCGCCATGAAAAAGGGAATGACTTCAGCCGCGTCGCCACTACCATAGCCCAGCGTAAGCACCTCTTCGCCGGCCGACAGCGAGTTTTCCTCAAGCGCCTGTTCAAAACCAGCAGCCATCCATGCGGGCAGAGCAGCGGTATACAGGTTACCGAGATCGAGCATCGTGTCGCTGCCAAGCCGCAGCTTGTCGAGTATCTCGTGGCGATAATGCCGTGATGCACGGAATGCGCTCAGGACTGCCATCGTCATGGGATAGGCCTCGGTCTGATGTCTCTCGGGCCCGGCCAAATCCGAAACTTCCGGCTTGCTTGTCATTTCCGCGAGCAAGACGTCGACGTTAACGCCGGATTCGTAGCAATACGACGCCAGTTCAGCGCGATCTTCCGCCGTGCCCTTTGCCAGCGCGAACAAATAGCAGACGGCCATGCCCGTCTCGGGCATACGCCGGTACGGGCGATGGAGGAACAGTGTGCTCAGCGAACGCAGATGTGCAATTGAGTTGAGCTTGCGCCTTTCGTACATGTCGTTCAGCGCATTCAGGGTCTCATCGATATAGCAGGTCGTCGAGTACTTGCCGTTGAAGACGGGAAAGTCCTGGACCTGGTGCGATTCCGAGCGGTCCTGACCACAGAAGCGCAGCATTGGTTTGCGAAAATCCATGATGCGATAGTCTGAAGCCGAACCCGAACCGATCAGATCGACGACCGCCAGTTTGGGGTTTTCCTCGAGCAGCATCGCTACGGCACCGGCGCCCTGGGTCGGTTCGCCGGAGCTGCCGCGTGCGTATTCGGCGATATCGGCGCAGACCACGATCGCCAGGCTGCCAGCGCCATCCAGGGCCAAATGCCGAATGGCCCCTTTCATGCCGTAAACACCGCCGAGGCAGGCATGTTTGAATTCCGGGACTTCGCAGCGACGCGAAATAGGTGGCTTGCCGCGCGCCGTCAGGGCCTGGTCGACCATGCCTTTTACGATGATCGCCCCGGCCGAGTTATCGGTGCTCGATTCCGTACCGAGACCCAGGAATCTCACCCGATTGGGGTCAACGTCGTATTGGTCGATCAGCCGAATGACAGCGTTGGCCGCCATCGTGTAGACGCTTTGATGCGGGCCGCGGACGCGAAAACTCCGTCCGACGACCTCGCGAATTTTCGGCCATTGGTTATCTGTCCAGTTGCACCAATCCTCCAGCCACACGCGATACGGCGGTATGTAAGCGGCGAGTCCGCTGATTCCGATGGGCTTTCTTGGCATGGATGAGTTCATGAATGGCGTCTGGTTAGCCCGGCGATTTTAGTGTCCCCGGACATTACTCTCAACTACTTATTCTACCGTCACCCGGATGACTTCCGACATTAATGGCGGATCGTGTGGAATATGCAGGTGATCGCCGAGCAACATCTGCAGGGTATGTTCGCCGGGCGGTAACGATATTGCCGTGGCCGTCCGGCCGTCCCCGAAGTGCACATGATGCTCGTCCGCCGGTATCGGCAGCCCCAGGTCCGGCAGGGGGGTGTCGATTAACAAATGGTGGTGCCCGGAATGCGGCTGATCGTTGCCGGCCCTGACGACGTCCATACCCTCGACCCCGAACTCGATACTGATGGGGTTCGTTACCGTCGCACCGTCGGCCGGCGTTATGAAAAAGACACGAGCGCCCTCGGCAGAGGCCTTACGTTGCATTGCGACAGGCTCAGGCGCCGCGGCCGGCTCCACCGCAGCGGTCGGTTCTTCGGCGGGTTTCTCAGAGCAGGCGCCCAGTCCGAGCATGAGGCAGCTTAGAATCAGTACTTGAATTTTCATGGATTGGTCCTTTGATCAGGCAGACAACACGGCGGCCAGTAATGCGCCGAGCATGGTAAAGGTCGCACCGGTCAGATAGGCGACCAGCAAAATGACGTACTTGAAAAGCGTAATCAGGTGCCCCTGCCCGTAAACGAGGCGCATTGCCTTGTAGAGGTACACGGGAATGTAAAACGAAGCAATCACTATGATCAGCGTACTGATGCTGTCGATGGCCCCGTCTTCAGGGCCCAGCAGGCCGGCGATACCCGCGAGCACAATTTGCAGCACCAGCATGAGGAAAAAGAATGCGTGAAAATGTACGAAGAAGAGCAGGTGCTCGACAAAGTATCTTCGCGATAAGGGATACAGGAGCTTGAGAACCAACGCCATCAGCGGCAGCAGTACGATCAGCGATACCGGAATATCGTCTGCAATCGCGTCGACAAAGTTCTCTTGACCTCGCGCATTATTCCGTTCGCAGATTTCTTTGACTCGCTCATCCGTGAAGCGCTTCTTGATCCACTCCGGCAAATCTTCGTCACCTGAGATTGTTGCATTCTCGCAGTCGCCGAAGAACTGGCTGCCATCGTCCTTTTCAGAGTCTCCGAAATTGATGGAGAAGCCGCTGTTAGCAGCGCCGACTTGCGCGACGACCTCCGGCGGGATCTTTCCCTCGGCCTCGAGCGCTTCCAGTCTCTTTCTGGCCTCTTCCAGCCTCAATTCTTCAGCCGCTGCCGCGGCTTCCGCAGTTTCCTTTTTCTGCGCTATTTCTTCCGCGGTCGGCTGCGGGTCGGGGTCAATAATCTGCTTGAAGCTCTGCGGGTCGAAAAAGGCCACGAGGAAGAAAATGACGCTCAATACGAGATAGGTCCGAAATGGCGGCATGTAGCGTGCGCGCCGGCCTTCCAGATAGTCCCTGGTCAGTCGGCCGGGCCTCGTCAGCAGTGGTACTACCGTGCGCCACAAACGAGAGTCGAGTTCGAAGAGATCGCCGAATGCCTCGCGCAGCAGTTGCCAGATACTGATCAGCCGACTGCGCGAACGCTGGCCGCAATTGCCGCAATACTGTCCCCTGAGGCGGGTTCCGCAGTTCAGGCAGACGGGGCTTTCGTCGGGCGGCAGGTCGTGCAGGTGGTCTTCACGTAAGATGCGGCTTTCGGGCCGGACCTGCACACCGAACCTTTCTGCAAGGTCGGCATCGATATCGGCGAAATACCCGTCGAGAAGTTCGTCCAGCGCGTGATCGTCGCGAACCAGGAACTGGCAGGTGTGGATTGAATTGCCGTCGCTGTCAACGCCGTGTTCGAAAATACGGACATTTTCGATCCCGGTCCGGTTTGGCGCGGTTCTGCCCAGCTCCTCCAGCCAGGACTCGAAGTCCGGCGGAGTATCTTTTTCGATTACAAAATTGATTTCATAAAGAGGGCCGGCGTGATTCGTCATGGTCTACCGACTGGGACTCAGACTTTTTCCGGGTTTTCGTTCGCCTTACCAGTCTTTTTCTTGCTCGTCTTTCTTTGTACCGGCTTTTTACGCGCCGCGACTTTTACGGCCGGTGCCGGAGGCTCAACGTTGCGCGAAAGTTCCTCGGGCGCGAAGTCATCGACTGAGAGGAGTGCGAATACCTTATCGTGATACACGCGCATGTTTCGAGCTTCAGCCTTGCTGATAACCTGGGCCTTCTCTGCCTCGGCAATTTGCGTGCCCAGGTAATCCGACGAGAGCAAGCCCTCTTTTCTCGCCTGTCGCAGGCGGCGCTCGATAGGTTCATATTCAGTAGCGAGTTCCAGCGCTTCTTGCAATAAACCGAGTGGGTTGCCGGGTTCGAGTGTCGTATACGCGAGCTGGCTGAGGCGCTCGCGCGCCTCGCCGGGCGTTGTAATCAGTTCAACAACCTTCCTGGAAATCTCGTCCGACGGAGCCGAGTAGGTTCGGCCGCGCGGGAAAATGAAGACGCGCAGCAGCGCAGCAACCCAACGGTTCGGGAAGTTGCGAAGGAATGAGTGCAATGCCTCCTGAGCCTGGTACATCAGGGTCCGGACAGACCACTCGACGAGAGGCAGGTCAGTCGCACGGCGTCCCTGATTTTCGAAATGTTTGAGGACGGTCGACGCGAGATACATCGAGCTCAGAATGTCGCCGAGTCGCGCGGACAGCAGCTCCTTTTTCTTCAGCGCACCGCCTAAGGTCAACATTGCGAAATCGGAAGCCAAAGCGAACGCGGCGCTATAGCGATTGATGTTCTGGTAGTAACGCCGGGTTGGCGTGTTCAGAGGGACCGTGCTGAATTTCGCGTGGGTGAGAGCGAGGAAAAACGAACGGGCCATATTGCTGATTGCGTAGCCGATGTGGCCGAACAGCGCAGCGTCAAACTCGATCAGCCCGCGATCCTGATCGTCGTCACCTGCTGCATGCAATTCCCGCAATACGAAGGGATGGCAACGAATCGCACCCTGACCGTAAATAATCAGGCTGCGCGTAAGGATATTCGCGCCTTCAACCGTGATCGCAATCGGCGTCGCCATGAAGGCACGGCCAAGATAGTTCTTGGGCCCCATCATGACGCCCTTGCCGCCATGAACATCCATTACATCATTGGCGACCTTTCGGCCGAGCTCCGTGCAGTGGTATTTAAGAATTGCGGAAGGCACGGCAGGTTTTTCAACCTGGTCACTTG
>JAOUNH010000179.1 GCA_029881055.1 Gammaproteobacteria bacterium
GCCTGGCAGCTCGCGTCCCGCGAATTCGGCGACCTGCGTCTGATTCGCGCCGGCCATCGCGAGCAGCGTCGGCGCGATATCGATATGCGACGTCAACGCGCCGCAGGTCTGTCCGCCGCGCACATCGGGGTGCACGACGTACATCGGCACGTGGAAGGTCTCTTTATACGCAAACGGACCTTTGCCGCGCAGACCATGGGCGCCACCCGCTTCGCCGTGATCGGCCGTGTACACGATGATCGTATTGTCCGTCATGCCGAGAGCATCCAGCTCATGGAGAACGGTCGTCAGTTGAGCATCCACAGAGCGAATGCTGTTGATGTAAAAGTTATTGAACCGGCGCCAACGTTCCTCTTCCGCGGGAATGTGTCCGAGCACATAGTCCCAGGCCTTGCTGAACTCACCGTGCGCAGCCGGCCTGGCGGGCTCGTCGAACGGCTGCGTCAGGCTCCGGGGAATCGGTACATCCCATTCGGCGTCGTACGCGCTGTTTCGCGGCGCCGGCGCAGCGTGACTCAGCAGCCGCCCAGTATCCTGAACCGGTTGCCCCGGCGCGTCGGTGTTGAAATACATGATGTCATGCGGATTCACCAGGCCGACGGTCAGTGCCCAGGGCTTGCCTTCGTCAGTCAGGGGGCGGCCGACACGCCGCAGCCACGAGATGGCGCTACCGGCGATGATATGGTCGAACGAATAGCCGCCCAGCGTGTGTCCGACGACATCGCCCGGGGAGACGTAGTCCGAGAATCCGTATGCTTCCATCTCCTTGGTAAACAGGCGCTCGGGTGGAAATTGCTGATCGAACGCGCGCGTCAGGTGCCACTTCCCTTTGTACGACGTGTAAAAACCTGCTTTGCGAAGCATATGACCAATGGTCGGGATCTCTGGCGACAGATCCTTGACCCAAGGGACATCGAGGTTTTCGAACATCCCATTGGCTGCGGTTTGCAGGCCGGTCATCATGATCGAACGCGACGATGTGCACATCGTCGCGCCGATGTGGTGTTTCTCGAAATAGGTCCCGGTGCGGGAGAGACGCTCGTGTCCCGGCAGGTCCAGGCGTCGCGGCCAGCGGTCGAAGTGGCGTTCCTGGTCTGTGAATACGAAGAGAATGTTGTGCCCGCTATTAACGGTTCCGCGTTTGCGAACCCGCTCCTGGGCGATACTCACCCCGCCCTTTCCCAGGAGGTCGGCGCCGATCAGCGACGCGGTCGCAAAACCTGCCGACGCATGGATGAGCAACTCCCGCCGTGAAATCCCGGTCTTTTTCGCCATGACTTACTCCACCCGGTCATCAAGTTAGTGGGCAGCCTGGCGCGCGGAATCTGATCTCGGGACAGTACTGCAGATCGCCTGTATTTCTGCGGGCGGAAATATACGCGACGCTCTAATTTATCGCACCTGGTTCGAGTTCGGCAACGACTTTACGGATGGGGTATTTGCGGCGGCGAAGACCGCGTGCAGAACAGAACCCGTCCGTTCGGGTCTTGTCGTGAGTGTGGCCGACCCCGGAAACCGGGGCAATTCTTGAGCTATAATTTCGGCTGCTGACCCAAAGTGGACATTCTCATATGGCTGAAATGATATCTAACAGACAGGCTAGGAAGATTCTGGCAGTCGGATTGCTAATAGGATTCCTGCTGAATCTATCCGGGTGGTTAGGCAATAACTTTCTTCTACGAGAAATGTGGAACGAGATTGGCGCCTCAGTTTCATCGGTCGCCTGGCGGGACTCTATCTGGCGAGATATTTTCTCCTTCGCACCGGATTTTGTGTACGGCGTTGCGATTTGTTGGCTGTACGTCAAGCTGAGACCAAGCTACGGTAGTGCGTTGTCAGCGTCCCTTCGTGCCGGGTTGTTCGTGGCAATCGTCGGCGGGATTACTACATATTTTGCAATATCAAATTCCGGCTTCATTCCGTGGCGATTGGCTTTGGCTTCGTTTGTCCTCGTGTTTGCAACCAAGCTACCGTTGGCGGTACTCGCTGGTTATCTAATAGGTTCCGGAAGACAATCGATGTGAGGATGCCGGGTGCGCTGATTGCTGCGTTCCGTTTATACATCAGCGGCTGCTTCTGGCCGAGGCTGTGTGATAACTCATCATAAGGGGTGGTTGGAGCTTATCCAACCGCCTTTGCCACACACTCGATCAGGAGAACCAAGGTGACTCTCATTTACCGAAAGACTCAGAATCTGCGGGCTTGCCAGCTCTTGCTCGGGCACAAGAAGATCGAGAATACGGTTCGATATCTCGGGCTCGAACTCGATGACGCACTCAAGATATCGCGGGACATCGATATCTGATGCTTAGGTCCGTCGAATTCCTGTCATTGGCACAATTTTGGCACAGTGCTATACCGGGCGACCAGGCACGAACGCTACAAGTGTCTGATCTATTTTAAAGAATGGTGGCCAGGGGCAGAATCGAACTGCCGACACGCGGATTTTCAGTTCACCTTATGCCGGTGTCGAATTCAAGGAGGACTTCGGCAAAGCCATCCTCCGGCGCGGACACCGTCTTCGTCTGTTGCTCGGGAAACAAGATCGGCGCCGACGGACCCGGAACGACCGTGTACTCGCCAGGGACCAGCGCAACCTCGAAGCTGCCGTTCTCGTCAGACTCAAAGCGCGCCACAATATTGTTTTCGGAATCCAGCACGCTGAATGAAGCACTAAACGGTTCTTCGTTTATTACCCCTTCAATCTCCGGCCCGGGATTGATGGGCCCCCTGATCACCTGCCCCCTGATTCCGGTGCCGTCACCGACCACTCCGTTGGCTAGCTTCTCCCAGGTCGTTACTTTGGACACGATGCCGGAAGCATCACCCGGATCAATTTCGAGGCGAACGTTGACACTGTCGAGAGCAAACAAGCTGACCGCCGCGCCGCCAGAACCTGTGACCGATAATTTGCCTGTAAACGGGTATTCGTCGGCAAACCCCATGAATGGGATCGGTGTGCTGTAATTGACCGCGCCCGCGAAGAGCGTGCTGCTCAGCGTGCCCGTTGCTGCTGATGTATACGCTTCCGGCGCTACACCAGCGTCTCGCGTTGTGTCGATTCGAAATAGGGTCAGTGTCGCTGCGTCAGTGTTGTCGCTGACTGATACCGAGTCACCGGACACAGATATACTCGTCGTTAGCGGCATGGTTGTATCGAGGGCCAACGTAACGCCGCCAGTTAGTGATGTCCTTTCCTGTCCTTCGGTGACCTCGAAACCATCTAAAGTCACCGCGGCATTGAGCTGCGCCAGGCCCGCCAAGAGATCGCCGGAGAAGCTGTTGATGTCGACTTGATAGGTGCCGTTCAAGACCTGGCCCGCGCCGTCGTCACAATCGGCAAATTGCAGCAGGATTCGATCGCCGGCCGACAGCGTGCTCAGGTCAGCAATCTGGCCGGATACAATAACGCTGCCGTCAGCGACGCAGGGTGTGGTCGTTCCCGGAACGGGCGCGCTCACGCCCAACAGGATGTCAGCAAACTTACCGCTTGAGAAAACAACTTCGATTGTCCCCTGAGCAATCGGCGCGGCAGTACTTGCATCGATCTTCGCCATTCCCGACGGTAACGGTGTTGATGGCCCCGATTCGCCGCTACTACCCGAGCACGCGACAAACAGCACAGTGGATAGCAAGAAGATAACACTCTGTTTGATAAATCTCATCGGACGCTCCTCCCAGAGAGGTCAGGCACCGGAATTGCCCACTAAGGTATCCGGGTGACAAAGCACATTCTAAGCCCATAATTCCGCCATGCGCGGCATCTAAATGAGAACTGCGTCACAGTTTGCGCAGCGACTCAGTGACCGAGTTTATGACCCGTTGGGGGCCCATATGCAGAGCGTTATCTATTGCTCGCTTTCCGGCGTCGGCGGATTAGACAGCAGATCGACCACGGCCGAAAATCCTCTTTCCTGAGCCATAGCCAACGCGGAGACGCCGAAATTGTCCGCGATCTCTGGATCCGCTCCTTTTTCGAGCAGTTGCTGAACCAATTCCACATTACCGGCCGACGCTGCAAGCATCAAGACGGTAAAACCCCTTTTCTTGCTCCTGACGTTTACTTCGGCACCATTATCTATAAGGAATTTTGCGATCGCGTTATCCGGGGTCACATTGAGCCGATGTCTGCTGGCATACATTAATGCGGTCTGGGAGTCACTGTCCCTGGCATTGATGTCGGCGCCCTTTCCGTACAGAAATTTGACGATATCAAGTTGGCCCTTTGCTGCAGCCACCATTAACACCGTACGCGCCTTCTTAGGTTCGGCTGCATTTGCATTGGCGCCTTTCTTTACCAGGAGCTCGGCTTTTGCCAAGTCTCCTTCCCAAACGCTCTGTATCAGCGCCTCGTCTTTTGGAGTCAGAAGGATTGGAGCCTTAACCGGTTCTGGCGTTTTGGCAGAATCGGTGACATCAACCGCATCGGGAGTCTGATGCAACTCCGGAGCGTCAACTGACTCGGCAGCTTGTACGGGTTTCGGATCCTCTGCAGCGAGAGGATTTGCGAAAACCAGAAACAGGGCAAAAATTATCAGTTGAATTTTCATCGCGGCATCATAACAAAACCGACCGTGGGAAGAGTGAGAAAAATCTGGTTTTCATCTCAGTTCACCTCATACCCGTGTCAAATCTCAGCATGACTTCGGCAATGCCGTCCTCCGGCACGATCACTGACTTTGCCTGACTTTGTGGAGCAGGAATAGCTGTCGAGTTTTCCGGGATTGACCGGTCCCCAAAGAACCGTGCCCCTGACCCCTGTGTCGTCGGCCCTAGACGACATCGCTGCAAACAACCCACTGGCCAGGCAAATTGCAGCCAACAGGAATGGAAGTGGATTGTGGGTTAGGGATTTCATGGCAAACACCGTCTGACGAAAAAAAAGAGGGCCTCAATGAGGCCCTCCCTTCTTACTTCCTGGAACTTAAAGGTAATTATGGTTTTACGTCGTACTGAATAATTTGTGTTCCCCAACCGAAATATTCGCCATAAGGGAGTCCACGACTGGGGCTTACGGCTTGGTTTGGCCTGGGAATTTCCTGGGTGTACCAGCAGGTGTCATCGACCGGGTCAATAGACATCGAGCTGTAATCACCCCATCTGGCCACACCGCGCTGTACACCGCCGGTGCTATCGAAAGCTAGCAGTTCTGCGATATTCATATGGTTCGACCTGCCCTTACGGCCGGTGATGCCAATACTCGGATAGGTGGTGTCGCTTGAAATGCTGTAACCGAGACAGGTGTCTCCTGCAGCCGTCATAGCGATACTGCCCATCCAGCGGTGGTCGCCATCAGGTGAGAAAGTCTCCTCTTTCTTCAGCTGCCAGCCACGATCCTTCTTGTTCTCCATCTCGTACCAACGCACCCCGGCTGTGCCCGTACCGTCAGCATCAACGGTATGACTGAGCATGGCCACTTTGCGCTGGCCGAAA
>JAOUNH010000029.1 GCA_029881055.1 Gammaproteobacteria bacterium
CAATACAATCCCAATGCATCGTTGAAAGTTGAGTAAAGTTTTGCGACGTCCGTGACTTCCCGCTTTCGCTCTGCTGCGAGGTCTGCCATATCCAGCGCTGGCCGGGTGAGTAACAATACCGACATGTTGTTGGCCAGTTTTTCCGGAACACCCATCTTGATGTAATGCTTTTCGGATTTTTCGTGACGGGTTCGACTTGCCCGAGACAGGAAAGTCGATGCGCGAGAATAGATCAGGCCCATGTTATCCATCAGTCGCTCAACGGTTTTCACGATCTCAAGCGAGTCACCGTACTGTTCAATTAGCCAGTAGCAAACGTGCCGCAGAGTCCGGCTGACTTCAAACATCATTGAAACCTGCGCGCGAGCGGGAACTTCGTAGTCGAGCGATTCGATCTTGCGTAACAGCGGGCCGGCACGGCAAATCGCCCTGGCCACCGCATACGCACGCGCGACTGTAACAATACTTGCGCCGGTGTCGACCTGCACATGCTTCGCAAACGCAGGGCCCATACGATTGACAATGTCGTTTGCGACCAGCGTCGCGAGTATTTGTCGGCTCAAACGATGACTTGGAATCAGATCGAGGTAGCGGCGCCGCAGTAATGGCGGGAAGTATCGTTGCGGATCGATGGCCAGGAAGTCTTCCAAAGACTGGTCAGATTTTATCAGCCCGTTATACAGGTCGATTTTTGCGTAACTTAGTACGACGGCCAGTTCCGGACGCGTAAAGCCCAGTTTCCGGCTTCGCCGTTCCTCGATTTGGACGTCATCAGGCAAGTACTCGATGGCCCGGTTTAGCAAACCGGTTCGTTCAAGATCCGATATCAGACGCGCGGTCTCATCAATACGATCGGACGAGATCGTTTCACTCATACTGATGGATTGTGTCTGCAGATAGTTATTGCGCAATACAAGATTTGCGACATCGTCAGTCATTGACACCAGTAGTGTGTTGCGTTTTGCGCGCGTCAGATTCTTTTTCTTTGCCGCGTCACTCAGAAGAATCTTGATATTCACTTCCCGGTCAGAGCTGTCAACGCCGCCCGAGTTGTCAATGAAATCGGTGTTGATTCGACCGCCATTCAGGCTGAACTCAACACGAGCCAGCTGGGTGAAGCCGAGATTTCCGCCTTCACCGATGACGCGACAACGTAATTCATTTGCGTTTACGCGCACGGCATCGTTGCTGCGATCACCGACATCGGCGTGGCCTTCGTTACTGGCTTTGGCGTAGGTACCGATGCCACCGTTCCATAACAGATCCACGCGCATCTTCAGGATGGCATTGATGAGTTGATCGGGCTTGAGCGCGTCCGCATCAACATCGAGTAGCTTTCTCGCCTCGTTACTTAATTTGATGGACTTTGACTGGCGGGAATAGACACCGCCGCCTTTTGAAATCAGTTCCGGGTTGTAATCTTCCCAGGTGGTTCGCGGCGTTTTGAACAGGCGCTGCCGCTCGCGGAAGCTGGCGGCCATGTCCGGATTCGGGTCCAGGAAAATATTGCGGTGATTAAATGCAGCGACAAGGTTTATTTTCTTTGATAACAACATGCCATTGCCGAAAACGTCGCCTGCCATGTCGCCGATGCCAGCTACCGTAAAAGGCTCTTTTTGAATATTCACGCCAAGCTCGCGGAAATGCCGTTTAACGGCTTCCCACGCGCCACGCGCCGTAATGGCCATCTTCTTGTGGTCATAGCCGGCTGAGCCGCCCGAGGCGAACGCGTCGTCCAGCCAGAATTCGTATTCCGCGGAGATGCTATTCGCGATATCGGAAAAGGTTGCGGTTCCCTTGTCGGCCGCGACAACAAGATACGGGTCATCGCCATCACGTCGGACGATGCCTTTCGGTGTGACAACCTTGCCGTCGATGACGTTGTCCGTAATATCCAGCAGCGCGCGGATAAACGTCTTATAGCAGCGGATGCCGTTCTGCATGATCGCGTCGCGATCTTCGGTCGGCGCCTTCTTTGGAAAGAACCCGCCTTTGGCGCCGGTAGGTACGATGACGGTGTTTTTGACGACCTGCGCTTTCATGAGGCCGAGGACTTCGGTGCGGAAGTCTTCTCGCCGATCCGACCAGCGCAATCCACCTCGAGCGATTTCGCCGCCCCGCAGATGCACGCCTTCCACTTCCGGCGAGTATACAAAGACCTCAATTTTGGGCTTGGGCAACGGAATTTCGGGCAGTTTCGACGGGTCGAGTTTTATCGATATCGAAGGTTTAGGCTTGCCGTCGTCGCGCAGGAAATAGTTCGTGCGCAAGGTCGCGTCAATGCCACCCGCGAACGCGTTAAG
Organism: Gammaproteobacteria bacterium; assembly: GCA_029881055.1. Taxonomy (GTDB): domain Bacteria; phylum Pseudomonadota; class Gammaproteobacteria; order Steroidobacterales; family Woeseiaceae; genus UBA1847. The sequence goes on from JAOUNH010000029.1 coordinate 2,304, forward strand.
AATTCGGTCTTCGTCTACATTCCTGGCCTTGGCCACGCCACGCTGGACGGCTTCGACCACTTTCTTCAATTCACGATTTCGATGTGCTGCGCTGATAGCCGGATCGAACTGCAGTTCAAATTGCTTCACCAGAAGCGGTACCAGACCTGAGTGCGCAACCAGTACCTCTTCCATGTAGGCCTGACTGAAAGGCAGGCGGAGTTGCTGGATGTGTTTGGCGTAGCATCGCAACAACGACGTCTGGCGCCAGTCCAGCCCGCCGTAGAAAACGAGGCGATTCAGGCCATCGTTCTCAGCTTCACCGGCGAGCACGGCAAGAAAGCACTCTTCGAAACGGGCATCAACCGCTTCGAAGTCGACTGACTGGTCACCATTGACCAGCAGGTCGAAGTCCTGGATCCAGTATGAATAGCCCGCTTCAAGCCTGGCTTCGTAGGGGCGTTCGGAATAAACGGAAACGCCCATGTTCTCGAGGACGGGGAGGGCGTCGGACAGCGAAATAGGCTGCCCCATGCTGTACACACAGAAACGCAGGCTACCGGCATGCGGAATTTTCGGCACATACAGGTCGACCGTCCGCAGCGAGCACTCGGAAAGCATTTTGTCGAGCCGGCTGATATCGGAACAGGCTTCGCTGGGTAGCGTATCGGCCTGGTATCCGGCAGGAAATATTTGCCCGTACGCCTGGAACAGGCGATGGCCCTCGTCGTGTCCGAACTTTTCGAGTAGTACTTGTTGCAGCCGGTCCGACCAGGTGACTACGAGCTTGGCAATTCGCTGCTCAATTTCCTGAATGCTGATGCGCGGACGTTCGCCTTCGTTTGTCCTGACGATGATGTGTACGCGTGCAAGCGCGGAATCCGAAATCTGCACTGCGGAATCGACGCTCAGGCCGTCGAACGCGTCCTTGAGCAGCGCTTCTATTTGTCTTCGAATGGATGTGGTGTATTTCTCGCGCGGTACGTAAACGAGGCAGGAGAAAAATCGCCGGAATGCATCGCGCCTCAGGAAAAACTTTACGCGCTGGCGGTCCTGGAGATTCAGGATGCCAATGGTCGTACGCGCAAGGTCCTGGACAGAACTTTGAAACAGCTCCTCGCGCGGATAGGTTTCGATTATGTGTGAAAGCGCCTTGCCGCGATGACCCGACTCATTCACGTTTGCGCGCTCGAAGAGTTTCTGAATCTTGTGGCGCAACAAAGGAATGTTCTTGGGACTTTCATTGTAGGCAACGGAGGTCAATAAACCGATGAAGCGACGTTCACCAATAACCTTGCCGTTGGAGTCGTATATCTTCACGCCGAGATAGTCGAGGAAGGTCGAACGGTGAACAGTCGAGCGGGAGTTTGCCTTGGTCAGGATTAACCAGTCGCGCGAACGCGTCAGTCGCTTCATTTCCGCGGTCAGTTCGATGGATTGAGAATTCTTGTCGCCATGACTCAATACACCGAGGCCGGTACCCGGGACTGAGTTGAGAAAGTAGCGATCGCCTTTGTTTGACAACTTGTAGTCCCGATAGCCGAGAAATGTGAAGTGGTCATCAACCATCCACTCAAGCAGCGCCTGGCTTTCTGTACGCAACAGCGGATCGACACCTTTCGGTCCATTCACAAGCAAGTCACACGTTTCAAGCATGCGCTTGCGCATTTTTTGCCAGTCACGTACGGCGACGCGTACGTCACGCAGTACTGTGTTGATTTCCTTCCGCAGGAGCTTGAGCTCTGCCGTGCCGGTTTCACGATCAATTCCGAAACGAATGTAGGATTCGGTTTTTGCACCTGCATCACCCGGTTTCGCGATACCGGTTAACTGGCCCTTGCTATCGCGCTTGACCGAAATAATCGGATGCACGGTCATGTGGACTGCGAGCCCATGGCGGTTGATTGCCGCCCCGACCGAGTCGACAAGAAAAGGCATGTCATCATTCACCATTTCAACGATGGTGAATGCCGAGACGTAGCCGTGCTCTTTCTCTGTCGGATTGAAGATTCGCAGGAGCGCCTGGCCTTTTCGCCGAGTCGCGCCGAACTCAAGGTGATCGATCGCCACGCGGGCCATGATGGTCTCGGAGCGTCCCTGCAGGTCCTCGACAGGCACGTTTTTGACGTATTGCTGAAGAAACTGCCTGACCTGGGATGGCTGGCGCAAAATCTTGCTTTTCACTGGCGCGCCGACAATACCGTCGACGATAGCCTGCCTGGTGTCGCCAATGCGACGCTGAACTTTTGATGCCACGTAACTGCTCCGGCCGGCCACACCGACCAAAAAATTAGGGACCCGAAATGGCGCGTGGCATTATACAGTAATTACATTCGAAACCATCCCAATTAGTTGATGATTATGAAGAAACGAAATCTCGAGAAAACGATCTACACGGATCTTTCGCGCGATGATGATTACACGGGCTACCTGCAGCTGGATCGACTACTGGACGCGCAGGCGCCGCTCAGCGATCCGCCGCACCACGATGAGATGCTGTTCATCATCCAGCACCAGGTCGCGGAACTGTGGATCAAGTTAGTCATCCACGAGGTCGGGGCCGCCATCGAACATCTGCGCAAAGACGCACTTGCTCCCGCCGTCAAAAATCTCGCCCGTGTGCGGCACGTGCAGGCCCAGCTGTACAACCAGTGGCAGGTACTGGACACGCTGACTCCGGTTGAATATTCCGAATTTCGACAGGTCTTTGGCAAAGCGTCCGGCTTCCAGTCTGCACAGTACCGGATTCTGGAATTCACACTGGGCAACAAGAATGCTGCGCTGATGGCAGTCTATAAGCACCAGCCCGAATGGTATGCGCGCCTGCAACAGGCCTTGAATTCGCCGAGCCTGTACGAGGAATTCCTGTTACACCTCAAGCGTCGCGGCATGGGCATACCGCAAGAGTCGATTGAGCGCGACTTCAGTGAAATGCGCGGTGAGGATGAAGCGGTGATCGCGGTCCTGAAACAGATTTACGAGAACAGGGCCGAATACTGGTCTCGATACGAGATGTGTGAGGCGCTAATGGATATTGGCAACAACTTCCAGTTCTGGCGATTTCACCATATGAAAACGGTCGAGCGGATTATTGGACACAAGCGGGGCTCGGGCGGGTCTTCAGGCGTATCGTTTTTGAAAAAGGCGCTGGACGTCGAGCTATTCCCGGACCTTGTCAGGGTGCGGACGGAGCTTTAGAAACCAGGATCAGGGAGGTCCGATCAGCCCGGCACGCGCCATCAGTCGTTCCATGATGCTGTTCAGTTTTTCGAGTTCATCGACACTGAATCCTTCCAGCAGGTCGCTTTCGAATTGCAGTGCCAGCTGCGCGATTTCGTCGTGCAGTTTCTTGCCGTCTTCAGACAGGTTCAGGATCGAGCGGCGCTTGTCGGCGTCTGCGAACTCACGGTCGATGCGACCGTTCTTGATCAACTTCGTAACGGCGCGACTCACGGCGACCTTGTCGAGGAACGTCCGCTCCGCGACCTCGACGGCTGAAAGCCCGGGAAAACGTCCCAGAACCGCAATGACCCGCCACTCGGGAATCGAAACACTGAAGCGCTTGTCGTAGGCTCTCGCCACGGTCGTACTGACCGTGTTGGACAACACCGCCAATCGATAAGGAAGGAAATTCTCGAGTTTCAGGTCTTTACTCATGGCGCGAATTTATCACGCCAGATGCGGCAGCGCGAGATAGTCGGTTGACTGCATTTCGATCAGCCGGCTGCGGGTACGATCAAACTCGAATTCCAGGCGGGAACCCGTGTACAGGGCAGTCGCGTCGGCAGCTGCGGAAAGGATGAGCTTTACGCGTCGATCGTAGAACTCGTCGACCAGGGCGATGAAGCGGCGGGCCTGGTCTTCGCGGGTTGCGTCGAGTTGCGGGACACCGGAAACGATGATGTTAGGGTACCAGCGGGCCAGCTCGATATAGTCAGACTGGCTGCGCGGTCCGTCGCATATCGCCAGGAAATCGAACCAGGCAATACCCTTTGCGCACCGCAGGGCCCGGATACTGCGGCCGTTAATGTCGAGGTCAGGATTTTCGAGACGATGGCTATTGGCAGACTCGTCAAAAAAGTAGTTTAGCTTTGCCGTCGCCGCTGCATCGTCGGGCACCAGGTAGGTTCCGGCCTGCTCTAATAGTCGCAGCCGATAGTCCGTGCCGCTGTCCATATGAAGGATGTCGGCATTCGCGTTGATAAGATCGATGGCCGGCAGAAAGCGCTGCCGTTGCAGGCCGTCCTTGTAGAGTTCATCGGGGCGCGAATTTGAGGTCGCAACGAGTGTGACGCCGCGCCGGAACAGGCTATCTAGCAGACGCCCCAAAATCATCGCGTCGGCAATATCGCTGACGAAGAACTCGTCAAAGCACAGCACCCTTGTTTCTGCAGCGATCCCGGCCGCGACCGTATCCAGCGGGTCTTCGATATCGCCCAATTCACGAAGCCGGTCATGCACCTCTTTCATCATGCGATGGAAATGCACGCGCTTTTTTTGGTCAATTTTGAGGCTGTCGTAAAACAGGTCCATTAGGAAGGTCTTGCCGCGCCCGACACCGCCCCACAGGTAGAGGCCCTTTACGGCAGGTGGCCTGGTTTTGAAACGCGCGGGCAGCCAGCGCAACCATCCACTTTCGTTCGACTCTCGCGATTCAATGCGTCGTTGCAGGGTCGCAAGTTTCTTTATGGCGACTACCTGGGCAGGATCCCGGACATGGCCTTCGCGGCCAAGGCTCACCTCGTATGCTTCGCGAATGTCCAAACTACCCCTTAAACTGTATTTTCGGCTGTGTGGCCGCCCGGCAAGATTACATCGCTGGCAATGAAGCTGCCACATGAGCTGCTAGAATTGAATTCAATCAAACTCAGGATACAAGTCGAATGACCGATGTAATTGAACGCGAGGCGATGGAATTCGACGTCGTTATCGTCGGCGGCGGGCCCGCCGGTCTTGCCGCTGCGTGCAGGCTCATGCAGCTCGACGAAAGCCTTTCCGTCGTAGTGGTAGAAAAAGGTTCGGAAATCGGCGCCCACATTTTATCGGGAAATGTTTTTGAACCCACTGCACTCGACGAGTTGTTTCCGGATTGGCGGGAGCAGGGTGCACTTGTTACCACAGCCGTTACGGGAGACCGGGTTCACTACCTGACGAGCGGCACCGGTGCGATGCCGGTACCGGGTCTGTTCCTGCCGCGTCCCATGCACAATCACGGCAACTACATCCTGGCCCTGGGACAGCTCTGCCAATGGATGGGCGAGAAGGCTGAGGCAATGGGCGTTAACGTATTTCCCGGTTTCGCTGCATCCGAGGTTTTGTACGACGCTGATGGACGGGTTCGGGGTGTCGCGACCAGCGATATGGGCATCGACAAAAACGGCGAGCGCAAAGCCTCGTTCCAGGCTGGCTATGAGTTGCTTGGCAAATACACGATTTTCGCGGAAGGTGTGCGCGGCAACCTGAGCGAGCTGGTCATGAAAAAGTTCGATCTCCGGGCGAATGCCGATCCGCAACACTACGGCATCGGCTTCAAGGAAGTCTGGGAAATCGACCCGAAGCTTCACGAAGAGGGCCTGGTGGTGCATACGGCCGGGTGGCCTCTCGACGCGCACACGGAAGGCGGTGGATTTCTGTATCACGCTGCGAATAACAAAGTGTTTGCGGGGTTCATTATTGCCCTTAACTACAAGAACCCGCATCTGTCGCCTTTCGATGAGTTTCAGCGCTGGAAGTTACACCCGAAGATTGCCCGCTACCTGAACGGCGGAAAGCGCATCGCTTACGGCGCGAGGGCCGTCAACAAGGGCGGTTTGCAGTCATTGCCAAAACTGGCATTCCCGGGCGGCATGCTCGTGGGCTGCGGTGCCGGCTTCCTGAACGGTGTAAAGATCAAGGGCGCACACACTGCGATCAAGACCGGCATGCTGGCCGCCGAGAGTGTGCACCGAGCATTGGCCGCCGGCGATGCGGCGCCTGCCGAACTGGCCGACTACGACGCCGCTGTCAAAACATCCTGGGTTTACAAGGAACTGCATCGGGGCCGAAATTTTGGTCCGGGGTTGCATAAGCTCGGCAGCTTCTGGGGGGCGGCTTTTGCGTTCATCGACCAGAACATATTCTTCGGCAAGCTGCCGTTCACCTGGCACAACACTGAGCCCGATCACGAGTCCCTGCTCAAAGCGTCGGAAGCAAAAAGGATCGACTATCCGAAACCCGACGGCAAACTGACTTTCGATCGAATGTCGTCCGTGTTTCTCTCGAACACCAACCACGAGGAAGACCAGCCCTCACACCTGAAACTGAAGGATAGGTCGATCCCGATTTCGTACAACCTGCCCGAATTCGACGAACCCGCGCAACGCTATTGCCCGGCGGGCGTTTACGAAATCGTGGAGGCGGGCGGTGAAAAGAAATTCCAGATCAGCCCCGGCAACTGCGTCCACTGCAAGACCTGCGATATCAAGGACCCGAAACAGAATATCGTGTGGACGGTTCCCGAAGGCGGCGGCGGACCGAACTATTCGAACATGTAAATCGGTTGTCGGTCGGTCCAGGGTACCGGAACACTAAAGTTAGTAATTAGCGAAATTCGCTGGCCAAACGACAGTTTTGGTGGATTAACGACCTGCTGGCGGAACCTTGCGTACTGCCCGGGCTGAACGACAGCTTTTCCCGATACCAGCCGCTTGAATGTCTGCTTTAAGGAAATGGCGCGCGTCGCCTTTCGGCCACGAGACGTAGCTAGGCGGCTTCGATTCTAGCCTCAACTTCTTTCCTTGAGAGTTTACGCGGTTGCCGAAATGAGTAGTTCAACTGTCCACCGGTCTGCGCAACCATCTTCAGGAGGTAGTCGATACTCATCCCTTCGAGGTCTTCACCCATAATCTTGCTGATCTTGGGTTGCTGAACACCGAAGAATGCCGCAGCCTTGGTCTGGCTGAGATTATTGCGCCTAACAAATGTACGAATCTGTTCGCCGAGAAAAACCCGCAGCGCCATACGCTCCGAATCCTCTGGTGAAAAACCGAGATCTTCAAATACATTGCCTTTAGTTACATGTTTCATCGCGTCTATCCGTCAAATCATTTTCAATCGTTGTTTACATTGCTCAATATCGGTTTTGCCCGTACGTTGCGTCTTCTTCTCGCAAGCATGTAACACCACAAAACCCTCTTTCCGGCGAGTCACGTAGAAAACACGGTATTGACCGCCCTCTGATATCTTAATTTCTCGAACCCCACGCCCGACCGACTTCATTACACGCCAGTGAAGAGGCTCGCTGCCAATCTGCAATCGGAATAATTCCTCGCCAGCACTTTGTTTTGCCTTGACCGGCCCGGAGCGAATGATATCTCGTGAGTCGCCCAACCAAATAATTGGAGCCAGCTTGACATTCATTGGTGGATTATACCGAATTCGGTATGACTTTCAATAGAGAATATACCGAATTAGATATAAAATCGGGAGAGCTCGAACGTCGCCTTTGGGTCAGCAGCGGCCAGTAAGCATCTTACACCGTGGAGGCTGGATTCGGTTGTAACCAGGCATCCACCAATCCGGGATGATCAATGCAGCGAGAAGCAATCTAAACCACTGTTCGACTTCGAGCATCAAAGTGCGGTATACGCAAGATTGAAAACTTGTTTGGGGGAGTCCTGTTTGTGAGAAATATCGCCAAATACATTGCAGCTGCGTTTCTGTTCGCCAGCCCGTTAGCGGCGACAGCCGAGCAACAGCCACCCGCCCAAGTGATGTTGTTTGGCGTCTTCCACTTCTCAAACCCGGGGCGCGACATGGTGAAGACAGATCAAATGAACGTCATGACTAATGAGAATCAGGCGTACCTTGGAGCGCTTTCCGCCGAAATCAGCAAGTTCAATCCAACAATTGTTCTGTTGGAGTTTGAACCCGAACGAGAACCCGAGATGCAAGAACGATTTCGGCAGTATCTCGACGGCACCTATGATTTACCTAGCAATGAGATATACCAACTAGGCTTTCGAATTGCCGCTCTTAGTGACGCAGACACCATCCATGGTTTTGACGAGACAGGCATCCAGTGGAATGCGGAGCCGTTGTTTGACTATATGGAGAGTAATGACACCGAAACTGGCGCGAGAATGTCTGCACTCATTGAAGAGTTGACCCGCGATGCGCAGGAAGAACAGACCAGGCTATCATTGCGGGAACTGTTAGTACGCTACAATGATCCCGACCGCGATGCTTTGAACCGCGGCATCTACGTTTTAACCAATCATGTTGGCGGCAACGGCAACTTTGTGGGCGCCGACGCGGCCGCCAGTTGGTGGCACCGCAACTTCCGCATGTACGCTCTCGTGCAGCAGCATGCACTACCGGGCGAGCGAGTGCTCGTCATCGGTGGCCAAGGACACATCGCAATATTGCGCCAGTTGCTAGCAGATGACCGTGACCGGGAGGCTGTTGACGTACGCCCCTATCTGAATCAGTAGTGGCTACGTTTAGCCTGGTCAGGTTGGCAATGTCCCCTTAACAGGAAAAATGGCACCTACTTGGGCTGCATCCGAATAGCTCCGTCGATTCGGATCGTCTCGCCGTTCACGACCGGATTGCCGTAGATGAAGGCGGCCGTGTCCGCGTATTCTTCCGGGCGGCCCAGCCTCGGCGGGAAGGGGATCTGCTTACCGAGCGACGCCTGAACTTCTTCTGGCATTCCGGCGAGCATCGGGGTCATGAATATGCCGGGTGCAATGGTGTTAACGCGAATGCCGAACTGCGCGAACTCCCGTGCGAGCGGCAGCATCATGCCAACCACACCGCCTTTCGATGCCGAGTACGCAGCCTGGCCGATCTGACCTTCGAACGCGGCTACTGACGCAGTGCTGATTACAACGCCACGCTCGCCCTGATCGTTGGGCTCATTGAGTTGCATTACGGCTGCGGCTTCCTTGGTGACGATGTAACTGCCGACGAGATTGATCTGGATGACGCGATTGAAGTTTTCAGCGGGCCACGGGCCGTCGCGACCCAGCGTGCGACCGGCTGTCGCGATGCCTGCACAATTGACGGCAAGCGTGATTCCACCCATGAATTCTTTGGCTGCCTTGATCGCCGCCTTGACGCTTTCTTCGCTAGCAACGTCTGTACGTACAAAGATCGCGCGAGCCCCGAGTTCGGCGGCTTGCGCTTTGCCTTGTTCCTCGTTGACGTCGAGGAGTACGACTTGGCCACCTGCGGCGATGATGCGTTGCGCGGTGGCGAGTCCGAGACCCGACGCGCCGCCGGTGACTACTGCTTTTGCAATTCCGAGATCCATGGCTGTTCCTGCTTTGATGGTTTAGTTTATTTCAATTCCGATCGCGGTAGCTTCGCCGCCGCCGATGCAGAGTGATGCGATGCCGCGTTTTAATTTCCGATTACGCAGCGCATGCAAAAGTGTAACGATAATTCTCGCACCGGTAGCGCCGATCGGGTGTCCCAGCGCACACGCGCCGCCATTTACATTGACTTTCTTGTGATCGATTCCGACATCAACCATTGCGGCCATCGTCACACAGGCAAATGCTTCGTTGATCTCGTAGAGATCGACGCTGTCCGGATTCCAACCGAGTTTTTCATGCAGCGCCCGGATTGCGAATACCGGCGCCGTAGTGAACCACTCTGGCTCATGGGCAAAACCTGAATGCCCGACGATTGTCGCGAGCACTTTCAGGCCACGATTTTTGGCCTCGCTGGCACTCATCAATATGAGTGCGGCCGCGCCGTCGGATATTGACGACGAACTTGCTGCAGTAACGGTTCCATCTTTTGCGAAAGCCGGTTTCAGGGTCGGGATCTTATCTGGATTGGCAGTGCCCGGCCCCTCGTCCTGGCTGACGGTTACAGCGCCCTTGCGGGTCGCGACCGTAACCGGAGTGATCTCGGTGTCGAAGGCACCGCTCGACATGGCGGCGCGCGCCCGGGTGACCGATTCGATCGCAAAGGCATCCTGGTCTTCGCGGCTGAAGCCGTATTTCCTGGCAGTCAGTTCCGCAAAGTGCCCCATCATGTTGCCGTCGGCCGGATTTTGCAGTCCATCAAAGAACATGTGATCAAGCACTTCCTGGTGCCCCATGCGATAGCCTGACCGCGCTTTCGGCATCAGGTAGGGCGCGTTGCTCATGGACTCCATGCCGCCCGCGACAACGATGCTCGCACTGCCAGCGCGGATCAGGTCGTTGCCCAGCATCGTGGCTTTCATGCCGGAACCGCAAACCTTGTTAAGGGTCGTGCACCCGGTGTGCAACGGAATGGCGGCTTTGATGGCCGCCTGCCTTGCAGGCGCCTGCCCAAGGGCGGCGGGTAATACACAGCCCATGAAGACTTCGCTGATGGAGTTGGTATCGACGCCGGATTCATCTACGCAGGCCCGGATCGCGGCGGCCGCGAGTTCCGGACTGGTCGCGCCGGAAAGCGAACCCTGGAACGCGCCGAGTGGCGTCCGTTTCGCGGCTACTATTACAACTGGGTCAGAATTCATTGCATATGACTCCGTCAGGCGAATGAGAGTATGTGTGCGCTACTGTCGGGAAATCGGCAAGGAAGCGCAATATTGCGTATCTGGTAGTCAGGCCGCGTCCTCGTTCAACAGCAGATCGGGTTCGCCGAGGGCGAGCAAAATACTTTGCCGGGCGGCCTCGGCCAGCTTCTTTGAGGATGCAAAGTCTTCGTCGCCTGGTGCGATTGCAGGCAGTATTTCGATTGTGAGATCTGCAGGCCATGGCATTAATCGGCCCGATGGCATCATTTCGCGCGTACCTGAGATGGCAATCGGTACCACGGGCAGGTCGCCTTTAACGGCCGCAACAAATGCGCCAGGGCGAAAACGTCCTACGCCGGGCTTCAGAACAAATGTGCCTTCGGGGAAAAAACCGAGCGATTCGCCTCCCTTTGCGGCCTTAACGAGCTGCCTTGCATCCCTGGAGCTGCCGACGGTCTCGTTGCGCTCAACAAATTTCGAGCCTGCACGCCGCAAGAGGAAGTGCACGACCGGAATGTCCCGCATCTCACCCTTGATAACGAATCCAAACCTCGCGGGTAGATAACCCTTCAGCAGCGGACCATCGATATAGCTGGCGTGATTGGCGACGACCACGCAGCTGTCGAGCGGTAAATTGTCCATTCCGCGAACCGTGACACGCACGCCTGCGACGACAAAGACCATTCTTGCCGCAAATGTGACCAGCTTCTGGCGTCGAAGGTTGCCCGGAACGAGCAAAGCGACGATCAGGGAGAACAGGCAGGCGAGCGAAAAAATTGCCCATGCCCACAGTCCCCAGAGATAATTTGTGACCCGTGTGACCCAGTTCACTTTATGTTAACGCCTTGCAGTTTCTGTGACAGCGGTCACGCCCATAATTCAAAGTCGTCACCATACTCATAAACCTTGATAAATCCGTCGCTTGGCGGTGCATTGGAAATATTGCCAGGAGTCGGAACGGCGTATGCTACCAGTACGACGACCCGGTTGGCAGATGTAACGCAGCAAAGGATTGCTCGACCAGAGAAGATGGACATTATGGGTAGTAGCAACAAACAAAGCACACCTGAGTCACAGACCGTCACTCGTTCCGAGGAATTAGTGGATCGCTTTCTCGATGCGATATGGATGGAACGCGGCCTGTCGAAAAATACACTTGGTGCATATCGTGCGGACCTGATGACCTTGGGACGTTCGTTGGCGGAAGACAGCAAGTCGATCAAGAGTGCCGACAAAGCCGACCTCCTGAACTTCATTGCCGAGCGAGTCGAAAGTGGCGCCAAGCCGCGATCGACTGCCCGCCAGTTGTCCAGTTTCCGTCGCTTCTTCCGCTATATTCAGCGTGAAGGCTTGCGTGAGAGTGATCCGACCGCGGACATCGAGATGCCACGAATCGGCCGTTCATTGCCGAAAACGTTGTCAGAAGACCAGGTCGACGCGTTACTGAGTGCACCGAATACGGATGAGCCCCTGGGACATCGCGACAGGGCGATGCTTGAGCTGTTGTATGCGACAGGACTTCGCGTCTCGGAACTGATCAATCTCAAGCAATCGCAAGTGAATTTTAACCAGGGCGTGCTGCGCATCGTCGGCAAAGGTGATCGCGAACGTCTGATTCCCCTGGGCGAAGAATCCCAGCGCTGGCTGAAAGAATTCATAAACAGCTCGCGTATGGAGATCCTGCTCGAGCGGCAAACGGATTATCTTTTTCCGACGCGGCGCGGCGACCGCATGACCCGCCAGGCCTTCTGGCACATCATCAAGCGCTATGCCGAGAAAGCCGGCGTACGGCAGAAGATGTCGCCTCACAGCCTGCGGCACGCATTTGCCACCCATCTTCTAAATCACGGCGCTGATCTCAGGGTCGTGCAGATGCTACTGGGGCACAGTGACCTGTCGACGACCCAGATCTATACGCACGTTGCCCGCGAACGACTGAAGGACCTGCACGCAGAGCACCATCCGCGCGGCTGATTCGCTTCGGCTATACCGCGGGGTCTGCTAGACTCCGTGCCGCCGGGGAACCGTTCCTTTGATTCCCGGTCTTACCGACAGAGTTTTCGCCATTCAGGACCTGCATAAATGAGCCGTATTACCGCAATTTTCTTCGCCCTGCTGACAGTGTTCAGCTTTGGATCCGCGTCTGCAGCAGAAGATGCGCAACTCGAGGCGGTTCGCGCCAAAATCAGCGCGATGTTCGATGAGATTGGCGCAGAGAACGTCAATGAAAGTCCGGTAGATGGCTGGTATACGGTACACAAAGGTTCAATCGTGGCTTATGTGTCCGCGGACGGACGCTACCTGTTACAGGGCGACCTCATCGATCTCGATAATCAATTGAACCTGAGCGAGCAGACTCGCAACGATGCACGCAAGCTGCTCATGTCCTCGCTTGCCGACGACCAGACCATCATGTTTTCGCCCGTCGACCCGAAGTTCCGGGTTACTGTTTTTACCGATGTTGACTGCACCTACTGTCGCAAGCTGCACAGCGAAATCGATGAGTACCTTGCACAGGGAATTGCGGTTCGCTACATACTCTATCCCCGCAACGGGCCGGCCTCGAGGGCTTGGAGTGTGTCGGAAGATGTCTGGTGCGCAAGAGACCGCAACCGGGCACTAACCGCCGCGAAACTGGATCGGGATTTCGAAACACAGAAGTGCGATGCATCCGCAGTTACGAAGCAATACATGTTGGGGCAAGACATCGGATTGACTGGTACGCCAGCCATCGTATTCGACGACGGCACGCTGGTGAGTGGTTACCTGCCGCCAGCAGCACTCGCAAGCCGCCTGCAACTTTCGAAGCAGCTCGCCAAGAACTAGGGCCCGTTAACGGGCCTTAAAGCCCGTTCAGGATTTCGCGCGCCTCAGCTCGTGAAAGTGCACGCCGTTATTCTGTCCGCAATCCTCGAAGTATTTCTGCAGCGCGAATCGGCCGCTCTGAAATGCGAGATCGTCCCACGGAATTTCTTCCTCGCTGAACAAGCGTGATTCCAGGGTTTCTTCGCCAGCGCCGAAATCACCGACCAGTTTGCCGCAGAAGAAGATGTGTACCTGGCCTGCATCCGGGACATCGACCGACGCAAACTGGTGGCTGATTTCAACACTGGCGCAAGCCTCTTCCATGGTCTCGCGAGCCGCACCGGCCGCCATCGTTTCACCGAGTTCCATGAATCCTGCGGGAACGGTCCAGTAGCCGTAGCGGGGTTCGATCGAACGCTTGCAAAGCAGGACCTTGCCTGCGCTCTCGACGACGCAGCCGACAACCAGCAGCGGGTTCTTGTAATGCACCGTGTGGCACTCGTCACATACCGCGCGCTCGCGATTGTCGCCGTCCGGTACTATGCGACTGATATTGCCGCCGCAACTCGAGCAGTACTTCATTTTCTCAACCAGTTACTTAAGATGGTGCCGGGAGGGGGAATCGAACCCCCACTTTGTTTCCAAAACCGGATTTTGAGTCCGGCGCGTCTACCAGTTCCGCCATCCCGGCTCGGTGTGGTGGGCATGTTCGACGGGGGCCGCCCGCTCGAACGGCGCACAGTATATTCGCGGTTTCTGTGATCCGCAAAGAAAGCCTCACATTTTGCGACCCTTTCCGGCAGGTAGGCATCTAATATCCCGAATATGAGCAAATTTGCAGATATCAAGATCGACCCCGGCGTAGTCCGGCGGGCTGCCGGCGGAGACGCCAAGGCTCACGAGATCATCTATCGGGCGTTTGCGACGCCGGTGTATTCGATCTGCCTGAGATTTACCAAGGCACCGGCGAATGCCGAGGATCTCGTGCAGGAAACGTTCATCGAGATCATGCGTTCGATAGCCTCGTTCCGCGGCGAGGCGGCGCTGGGCAGCTGGATTCGGCGCATAGCGGTGACCAAGTCGCTGATGTTCCTGCGCTCGGCCTGGACCAAACGAGGCCAGGCGCTGGCCGATGGTTGGGACGATATGACCGCCGGCGATGCAGTGAGTCACGGCATTTCCAGTCATCCGGATGACGCGATGGACCTGGACGCTGCACTGGCGAACCTGCCGGATGTGAGTCGGGCCGTGATCTGGTTACACGATGTCGAAGGTTTCACCCACAAGGAGATCGCCGACCTGATGGGCAAGACCGAGAGTTTTTCAAAGTCGCAGTTGTCGAGAGCCTATCAACGACTGCGACCTATGCTGAGTGCTGAAAAAAGCACACAACCCGATGGCGCCGCCGTCGGAAGTTACTAGTTGGAGTTGCTGAAATGAGCAGTGACGAGAAGGACCCTGAAATGATTTGTGCATTAACCGCTGACGAACATGCTGTTTTGCGGCGCGGGCTGAGATCGCTCCCGCAGACGATGCCGCCACGCGAGGTTTGGACCCGCATTCGGCAACAGGCCGAGGCGGAGGGTTTGTTGACAGCCACGCCACCAGGCAGTCGCAGCAGGTGGTACACCGGAATCGGTCTTGCCGCCGCGCTTGCGCTGGTGGCCGTGATGATACCTGGCAACCAGGATGTCATAGACCCCACGACAGTGGTTCCGCAGGGCGCGACGTCGAACTCAACCGACCTTTCGAACTTGAGAGCATTGCAGGTGCAATCGCGCGAGCTTGAGCGCGATCTTCGCTCGCTGCCCGCTGAGCCGCGAGTCGCTCGGGCCGGCACGGTAGCCACGATGTCCGATATCGAGAGCCGTATTGCGGCGATCGATTATCAATTGAGTGATCCGACGGTTGAGTGGGCCGACGGAGACAAGGAAATTTTCTGGCGCGAGCGCGTCAGGTTGATGAAATTGCTGCTGCAGTTGCGCTATGCGCAGGCGCAACGAGCGGCATATTAGACCGGGAAGTATTGGATTCAGGAGTAGTACAAGATGAAAACGTGGAAAACATTATTGCCGATAGCAGCGAGTTTGCTGCTTGCCGGCCAGGTTCATGCGCAATCAGACGATGAGACAAAGCGGCTGGAAGCCGAGCAGCGCAAAGCCGAATACTCTGAGCGGCTGCGTGCAGCGGAGGAGCGTATGGAACAGGCCGCGCGCGAAATAGCGGAAATCACACGCGAGCGTTTGCCGAGCATGGCTCAGTATGAAAGCCGCTTCGAACTATGGAACAAGCCGAGGATCGGCATAACGATTGAAAGCAACGAGAAGAGCGGAAAAGTCGACGGCGTCGAGGTGGGCGGTGTCACGCCGGAAAGCGCGGCCGATGATGCGGGACTTCGTGCGGGAGACATAATTACTGCAGTCAACGGCGAATCGTTGAGTGCCGAAAGCAGTTTCGACTCGAATCAGCGTTTGCTCGATTTTATGAAGGGCTTGGAAGAGGGCGAGCAGATCAAGCTCGATTACCTGCGCAATGGCAAACCAGAGTCGGTCGAATTGACACCGCGAGTCATGCAGATGCACGCATTTTCGTGGGCCCCTGGCGGTGAACAGGGACGCATGCCAATGGCACCGGATCGTCCGTTTGCACCCGAGGCTATGGAAAAGTTCCAGTTGAAATTCGGATTCCCGTTTGCGGGCGGCGCCTGGGGCAGCATGGAGCTCGTGGCACTTAACAAAGGCCTCGGCAGGTATTTCGGAACGGACTCGGGATTGCTGGTCGTCAGTGCTCCCAAGATAGAGGGCATCGATCTGCAGGACGGCGATGTTATTCAGTCCATTGATGGTCGTGCACCAACTGATGTTCGCCACTGTCTCAGAATCCTGGGTTCATACGAAAGTGGCGAGACCCTGGAACTTGGCATCATGCGCGACAAGAAGCAGCGCACGGTCAAAGTCGAGGTGCCGGCCGATCCGCACAGTTCGCTGATGAAACCGAGACCGGTCAAGCCGGCTCGGGCACCGGTCCGGCCGGTGCCGCCGCCTGATACGGCGTCGACCTGAGCCGGATACAGAAGTCGAGGTTGGGAAATAGACATGGGTGCGCATGGCTTTGATACCATGCGCGCCCATGTTGATTGCCGATTTCGATTACGAACTCCCCGATGAGCTGATTGCGCGCTATCCGGCCGCGGATCGCCGTGGCAGCCGGCTGCTGGAACTCGGCGATGCGATCCATGACCGCGCTTTTGGCGAGTTTCCGTCCATGTTGCGACCGGGCGACCTGCTGGTGTTCAACAACACGCGCGTGATCAAGGCGCGCCTGGCCGCGCACAAGGAAACGGGCGGTCGAGCCGAAATACTGATTGAGCGTGTGCACGGCGAACGAGCCGCACTTGCGCACATCAAGGCGAGCAAGTCGCCCAAGCCTGGCGGGCGCCTCATGCTTGCGGATGATGTGGTAGCTACCGTGGTCGGCCGTGACGGAAACTTGTATGCACTGGATTTCTCGGTCGACGTCATGCCGTTCCTTGAGTTACACGGCGATGTGCCCTTACCGCCTTACCTCGGACGAACAGCTGAAGCATCCGACGTAGCCCGTTACCAGACGGTCTACGCCAAGACGCCTGGCGCGGTTGCGGCGCCAACGGCGGGCCTGCATTTTGACGAAGCGATGCTGGTGGAGACACGCGATGCGGGGGTCGCTCATGCGTGGGTGACTTTGCACGTTGGCGCGGGCACCTTTCAATCGCTTCGGGAAGACAATATTCGTGACAATCGTTTGCATAGCGAGCGTGTGCAGGTCAGCGAGGCGTGTTGTGAAGCCGTGCAGCAAACGAAGCGAGCTGGCGGGCGCGTAATTGCTATCGGTACGACCTCTGTCCGGGCGCTGGAGTGTGCGTCCGTTAGTGGCTCGATCCTGCCATTTGACGGTGAGACGGACATGTTCATACTGCCGGGTTACAAGTTTCGGACGGTCGACGCCATGATCACGAATTTTCATCTACCGCAGTCGTCCTTGCTCATGCTTGTAGCGGCGTTCGCTGGGCAAGAGCGAATATTGAATGCCTATCGGCATGCAGTGCGTGAGAAATACCGGTTCTTCAGCTACGGTGACGCCATGTTTCTCACGCCGGATAGTCGCGTATGAATTTTGAAATCAGTCACCACTGCGGTGCAGCCCGGCGCGGCACATTGAAATTTCGCCGGGGTGAGATCCAGACTCCGGTGTTCATGCCCGTGGGAACCTACGGCACTGTGAAAAGCGTCACGCCGGAGGAGGTCGCCGCGGACGGAGCCGAGATTATTCTTGGTAATACATTCCATCTCATGTTGCGCCCGGGAACCGAGGTCATCCGTGCCCACGGTGGCTTGCATGAATTCATGAACTGGCATCGGCCGATACTTACTGATTCCGGTGGATTCCAGGTCTTCTCACTTGCGGCCATGAGGAAGCTGTCGGAAGAGGGCGTGAAGTTCCAATCCCCGGTCAACGGAGACGCAGTCTTTCTGACGCCGGAGAAGTCGATGGAAGTGCAACACGATCTGAACGCCGATGTGACGATGATCTTTGACGAGTGCACGCCGTATCCGGCCACTGAAAAGGAGGCGCGCGAGTCGATGCAGTTGTCGTTGCGGTGGGCGGAACGCAGTCGCAAGCGCTTCGATGAACTAAAAGCAGCCGAGCCCGAGCGTGGCGAGGCGCTGTTCGGGATAGTGCAGGGCGGCATGTACGAGCACCTAAGGAACGAATCGCGCGATGGCTTGGTTAGTCTT
>JAOUNH010000180.1 GCA_029881055.1 Gammaproteobacteria bacterium
TATCGTGATGGAATTGTTTCAGTTCACCCATGGCATTGTGGACTATACGAAATTACAGCGTCGTCCGGGGAGCGGATACATCATGTTACAGGCGAGTGAGGACTCAAAGCCCCGCTGCGAGCCGGCTCCCCTGGTCGATCGCGCGCTTGGCGTCGAGTTCCGTCGCGACATCCGCACCACCGATGACATACGTTGCAACACCGGCGGCCTGCAGTGGCTCCTGCAATTCGCGCAGCGGCAGCTGCCCCGCGCACATCACGATGTGGTCGACGTCCAGCCAGGTCGGGTTCTCGCGCTTGTTACCGTAGCTGATCTTGAGACCTTCATCGCCAATACGTTCGTAGTTGACGTCGGCGATCATCTGCACATTGTTCATCTTTAACACGGCGCGGTGTATCCAGCCCGTGGTTTTGCCAAGGTTCGCGCCGTGTTTGCCGGCCTTGCGTTGCAGCAGCGTGATCTCGCGACGCGAGGATTCCGGCTGCGTTCGTCGTAGTGAGAGTCCGCCGCGCGCGACTGCCGGATCAACAACACCCCATTCGGCCAGCCACTCATCCAGATCCAGCGTCGGCGAATGTCCGTCGTGCAACAGGAACTCGGCGACGTCGAAGCCGATGCCGCCCGCACCCACAATGGCAACGCGTTGGCCAACCGCCACGCGCTTCTGCAGTACGTCGACGTAGCTCAAAACCTTGGGATGGTCCTGTCCTTCTATCTTCGGGTCGCGCGGCACCACACCCGTAGCGATGATGATGCCGTCGTAGTTCTCGCCTGCCAGCATCCCGGCAGTAACACGAGTGTTCAAATGCAGCCGCACGCCCTTCAGTTCTATCTGCCGCGTGAAGTACCGGAGCATCTCGTGAAATTCTTCCTTGCCCGGAATGACTTTGGCCATATTCAACTGCCCGCCGATTCCGGAAGCCGCCTCGTAGAGGTCGACAGTGTGACCACGCTCGGCGAGTACCAGCGCTGCCGACAGCCCCGCCGGACCCGAACCGACGACGGCAAAGCTGCGCGCGGCGATCGTCGCAACATAATTCAACTCGGTTTCGTGACAGGCTCGCGGGTTCACAAGGCAACTCGACATCTTGTTCGCAAAAGCATGATCAAGGCAGGCCTGGTTGCAGGCAATGCAAACATTGATTTCGTCGGCACGACCTTCGCGCGCTTTCAAAACAAATTCCGCATCGGCGAGCAGAGGGCGCGCCATCGAGACCATGTCGGCACAGCCGTCCGCCAGGATCTGTTCCGCCGTGGACGGCAGATTGATGCGATTGGAGGTCACGAGCGGAATCGTGACCTCGCTTTTCATCTTCTTGGTTATCCAGGCGAAAGCACCGCGAGGCACCGACGTCGCAATCGTCGGCACTCGTGCTTCGTGCCAGCCGATGCCTGTATTGATGATCGTGGCGCCGGCCCGTTCGATCGCCCTGGCCAGGGCAACGGTTTCTTCCCAGGTGTTGCCGTCAGGAATCAGGTCGATCATCGACAGGCGATAGATGATGATGAAGTCCTTGCCGACGGCCTCCCGGGTACGCGTGACGATCTCGACCGGCAAACGCATGCGCTCTGCGTAGTCGCCGCCCCAGCGGTCGGTGCGCTGGTTGGTGTGCGCAACGAGGAACTCGTTGATGAAGTAACCTTCCGAGCCCATGATTTCGACGCCGTCGTAACCCGCCTCGCGCGCAAGCGTCGCGCAGCGCACGAAATCCCGAATCTGCTTTTCCACACCCGAGGTTGATAACTCGCGCGGCGTGAATGGCGTGATGGGTGAACGTATGCGCGATGGCGCGACCGCGAACGGATGGTAGGCATAGCGCCCGGCATGCAGTATCTGCAGCGCAATTTTGCCGCCCTCGGCGTGCACGGCGCTGGTGACATGCCGATGTCTGGATGCCTCACCTCGCGTAGTGAGTTTGCCCGCGAAGGGCTTCACCCAGCCGGCGCGATTGGGCGCGTACCCGCCCGTCACGATCAGGCCGACATCGCCGCGCGCGCGCTCGGCGAAGTAGGCGGCGAGACGATCGTGCTTGTTACCGTCTTCAAGTCCGGTGTGCATAGAGCCCATGAGCACACGGTTTTTGAGCGTCGTGAAGCCGAGGTCGAGTGGCGCGAGGAGGTGCGGGTATTGGGTATTGCTCATACGAGGCTAGTTCTCATGTCTGGCTGATTTGCGGAGCAGTTCACAGACCTGCCCCGGCACATCCCTGAAACTCAAGTTCGCCGCGAAACGAGGTTGAACAGTCGTCCGTGGCGGACGTGTTGTATGGATTATGTAAGACCAAAAGGAATTGTACGATGTCTAGTCTACTACGTGGCTCAATGTTGCTGGTCCTGGCCGCAAGTCCAATGCTCGTTGTTGCGCAGGATTTGGCCGGCGACAACATGCGCAGCCTTGACGGGCAGGTGCAGGAAATCAAGTCAGATGTGCTGAGTATTGCCTCCGAACTGAATACGCTCGAAGAGCGCTTGCTGTTTCCGTCGCACACCCAGGTGTCGCTATTCATATCGATTGCCGAAAGCGATGATTTTCGCCTGGATGCCGTACAGATAAAGATCGACGGTGAGCTTGCTACCCATCATATATACAGTTTCAAAGAGCTGGACGCGCTGAAGAAAGGCGGCGTGCAGAAAATATACACGGGCAACCTGCCGACCGGCGATCACGATCTCGACGTAACGATGATCGGCAAGCTGGCAAACGGAAAAGACTTCAACGAATCGGGCAGTTTCGTCCTTGCCAAGGGCGTGAAACCCAAGGCGATGGGCATAACGCTTGCCGGGCCCGGGTTCGGGACCGATGGAATCAGGGTTGGCGACTGGTAAGCGATGTTTCGGTCACTAAAATTTGCGACGGGCCTGTTGCTGACGACATTGGCAGCGCCCCCGGCCGTCAGTGAGGAGCACGAAGACCTTTACTATGGCGAAGCTCTGTACTTTGCCTACCAGGGGCAGTACTTCGAGGCGCTTGAGCGCCTGGACACAGAAGTAAAGCAGCACGATGACGTTGACGAGCCGGAGCTCGATTCGTTGTTTGCGTACATGGATGATGCCGAATTTTCCCTGGGTGACTTCGAGTTGCGCTACCGGATGCATCACCGGGCCGGCCGGGCAATCAAGGCTGTTCTCGAAGGTGCGGTTGACGAAGTCGTCCGTAATGATGCGGCTTACCGACTTGCACGAATTCACTTCCAGAAGCAGCAAATGGAAGACGCGCTGCTGGCGCTGGATCGAATCCAGGGCGAAATTCCGCGCTCGATCCGGGATGACATCGAATTTCTTCGCGCCAACGTCTACCTCGCACAAGGCAAGCAACTCGAATCGGCGGAAGTTTTAAAGCGCCTGCAGGATTCGGACGAGTACGGTGGCTTCGCCTCTTACAATCTGGGCATTGCCTATCTTCAAAATGGTCAGCGGACCGCCGCGCTTGAGCAACTGGACCGTGCCGGACAAATCAATACTGACGATGCCAGCGAGCTGGCTATTCGGGACAAGGCCAATCTCGTGCTGGGCTCGATTCTGCTCGAAGATGGCGAATTTGAACGGGCACTGCCGCCGCTTGATCGGGTACGGCTGGATGGACCATTTTCCAACCAGGCCTTGCTGAAAGCGGGCTGGGCCAGCATGTCAGTCAACGATATCGAAAGAGCTGTGGTGCCGTGGAGCATACTCGCCGAACGCGAGGTCACCGACAGTGCAACGCAGGAGGCGCTACTGGCCCTCCCGTACGCGTACAGCAAGCTCAACATCCATGGCCGGGCGGCCATTCACTACGGTCGCGCGCTCGACTCTTTCGGTGTCGAGATCAAGAAGCTTGGCACCTCGATTGAGAGTATTCGTGACGGCAAATTTCTTGAAGCGCTCATTCGCGAGGAAATACGCCAGAACAAGGACTGGGTCATTCGCCTGCGAAGCCTGCCGGAGGCGCCGGAAACCTATTACCTGATGGAGCTACTGGCCTCCCACGACTTTCAAACCGGCCTGCAAAACTATCTTGACCTCGCCGACCTGCGCCGCAAGTTGCTGACGTGGAGACGGGATTTTGATGCCTACGACGAAATGGTGAACATTCGCGCTGATCATTATGCGCCGTTGTTGCCTGACGTTGACGAGGAGTTTCGCAAGCTCGATTCGCGTATGCGATTGCGCGTTGAGCAACACAAGATGCTCGTCAAGCGTCGCGATGATCTGTTAACGACACCGCGTCCCGAATTCCTTGCGACGCCGGAAGAGTTGCAGATACTCGCCCGGATTGAGGCAGTTGAAGCCAGGCTTGCCGCTGATGGCGCGATAAGCGAGCAATCCGCACTGCGACTGCAGCGCCTGAAGGGAATCCTGGGCTATACGCTGCAAACCGAGTACCACGCGCGACTGACCGAATTCGACAGGAACGTACGTAGCCTGGATCAGGCTATGGTGATGGTCCAGGCGGAGTACGACGAGTATGTCCGCAACAGGCAAGCGGCGACGCACAGTTACGAGGGCTACGACAAGCCAATGCGGCGCTTGCGTGCGGAAGTTGACGTGTCGGTCGACAAGATCGACCAGCTCATGGCGCGCCAGGGACACCTGCTTGAGGGGCTCGCCATTAACGAACTCGTCACGCGTCGCGAGCACCTCGAAGACTATGGTGACAAAGCGCGCTTTGCATTGGCCGATAGCTATGATCGGGCGACGCAGGCCCAGGCCAAACTGGGTGAGGCGCCATGATCAGGAATGCCCTCGGAATCGCACTGGTCGCGACATTGCTCGCAGCCTGCAGTGCAGCACCGGTGAAAACCGGAACCTTAAGTGAACTCAGCGCAGTCAAAGCGGACCTTGAGGACGTTTATCTCGACGACAGTCTTGAGCGCGCTGCCCAGAGTTATCGGCGCTACCTTGAGGAGACCTCGGAGAGTGCGAAGACACCGGAGGCCATGCGGCGCCTGGCAGACCTGCAGATCGAGCAAGCCTATGGCGTGATCGGTGACGGCGAGATTCGCGAGATGGCGGCGCCGGCGGCTGCCGTTCGGACCGCCGACACTGCGAGCGAAAAGGCGGCGACAGCACCTGTCGAACTCTCAGAGTCCGACAAGGAATTCGAGCAACGAGCGCTCCAGCGTACAGAGTTTCTTGCACCCACAAGGACGGACAACGCAGAAGTGCTGGCTGTCGATGGAGAAACAATTCCTGCTGGTCCGCGTGAAGCGATCGAGACCTACAGGAAGATTCTCGAAACCTACCCGAACTACGAGCGCAACGACAAGGTCCTGTACCAGATGTCCCGCGCTTACGACGAAATCGGTCAGCCCGACGAAGCGATGGCCGTAATGAATCGGTTCGTCAGTGAGCATCCGTACTCCCGGTACGTCGACGAAGTGCAATTTCGTCGCGGCGAGTATTACTTCGTGCGGCA
>JAOUNH010000181.1 GCA_029881055.1 Gammaproteobacteria bacterium
AAGACATCGACAATTATCTATACCGGTTTGCAGTTCTCCCAGGGCGACATATCGATCGAGGCCGACGAAGGTCGAGCAACCTCTCGCGAACAGGCGGACAGCACCTGGCAGTTTTCGGGAAATGTCGTTATCGACCTGAACAACGGGCACATAAAATGTGATTCTGCCAACCTGCAATTCAAGGGCAACGTATTAAGCGTGGCTACCGTCACAGGACGCCCGGCGACATTCAAACTGCTGCGCGAAGCCGCAGACGATTTTACCTATGCCGAGGCCGGCAAGCTCAATTACGACGTACAGAAAGGCGTCATCGAATTCTCCGACAACGCGACGATTACCGAGAGTGGCAACGAAATTTCCTCGAACTTTCTCGTCTACAACGTTTTGGAACGGAGAATTAATGCCGACTCGTCGGGAAGTGGTGATGACCGGGTCCGCATCCGTTACACACCTACCGGTGGGACCGACGATCCGAGCCCGACTCAAGAAGACGACGTTCCCGAGTAAATATGAGCATACTCAGCGTTCAGGATATTTCGAAAAGCTACAAACTGCGCAAGGTCGTCAAAAGCCTCTCAGTCGAAATCACCAGCGGTGAAGTCGTAGGCTTGCTGGGCCCGAACGGCGCGGGAAAAACCACGGCGTTCTATATGATTGTCGGACTTATCGCAGCAGATAAGGGCAGTATCCTCCTTGATGGACAAGACCTGACCGCCAAGCCAATGCATGAACGCTCGAAACTCGGTCTCGGCTATCTGCCACAGGAAGCGTCCATCTTTCGCAAACTCACCGTAGAGCAAAACATTCTTGCAATACTCGAGAATCGAAAGGACCTCGATCGCGCCGGGCGCGAGCAGGAACTCGAAAATCTGCTCGATGAATTGCATGTCGGGCATGTTCGAACCAGCCTGGGAATCAGCCTGTCCGGCGGCGAACGCCGCCGCGTTGAAATCGCAAGAGCGCTGGCCGCGAATCCAAAGTTCGTATTGCTGGACGAGCCGTTCGCTGGCGTCGATCCGATCTCGGTACTCGATATCCAGCGAATCATTCGCCACCTGTGTGAGCGCGATATCGGTGTTTTGATTACGGATCACAATGTGCGGGAAACCCTCGGGATTTGCAGCCGCGCCTATATACTTAGTGACGGCAGCCTGATCGCCGCCGGCTCACCCGAGGAAATACTGGAAAATCAACACGTCCGAGAAGTGTATCTCGGACAGGAGTTCAAACTCTAAGGCAAACTTACGTTTGCTGCAGGCTTGCGCAACACAAATTCGCCCTCAGGTAACAGGCATTAATGCTAAAACCGACGCTGCAACTAAAACTCGGGCAGTCGTTAACCATGACGCCACAGCTGCAACAGGCCATTCGCCTGTTGCAGCTGCCAATTCTTGACCTGAATGCTGAGATTCAGGAGGCGCTCGAAGAAAACATCATGCTCGAGATGGAGGACCTTCCAGTCGTTCCACGCACCAGTGACGAGTCGACGGCCGAGGTTGAAACCATTAAAGCGGATGAACTGTGGCAGACACGCGCCGCTGAGCGAATCCAGGACAGCGGATGGAATGGCGAAGGACGGCCGGCCAGCGAGTTTGCGGATGAATCAGGTGAATCACTGCACGAACATCTGTACTGGCAGCTGGAAATCGAGAATTTCACCGTTCGAGAAGCCCTTATCGGTGAAACCCTGGTTGACTCAATCAATGACGACGGCTATTTGATTGCCGACATCGGCGAAGTCATCAGCGGCTTTGACGAAGATCCCCCAGTTACAGTCGACGAAGCCGAGGCAGTGCTGCGGCGAATTCAGCGCCTGGATCCTGCCGGCGTAGGGGCACGTTCCCTGTCTGAGTGCATCATCAGGCAGCTCGAACAACTTGAGCCCAAAACGCCCGGCTTGAATCTCGCGCTCAAAATCGCGGCGGCGCACCTGGACCTCGTCGCGAGCCGCGACTACGGTGAAATGCGGCGGGGACTGCGGGTTTCCGAGGACCAGCTGCACCAGGCCCTGGCGCTTGTAAAAGGATGTAACCCCAGACCCGGCCTCGCGGTTTCTCCGGCGGCAGCTGAATATGTGATACCCGACGTCTTTGTTCGCAAGGTGGACAATCGCTGGCAGGTTGAGATCAGCCCTACCGGGGTACCGAAGCTTTCGGTAAACCAGCAATACGCGAAGCTACTGCGCGGCAGCAGCGATCATTCAGTCCTGAAGACCCAGCTGCAGGAGGCACGTTGGCTGATTCGCAGCCTTGAAATCCGTAACGAGACTCTGTTGAAGGTAGCAACCAGCATTGTGTCGCGGCAAACGCATTTCCTGGAATCCGGTGACGAAGCCATGAAACCCATGGTACTTCGGGATATCGCCGATGAAATCGGCATGCACGAATCAACCATTTCACGGGTAACCACAAACAAGTACATGCACACGCCGCGTGGGGTGTTCGAATTCAAGTTCTTTTTCTCCAGCCATTTGTCATCGGAAAGCGGCGAAGACCAGTCTTCGACTTCGGTTCGCGCGAAAATCCGCAAGCTCGTCAGCGCCGAGAACCCGGCCAAGCCGCTGAGTGACAGCAAGATCATGAACATACTGAAAGATGATGGTATTTCGGTTGCGAGACGGACGGTTGCGAAGTACCGTGAAGCTATGAATATTCCCTCGTCCAGCGAACGCAGGAATCGCGAGACGCGCTAGGAGGTAGGTAGGAAACACGATATAGGAGGACGGCAGGACTGCTATCCTGATCCCAAAAGGAACGCGAAATAATCAAAACAGGAGACAACTATGCAATTGAATGTTTCAGGCCACCACGTCGAAGTTACTGATTCGCTGAGAGAATACGTCGAATCCAAGGTTCAAAAAACAGCCCGTCACTTTGACATCGTGTCTGACGTCCAATGTATTCTGACTGTCGAAAAGCTCCGTCACAAAGCCGAGGCTACTGTCCACGTAAATGGTGGTACGATCTACGCCGATCACACCGAAGAGGACATGTACGCGGCGATCGATGGCCTGGTGGACAAACTCGAACGAAGAGTCAGAAAATACAAAGAAAAACTCGGCGATCACCACGCCAAAGACAAGAACAGGATTAAGTACGCCTGACCCCGCATCCGATCTGTGCGGTCAGACGGCCGCACAGATCGTTGCCGCCCAACCTTCCCCCTATGCCGCTCGAAGACATCATCAAGCCCGATGGCGTATTGTGTAATGCAACCGCCCGGAGCAAAAAACACTGCCTCGAAATCATGAGCGAACTGCTCGTTCGTTCGCACCCCGATATCGCAAGCCAAGCCATATTCAAGTGCCTGAACGATCGCGAGCGACTGGGCTGTACCGGCCTGGACAGGGGCGCCGCATTTCCGCACTGCCGCATTGCAGGAATCGATTCTGCCAGTGCCGCATTGATCAAGTTGTCGGAGCCCGTGGACTTTGATGCTTACGATGGCGACCCTGTGGACCTGATAATCGGCATGATAGTCCCGACTGAACTCGATGAATCTCACTTCGCCGATATCAACTTGATTACCCAAATCCTGGCTGACGAGGACTTGCGTGCCCGCATGCGCGGTGCGACATCCAGCAAAGAGCTCTACAATGCGTTGATCAATGGCGCTAAAGCGCTTCCGCCCGAATCGTCGCAGGAAACGCGGGCTTCATAACCGGGGCGTTCTCCGGACCGGATACACTATGTCTAATGACCTTCGACTGATAGTTGTCAGCGGCCTGTCCGGTTCAGGCAAGTCAGTTGCTTTGCATGTCCTTGAAGATCTCGGCTACTACTGCATCGACAACATACCCGCTGCGCTGTTGAAATCCGCTGTCCAGGAAGTTCACTCAGGTGATGGCCCCGGAGCGAATCGGGTGGCCGTCGGCGTCGATGCCCGTAATCGTCCCCGGGACCTGGAAGCGCTGCCCGGTCTCATCGGCGATCTCCGTGAACAAGGCATTCGCACAGAAATAATCTTCCTGCATGCCAGTGACGAAGTTCTGTTGCAACGCTACAGCGAATCACGCCGTCGACACCCGCTGGCCACGCACGGCGCGGAACTGCGTACAGCGATAGACGCGGAACGCGAGATTCTCTCGGCTATCAACAACGCTGCCGACTTGATCATCGACACCTCTCGAACCAGCATCTACGAACTGGCGGAAACGATTCGCGAGCGGGTGGATCGCCGCAAGTCGGAATCCTTGTCGGTCCTTATCGAGTCCTTCGGCTTCAAACACCGAATCCCGGCCGACGCTGACTTTGTATTTGACACACGCTGCCTGCCGAATCCGTATTGGTCCACTGCGTTGCGTGGGATGACCGGGCTCGATCAGCCGGTTATTGATTTTCTTGAGGGCCAGGATGAATTCAACGCCATGTACAAAGACATTGTTGGATTCCTGAATCGTTGGATACCCCGATTCGAAAGCGCACACCGCGGCTACCTGACGATCGCTATCGGCTGCACCGGTGGCCAGCATCGTTCTGTGCATATGACCGAGAAGATTGCCGCTGATTTGCGAAAAAATCATTCCTCTGTGTTAACGCGACACAACAACCTTACCCACCATCGTCTCCGTCCAGACTAAGCTGCTAAACTCCGGCGGCATGGACGCGCGCGAACAAAAACGAGTCAACCTTGAGAAGCTGAGACAGCTTCTGGAAGGCGGTCGAATGCGTGCGGCACGGGTGATGGTGAACAGCCTGCACCCTTCGGAACTTGCGCGGCTGCTTGAATCCTTGCCGCGCAAAAAGCGCGCTGTTCTTTGGGAACTCGTCGATCCGGAAATAGGTGGCGATGTCCTGGTCGAGGTTTCCGATGCCGTGCGCGAGGACCTCATCGACGGTATGCAGCCCGCGGCGCTCATCGCTGCCGCCGAAGGTATGCAGGTCGACGATCTCGCCGATCTGTTGATCGATCTTCCGGAAGCCGTCACCCAGGAAGTCCTGTTATCCCTGAACAAGCAGGACCACGATCGCGTAAGGCAGGTCCTCGCTTACGACGAAGAAAGCGCCGGCGGCCTGATGAACGTCGACATTGTGACAGTACGTCCCGATGTCACACTCGAAGTGGTCGCTCGATACTTGCGGTTCGTCGGGAACATCACTGACGGCACCGATTCCATATTTGTCGTCAGCCGGGACAACACCTACATCGGCTCGTTGTATCTGTCGAGACTTCTGACCGGCGACAGCGAAGAGATGGTCGCCAACGTGATGTCGACCGACATCACGCCGATCACGGCCGATACGCCGTCTGCCGAAGTTGTCTGGGAATTTGAGAATCACGACCTCCTGTCGGCCCCTGTCGTCGATGAGAACTTCCGGGTTCTCGGGCGCATCACTATCGACGATGTCGTGGATGTCATACGCGAGGAGGCAGAACACTCATTGATGGGCGCG
>JAOUNH010000182.1 GCA_029881055.1 Gammaproteobacteria bacterium
TTGAAAAACGAGTATCTTCGGCCTGGCCATCGATGGAATCCGGTACTTCGGTCGGACGTGGGTGAATGCGACTTTATACCCGTAGTCGCCACTCTCTTACACCCAATTTTGATTTGCACTGGACAAGAGGCCCATCTAAAGTGGCATCGACCGCCGTCCGGTGCATTTCCGTGGAACTAAGGGCAGCGGACGTGCTCAGATATAGCATCGCTCTCCGTTCATTAATGTAGATTTCAACCACTTGATCGCAAGCAAACAACTCGGTAGCAGCATGATACTGCTTTCTATACTCGCAGCGGGCTGCGCGTCGAACGTTGCGGTTGAAACTCCGACAATTCCCACCCCGAACGTGGAAAAACTGCCAATGGACGTCGCCGTTCGCATCCCGGCAGAGTTCGAGCACTTCGTACACGAAGAAAAAGTGTTGGGGCGGGAAACCTGGACGATCGATCTGGGTTCAGCCAATGCTTCTTTCTTTGAGCAACTTTTCGGATTCATGTTCGACAACGTAATAATGCTTGGACCCGACGATAACGCTCTGGATTTCACTTTTGATGCCCTGATTGAACCGCAGATCGAAGGCTTTGAGTTCTCGGTACCGAACCAGACCAAGACCGACGCCTTCGCTGTGTGGATCAGGTATCGCCTGCAGATTTTTGATAGTGTTGGAAACAGTGCGTCGACCTGGACAGTCAGTGCTTATGGCAAGAGCCAGAAAGAAGGCCTGGGTGGATCTAAATCGCTGCAGCGCGCTGCCGTACTCGCCATGCGAGATGCCGCCGCGCTGATACTGTTGCAGATGGACAAAGCGACGAAGATTGGCGCGCTCGCGGACGGGCCGCTCGTGCTCAGCGACATCGAATCACCCGCATCGGCGAGCGCGGATTCAGAGTTCAAACCGGCTGTCCCGGCCGGAATATTCGCGATTGGAGGCATCGATGACGATACGTAATAGTTCCCTGTTGATCCCCCTGTCTTTCGCTCTTGGCGGTTGCATCACAGCAAGTGTCGAAAATAATCGAGAGGAAACGACGGGTTTGCAGGCCGGCGAAACGGTAGTTGTGATGGCCAAGAGCTACCACCAGGGTAATGAAACCGAAGCCGACTACATCAGCTGCGTCGAAAAAGCGCTCGGTAGTGGTTCGGGCAAGCTGAATGTGATTCCGGGCCAAAACTTTGTGGACAACCTCTTTCCCTGGTTCGAACCCAGGACTGCACCAGCGGATACCAAGGGGCTTGCGGCGCTAATGTCCAAACCAGGCGTACCTGCCGCAGTTAAGCGCATGGGTGTGCGCTACGTCGTCTGGCTCGACGGTGGCACCGAGAGGGTGACGCAGGGAGGCAGCTTGTCCTGCGCCGCCGGACCCGGCGGCGGCGGATGCTTTGGATTTGCATGGTGGCAGGATGATGCTGACTACGAGGCATCGATCTGGGATCTCGCCGACTCAGAAGCTGCCGGCACTGTGACCGCCGACTACAGCGGAACCTCGTTTTTGCCCGCGCTTGTGGTACCTATTCCGCTGATAGCGCGCACCCAGTCAAAGGCCTGTAACGGCCTGGCGAAACAGCTCAAAACCTTTCTCTCGAGCACCGAGAAAGTCTAGAAGCTCACCTCACTTTGGGCGACCGCCGCGGATGAATGCGGCGTCATAGAATGGTGAGTTCAGTCGTTCGACGGTTACGGTTCGTCCGGATGATGGTGCATGCACGAAGTCTTGATTCCCCAGGTACAGCCCGACGTGAGCGATTCTCCCGTCGATGTCGAAGAACAAGAGATCACCAACCTGCAATTCGCCACGCGGCACTGATGCCGTGCTGGACCAAAGCGCGTCAGTGGTCCGTGCGACTGGCTTCCCGGCACGTCCGTAGGCGTAGTGCACGAGGCCACTGCAGTCGAATCCCTGGGTCGTCGCACCACCGTAACGGTAAGGTACGCCGATCTGTTGGTAGGCAATCGCCGCCGCCTTTGCGCCGACGCCGTGCGTGCCAACAAGTGCATCCCGCGCCGGGGGTCGGGCAGAATTTTGAGCCGGTTGCGACGAGCACCCCATCACCATGGCCAACATCGTGATAGTTAAGGCAAAAACCGGAATTTTTCGGGCCGTCTGCGTTATCATCTGCGTCACTTTTCGCTACACACACCCTAAACCTTACGTGATCAGGCCTTAATACTGAATGAACTGCATCTCAAGATCGACCTTGCTGATCTGCCTTATTCTCTGCAATGCCTGCGACGCCCCGGCATCGGAAACCCTGTCCGCGGCAGACTCACTGACCTACAACGTACATTACGAGATCCACCCCGATCCCTCGGACGGAAGCGTCGAGGTTCAGATGAGCGTCGAACAATCGCACGGTGAGCTCAGAGAGATTTCCTTCTCAATCGGCAACATCGCCATATCCGACATTGAGGCGGAGGGCGAACTCGATGTTGGCGATGACCGTATCACCTGGCTCCCCGGACGAACAGGCGGCGATCTGCGCTGGCGAATTGCCATATCGCATCGTCGAGGAGATGGGGGTTACGACGCATGGCTGAATAACGGTTGGGGCATCTTTCGAGCGGAGGACATAATTCCGCGGGCACGAACCCGAGCACTTAAAAATGCCTATAGCCAGACAACCATAGCCTTCGAGCTACCAGAGCACTGGAGCGTTGTTTCCGAGTACTCGACACGCGATAGCCGCAATGCCGTAATCAATCCGCACACGCGGTTCGATCAACCGCGGGGCTGGATCGCCATGGGCGCTCTTGGGATCCGGCGTGAAACCATCGCAGACACACGGGTTACGGTCGCAGCGCCCGAGGGCCAAATGGCGCGCCGTATGGATATGCTCGCATTATTGAACTGGATATTGCCGGAATTGAAGCTCGTGCTCCCGGATTCGATTCCCAGGCTCACGATAGTCAGCGCCAGCGACCCTATGTGGCGTGGCGGTCTATCGGCCCCGGAGTCGATTTACATTCATTCAAGCCGCCCCCTCATCAGCGAAAATGCGACGAGTACACTGGCGCACGAGGTATTTCACGTTGCGTTGGGCAAGACCGCAGAACCAGGATTCGACTGGATCGTAGAAGGACTTGCTGAGTACTACAGCCTCGAACTGCTGCAACGTGGCGGTGCGATCACCG
Source organism: Gammaproteobacteria bacterium (assembly GCA_029881055.1). GTDB lineage: Bacteria > Pseudomonadota > Gammaproteobacteria > Steroidobacterales > Woeseiaceae > UBA1847. Next base: position 3,134 of record JAOUNH010000182.1, read on the forward strand.
CCAGAAGATATGATCAGGCCCTGGAGAAACAATCACACTGGTCCGGCAACGCCGGCAAGTTGTGTGCAAGGCGGTCAAGCGGGGCAACGACGGCCCTTGCCGTCGTAATTTTTCGCAGCCTGGACAAGGAATTGCGTAAGAAATCATCGGGCCGAGTCAACCTTGATGATGTCGTCGCGGGCGTCGCGAAAACCGATTCACGCGTGTCACTTCGGTTGCTGGACGACCTCGTTACCGATCTGATACAAGATACGGCCGCAGCACTCCACAGCGACGCTCTGAAAGGCTGCCGGCAATTACAGCGGGATTCCGGGAGCTGAGAACACAAATGGATGGCAACCACGACCTGGAACTGATTCTGCGTTCGCGTACACCAATCATCATCATCGAGTCACAGGACGAGGTACGCATCCTCCAGTTGCTGCAGTCGGTCGCGCTGAGACGCGCATCTGATAGCTACATGCCACTGTTTCGATGGTCCGTAACCGACGGGCTGCAACGCCTTGATATTGCCCTTGAACCGCAGGCACTCAATTCAGATCCGTCAGATGTCCTCAAGCACATACGAGCCGTGACGAAGCCCGGCATTTATGTATTGCTTGATTTTCACCCTTTTCTTGAAGATCCGGTACACGTGCGCTTACTCAAAGATATTTGTATGCGGTATACGGAAATCGAAAGACAGATAGTACTCATGAGTCACAAGGTGACGATTCCAAGCGAGCTGGAAGGATATAGCGCGCGTTTCGATATCGCCTTGCCGACCGAACAGGAACGAACGGGTATCGTGAAAAAAGCGGTCGACGCATATTGCGCTGATCACCCCTCAAGCAAAGTTCAGGTAGACCCAAAAGCTCACGAATTGCTGATCAAGAACCTTGCAGGTCTTTCCTACGCCGATACAGAACGCCTTGCACGAAATGCGATATATGTAGACGGCGCCATCACGAAGAGTGACCTGCCCGGGGTCATGCAGGCGAAATACGAATTGCTGAATCGCGGCGGAGCCCTGCAATTCGAATACGACACAGCGACCTTTGTCGATGTCGGTGGACTATCAAAACTCAAAGCCTGGTTAGCGAAAAGACGACCCGCCTTTCGCGGCGACGAAAGCGCGTCGCATCTTGACCCACCAAAAGGCATCTTGCTGTTGGGCATCCAGGGTTGCGGAAAGAGCCTCGCTGCCAAGGCAACTGCAGCCGTGTTCGGGGTTCCACTACTCCGGCTCGACTTCGCCGCGATCTATGACAAGTACCACGGTGAAACTGAAAGAAAACTGCGCGAATCATTGAAGACGGCCGACGTAATGGCACCCTGCGTCCTGTGGATCGACGAGATCGAAAAAGGACTTGCGGGACGCGGCGGCGAAACCGGAACCACGCAACGAGTACTGGGCACATTCCTTACATGGATGTCTGAAAAGAAAGGCCACGTCTTTGTAGTCGCGACCGCGAATGACATCAGTACATTGCCAGCTGAGTTAGTCAGAAAAGGACGTTTCGATGAAATCTTTTTTGTCGACCTTCCGACACCCGATATTCGCGCGTCGATTCTGGCGATACATCTTTCGCGGCGCGGACAGGCCCTCGGCAACTTCGATATTCCGGCGTTGGCTGCTGAAATGGACGGTTTCTCCGGTTCCGAAATTGAGCAGGCTGTCGTGTCGGCCCTGTACACGGCACACGCAAACAAAAAGGCGCTCAGCACCGCGTTCATCAGGGCTGAAATTGAACAGACCAGGCCACTGTCCGTCGTACTCAGCGAGAAGATCTCTACAATGCGAGCCTGGGCTGCCGGCAGAACAGTGTCTTGCGACTAGATCGAATTTGACGTAACCCAGCAGAACTTTCGACGAGGATGCTGCCGCCTGCGGATCCCGTGCTAGACTAACTCGATGGCAAACGATAATAAAAATATCAACGACTTAGTCGCGGAAGACGACGACCCGACTGTCGAGTTGCAGATGCCGTTATCCATGTTGAAGAGCGATAACTTCGCCGAGTCAGATGCTCAAACGTATGACTCGAAAGAGGACGCTGACCGTGAACTGCCGCTTGGCGTCACTGTCTCTGAACTTGAGTTCGACCTGGAGTCCAGGCAGAAGACTATTAGCCGTCTCCAATATGATATTCAACAGCTACACACCAAGTGGCTGGGATTGGAAACAGAGATAGGCGCTCGTGAAGCACAGACCAATCAGCTGAACGACGAGATCCAATCCCTACGTGAAAACGCGACGCGCAAAG
>JAOUNH010000183.1 GCA_029881055.1 Gammaproteobacteria bacterium
CATTGGCCGAAAGCAATGCGGCGGCTGTTGCGATGCAACTGACCGGCTTCGCATATTTTGTATTCGGTTGGCAGATTTACCGGAATCGCGATCTGCTCCCGCGTTTTCAGCACGGTGCCTGGCAGCAAATCGCTATTGCAATAGCTATTATGCCGATAGTGGTCTGGTCGACTCGACAGAGGATGTTGTCACCGCAGGATGCGGATCTGGTGGTCGGCGCAATCGCCGGAATCAGCAATTGCGTGCTGGCCTCTTGCATGACCGTTGGGCTGTTGGGCGTCTTTCAGGGCCGTTACGACCGACGCCCGTCCGCACTCGGGCAGTACGTCAGCGACGCATCGTACTGGATCTACCTCATCCATCTGCCCTTGCTTATTTTCGTCGCGGGCGCACTATCAGTATTACCGTTGCCTGCCCTGGCGAAATACCTGCTTACCGTCGCAATAGTCGTTCCGACCGTATTCGCGACCTATCATTTCGGCGTACGATTCACACCTTTCGGCGGCTTCCTCAAGGGTCGAAAAAATGAATCGTCGGCGCAGACAGTCGCTTAGTCCCAGAATGCCTCATCGCCGAGTAGCATTCATCCTGGCTTATGGCCTTTGCGTGCTAGCAAGTGGCGGAGTGTATGCCGACGAATCGAACGACAAGCTAACCGAAGCTGCGCTGGAAAATCGCTCACGCCTGGAATTCGATGGCGCAAAATTCTCCGGCCCCGCCTGGGAGTTATTGCTGGCAGCGGCACGCGATACACAATTCTTCATGATCGGTGAAGAACACGGTATCGCCGAGAATCCGAAGTTGGCCGCGCAGTTGTTCACGACGCTTGTCGCCCATGGTTACGAGAAGCTTGCGGTCGAAATCTCGCCGCCTGCTGCTAAAATTCTCGACGCCGCAGCGGATGCCAATGGCATCGAGGGCATTCGTGACCTATTCGCTTCACCGGGAGGCGAGCCGGCGTTTTTCGGCATGCGCGAAGAAGCGGAGCTTATCGCCGCCGCGCGGAGCGCCCTGCCCGATGCCAGCGAAGTCTTGTGGGGCGTCGACTACGAGATCGCCTGTGACAGGCCGCTGTTACGCCAGCTGCAAAGCATGGAGCGACCGGCCAGCACGAATCAGCCGCTGGATGCGTTGGTCGCCGCGTCCAACGCCGCCTGGGCCCGGTATGAAGAGACCGGCGGGGCACAATTTATTTTCAGTTTCAGTGGCGATCCCGCGCTCGTCACCGCCGTTAAAGAGGCGTGGCCTGACGCTGGCGATTCGGCAGTGCAAATACTCGATACGCTGCAATCAACGCTGGAAATCAATCAACTCTGGGTGCAGGGGCGCGGCTGGGACTCAAATGTGCGTCGAGCTGCATTGCTGCGATCGAATTTTCTACGTCACTGGAGTGATGCGAAACAGACGGGCAATACACCCAGGGTCATGGTCAAGCTCGGCGGCAATCACATCGTACGCGGACGAAATACGGTCGGCACATTCGACCTCGGAACGCTCTTGCCGGAAATCGCAGCACTCGAAGGCAGCCGCAGTCTTTCAATGCTGGTCTTGCCGGACCCGGAGTCCATGGTTGCGGTCCTCAATCCGGCGACCTGGAGCTTCGAACCTGCGCCAGCCAAAGACAGCTACGCGAAGGGTTTGGAGGTTCTGACCAATGCGGCCTACGACGATGATTTTACGTTGATCGATCTGCATGCACTTCGATCCATAGTCGCGCACAGAACTGACCAATACGGTTCTGAAGTGGCCCGAGTAGTGCACGGTTACGACCTGTTATTACTGATGTCGGGATCAACGGCCTCAACAGAACTGGATCACGATTAAGCAATATAGCTGCGGTATACTCTCGCGTCATGACTAAAACCCTGTTAAAGATTTTCTTCGCCGCGACCGTACTCGTGTCGTCCCTGTCCTGCGCTCAGTCCGAAAACGAATCTCGAACGGTGCTCATCACGGGCGCAAATCGCGGTATCGGTTTGGAGCTGGCGCGACAATATTCGGCGGGTGGTTGGCAGGTTATAGGAACCGCACGCCTGCCCGAAAAAGCAACGGCGTTGAGCAATCTCGACAACACCCGCGTCCTGCAGCTGGACGTAACCGATCAGGATAGTGTCAACCGTTTCGCCGGCGATCTCGGTGACGAGCCGATCGATGTGCTGATCAACAATGCCGGAATATTACCCATGATGAATTCGGTACCCAAGATTGATCCTGATGTGTTCAGCAACATATTGGCGGTTAACACCGTTGGTCCGGTGCGGGTGACGCAGGTCGTTTTGCCCAATCTGCGCAAAGGCAAACTCAAGAAGATCTTCAACATCACCAGCAATCTCGGCAGTATCGCCGAGAACACGAGCGGCCAGTTTTATGGTTACCGCGAGAGCAAGGCCGCGCTCAATATGTTCACCCGGTCCCTGGCTGCCGAGCTGCGCGAGGAAGGTTTCACCTGCGTCGTGCTGCATCCGGGTTGGGTCCAGACGGACATGGGTGGGTCACAGGCACCGGTGCAGGTCGAGGAATCGGCAGAGGGCCTGCGCAAGGTGATTGATGCTTTGACGCCGGAAGACAACGGTACATTCTGGACCTGGCGTGGAGAGACGATGGATTGGTGATGTGCCAATCGAGAATAAGTTGACGACGCGCAAGAAATCAGGCGTTGATAAGAAAACCATCATGTGTCTCTGACGGCGTTGATCAACTATGCTAGCCCTCGCCGTCCGGAGCCAAACGTGCAGCAAAATAACAATAGGTTTGACGCGCTCGACTGTATCGGCGCCTGGGGGAGTTCATAATGCAATCTGACCGAATAGTTCCACAGCCGCCAGTATCGCGGCCCGGCGACGAGGAAAGTGACTCGGTATGGGGGTTTCGCGACACAGCTTTCGAAATTATCGATGGCTCGGTTGTCAAACTCAGTGGTGATCGCTACGAACTGGCCGGACAGGATCTTCCGGACCTGCTGGGTTGGGTCCGGGATGCGATCCACCCCGATGTCCGCGCTGATAACCTGAATCCTTCCCGGTACCCGCCGCCCATTCCAAAAGCGCGCCTGCAAAAAGCGTTCATCGAGGAAATTGGCTCGTTTCTCAACGACGGGCAGATTAGCGACGACCCTCACTTGCGACTGCGCCGCGGCCATGGCCAGACACAAGAGGAGATGTACCGACTCAAGTACGATCGCCTGGCACGAATTCCCGACCTGGTCGTCTTCCCGGCCAGGGATGAGGACGTCGAGGCGCTCGTAGGCGCGGCCCGGAATCATGACGTATGCCTGATTCCTTACGGTGGCGGAACCAACGTCAGCAATGCCTTGAGCTGCCGCGAACGTGAGGACCGGATGATCGTTTCGGTCGACATGAGTCGCATGAACCGTATTCTGTGGATCGATCCGCAAAACCACATGGCCTGCATCCAGGCCGGCGCCGTCGGCCGGAACATCGCGGAACAGCTTGCGGAACACGGTTTTACGATGGGCCACGAACCGGACAGCATCGAGTTTTCGACACTGGGCGGCTGGATCGCAACTCACGCGAGCGGCATGAAAAAAAACCGCTACGGCAACATCGAGGACCTGGTACTCGATGTCACGGTAGTCACTGCGCGCGGCACGCTCGCACGTCCCACGGTGTCACCGCGCGAGTCGGTCGGAATTGGCGACGCGCGACGATGGATCTTTGGTTCTGAGGGCGGCCTCGGCATCGTGACACAAGCGGTCGTCAGAATATTCCCGCTGCCGGAGGCGCAGGAATACGGCTCCATTATTTTTCCAAGCCTCGAAAACGGCGTCGCCTTTCTCTATGAACTCACGCGAACGGCAAAACCGCCCGCGAGTGTGCGGCTGGTTGACAACATGCAGTTCCAGCTCAGTCAAACACTCAAGCCGCGCTCCGTGGGGCTTAAGAAACTCAAGAGCGCGTTCGAGAAATGGTTTGTCGTAAAGGTAAAGGGTTTTGACCCGCAAGCGATGACAGCCTGTACGCTGGTGTTCGAAGGAAGCCGCGCGCAGGTCGCTGCCGAACAGGACAGCGTCTATCGCATAGCGAAACGGCACAATGGCATGAAGGGTGGCGCGGAAAACGGCCGCCGGGGCTATCAACTGACCTACGGTATCGCCTACCTGCGCGACTGGATACTCAAACATTACCTGCTGGCGGAGTCCTTCGAAACATCTGCCGCATGGAGTGACGCGCTGGCCGTGTGCAACAACGTCAAGCAACGACTGCGCGAAGAACACAGCAAGCGCAAACTGCCCGGCAAGCCGTTTATTTCCTGCCGGGTCACACAGGTTTACCCGACCGGGGTTTGCATTTATTTTTACTTCGCCTATTACTTCAAGGGAGTGGACAACCCCAGCGAAGTCTTCAGCGAAATGGAGCACGCGGCTCGTGACGAGGTACTGAAGTCAGGTGGTTCACTGTCACACCACCACGGTATCGGCAAAATTCGGCAGGACTTTTTGCCGCGTGTATTTTCGCCGGGCATGATGGACTGGCAGTTGCAGATCAAGAAGGCCGCGGATCCGTCCAACGTGTTCGGTGCGGGCAACCAGGGATTCGAAGAGACATGACGCGCGGCCACGACATACTCTTGACCGGCGCGACGGGCTTCCTCGGCAAAGTGGTATTACACGAGCTGATACGCCGTCGCGAATCGCTGGGTGTTAATAAAATTCGCCTGTTACTACGCACCAACGGCTCCGGAAATGCTGCGGATCGCTTTACTTCAGATATCGCGAGCTCGCCGTGTTTCACGAATTTCGCGCCCGGTTGGCACGACGATGTCGAGGCTATCAGCTGCGATCTGAGCCAGCCCGGTGCTGGCATAGGGGCGCAAGAGCGTGCAGCGATCGCCACCGGTGTGACACACATCATTAACTGCGCTGCCTCAGTGCAATTCGACCTGCCGCTGAAAAACGCGGCAACTGCCAATATTGCAACCGCGCTCGAAATGCTCGGCCTCGCGAAAGAATGTCAAAGGCTCGAATCGCTCGTCAGTGTCTCGACAGCGTACGTGACACCACATCAAAGCGACGAACAGCCGATCGTCGAGGAGCTTGCGCCGCTCCCGGCACCGGCGGCCGAGTTGTACGAACGAATCATGCGCGGCGAGATCGACGAGGCAGAGTTGCTTGCGAAGTCCGGCCATCCCAATACCTACACGCTGACGAAATGCATTGCCGAACACTTGCTCTGCGAACGGCACGGCAATACACCGCTGGCGCTCGTACGACCCAGTATTATTTCGTCGAGCGCGCACCAGCCATTCCCGGGATGGATCGACAGCCCGGCGGCGTTCGCACTCTTTGCTGCGCAGATCGGAGCCGGCCGCATGCGTGCCGTGA
>JAOUNH010000184.1 GCA_029881055.1 Gammaproteobacteria bacterium
CGCAGATTCGGCGCGATAGCTGCTCAATTTCTGTACTGCCCGGGTCAGGGTGATCTGGGCGACTTCCCTCGCGGCGTCCGGGTCGTCGGACAGGCGCACCAGCGCAAATCGGTAAAGACGCGCGAAATTCTCGTCAAAAAAACGGTCAAATGCCTGCGGATTTCCCGCAAGCAATTGTTTTACAAGTCTTTTATCGTCCAGATAAACCGCCACTCCGATCCCTCCGCGGGTCTCGACCATTAGACGGTTGCGGCCACAATATTCGGTCGCGTCCGGCTCAAGTTTACGCCTGCCAGCGCCCGGATCGGCGCTGACAGGACGTAAGCTGGTATTGGCCTAGTCACCGCAGAAGGTCTCCGGCGCCTGGGCGCACAGCGTCTCGAGCAGGAGTTCCGGGTCGTCGATGCCGCAGTCGGGGTCGTCGGTCAGGACATCCAGCGAATCACCAACGCACATGAGTTCTTCGCGCTCGCCGGTGATTTCACCGTCTTCCATAGCTACCGCCAGCACGAAACCGACACCCGGAAGATAGTATTTGAATTCCGTCGATTCGGGATTGATCGGCGCGAAATCGAATGTCTGCAGACACTGGTCAGCGCCGCAGGAGAAAGCCGGATTCGGATTGTTGCCGCCCTCTTCTTCAGCTGGCGCAGCATTTGAGCTGACGTACTGAACGATGTCTTCCGCCTCTCCAAGCGCGAACTCCTGTCGATGTGCAAAACCCGATACCGGCGTGTTCAAAACCAGGAATCCTGACTTGGCGAAATCGAGTCCCGCTTCGAACGATCCGTCCAGATCCCGCAACACACCGTCTTCGAAGTTTTTGGCAATCTCGCCGCAATAGACAACATCGCCACTAACGGTTTGAGCGAACCAGTCGTTGGTAACTTCTACGGCTTCGTACTCCAGCTCATCTGTTTCTTCGTCAACAGATGCCTCCACGACAATGTCAACAACAACGCGGCATGGCACACCGAGAATCTCACGAGTGTCTTCGGTGACATGTACTACAACGGTTTCTTCGGCTTCCTCGCCCGCTCTCAGAACGTAGGTATGTCCTGCGGCAACCGATACGTAGGGGTTCCGAGGATACATGTCCGGCACAAGATTTGGGTCGATGAACTCATTGACCAACAGTGGATCCGGGTCGTAACGATCTTCGTTCAGAACCTCGCAGGCATCGAGCCTGGCTTCCTTTACTTCGCCGCAGAACTCAGCTTCTTCTCGATTTTCCGCGTAGGCATCACGGAAACATTCCCGCCGTTCGTCACGGTCGCCAATGTTTTGGCAATTGGCAAGTGTCTCGTAGTAGTTGTCCCGTACGTCGTAACGACAGGCCTGTGCCATCGTATCGGCGGTCTGCTCACAGACGGACTTCTTGTAGTGGCCGGCTGACACCGGCGTCGCAGGCAACATAACAACGAGTGCAAGTGCAACAATCATAGTGATTCTGATCATGATAATCCCCTTATTGCTAAGGCTGGCAATCGTCCAGCTAGTACCATAGACGGCAGAGCGGGGAATTATCGGTTGCAAATCGAATTGTAAATCAGCGGTCCAACGCGCAGCCAGCCGAACGGAAGCACCGTACGCGCGTACTGACTAACGCCGCATTGGCTGTTTCTTCAGGTAAGTCAGCGACCGCCAGACCCACTCCATCGGGCCAAATCGATAGCGATCCAGCCACGGCTTGCTGACCAGCAACTGAAACACGCAGATGGCGAGCACGATGTAGTAGAGCTCATAACGATGAAATTGTCCGTACAATCTGAACCCCGGGGCGAGAAAGATGATGACCGCAATAACCGAGTGCATCAGGTAGTTGGTCAGGGCCATACGACCGACGGCCGCGAGTCTCTCCTGTAGCCACATGAACCAACCGGACTTGACGAATAACAGCAATAAACCGAGGTGCCCGGTTGCGTTGCCCAGGCGCCCGATATCGTAGGTCGGCATGACATCCACCGACGACATGAGATCAAAGCCATTGGCGACGATATGGTTGGTTTCCCAGAGACTAACGGGTATGCCCACCGCGTAGCCGCCCAGCATCAGGAACCAGTAAAACCTCGTTGAGCGCTGCAAGGTAAGCACACCCAGCTTTAACAAGGCCATGCCGATCAGCATCATGCTGATGACATCAAGAAAAATAAAACGATACATGTAGTTGCCATGCATTTCGGTGATGTGCGGCATGTGATGCAGGAAAACCGTCGCATAGCCGGACGTATGCTTTTCGATATTTTCAGCGACCTTCTCCGCGTCGTAGATCGAATCCTTAATCGCTTCGTCCCATCCGTCCCAGGCTTCCTGTTGTTCCTCGCTCAACTCACCCCCATCATCAAGGATGACTTGCGCCTCGACGTAGGCAGCTTGCTCCTTGCGGGTCTCCCAGGCGTCGTATTGAAATTCCAGGGACACTATAACCATCGCAGCAGCCCCCAGAAGGAGCAAGTGCTTTGGCGCCATGTTGCGCATGGGGAAAAGGAACAGCGCCGCAACGCCGTAGTAGAACAGTATGTCGCCGTCCCAGAGCAGCAGGTAGGCGTTGACCATGCCAAATGCGATCAGCCAGAGATTGCGGCGGTAATAGATATCGGCAACCTCGATACCGCCGCCGCGCGCTTCGGCGCGTGATGTGAGAATAATCACGCCGGCACCGAACAGTATCGAGAACAGCGTGCGTTGGGTGCCTTCAAAGTAGGTGTTCATGACAAACCAGGACCAGAAATTGGGTCCCTCTGTCCCCAACACCTGGAATTCCTGGGGTCCGCTCGCATACCCGAATCCGAGGATATTCATGAGCAAAATACCGAACAGGGCAACGCCCCGAACCGTATCGATTGAATTGAATCTTTCTTGCGACGAAACCGGGCCGACGCCCGGCTGATCAACAGCCGCAGCAGTGTCCTGAGCGCTCATTGAGAATTCCCATTTTCTTGTTGTTTGCGGACTTTATGTCGCAGAACCTGGCAACAAGCAAGCGCCGCCTGGCAAGCCGTTACTCTTTTTTGGCGTAACGGGCAAACCACGCGAGTATGTTGTCGACCTTCGCAATCAGGTGAGATGGCCTTGCAACGATGCCATGAGATGCTTCGGGTATCTGTACGAGTATCGTGTCGACCTTGCGAATTTTCAGCGCCTGGTAGTACTGCTCGGACTGATCCAGCGGCGTTCGATAGTCCACTTCACCCGTGAGCAGTGCAGTCGGCGTGGTCACATTGCCGACCAGCGATAACGGCGAACGAGCCCAGTAGGCGTCGGGATCTTCCCATGGCATTTTCTCAAACCAGTACATCGAATAGAACGGTGCACCGTCAGACGTCAAAGCAAAACTAAGCCAGTTGATGACAGGCTTTGCGACGACCGCCGCGCGGAAGCGATCCGTCTTGCCAACGATCCAGGCCGTGAGAACCCCACCGCCGGAACCGCCGGTCACAAACAGCGATTCATCATCAATGAAGCCACGCGCAATAACGGCGTCCACACCCGACATCAGATCGTCGTAGTCCTGCCCCGGATAATTGTGGTGAATTTCATTCGCAAAATCGTAACCGTAGCTCGTTGATCCACGCGGGTTCGTGTACAGCACGACGTAACCGGCTGCGGCGTACAACTGAACCTCCGGCGAAAACTGCGGCCCGTAAGCGGCGAATGGGCCACCGTGAATTTCCAGCATCAGCGGGTACTTCTTGCTGGCATCAAAGTCCGGCGGCGTTACCATCCAGCCCTGAATTTCGAGATTGTCTGCCGACGAACGCCAGGTAATTTCTTCAACGTTGCCAAGGGTCCGATTGCCGAGCAGATCTTCGTTAAGTTGTGTCAGTCGTTTTGGCGTTGTACTGCCCTTGCCAACGGCAACGTCGGCCGGACGATCCGGTCGTCCCGCGCTATACGCGTAAGCTCCATTGCTGGCGACCGAAAAACCGCCGCCGGTATACGGTCGTCCCAGCGTGACGCCGCCGACATCGTCGGCAACGGAAGACATCTGCCCGTTCAACGACAGGGTCGCGATGTGCGTTTTCCCATGATCGTCGTATTGCACGAACAGGCGGCTTGAGCTTCCGGCCCACTTCACGTCATCAATGGTGCGATCAAAATCGGCGGTCAATACTTTTGTATTGCCGTCCTTCAGATCCATCACGTAGACGTCAGCATTGTGGTATCCCATTTTCTTGTCGTCGAACCCGAGGTACGCGAGCCTGGTCCCGTCCGGCGACACGGTTGGCGAGAAGTCCGGGCCGTTTCGATCCGTCAACTGGCTTAGCTCTCCGCTCGCGATATCCACCGACCAGATTTCCGCCTCCAGCGGATCGTGTTCCCAATCGTCCTGCAAATTGGCCGCGAAAAAAATGCGTCGCCCGTCTTTGGACCAGCTGTAGGGACCGCCAATGTTGCGTTCACCGTTCGTTATTTGCCTGGGGCTGCCACCGTCCGCGGACAACACGAAGAGTTGTGTCGTCCCGTGTTCAAGGTAACCGGCTCCGTCCGCCCGGTACCGCATTTGATCGATGACCGTCACAGGTGGCGCCCATTTCGCACCTTTGGGTGTGGCTGGTGGCTTCGCCAGTGATGCGTCTTCAGCTTTGACAAACATTTCGAATGCGATCCGGGTGCCGTCCGGCGACCAGGTCAATGATGATGGTCCGCCGCGCACGTTGCTCAACATTGCCGTCTGCCCCGTGTCCATCCAGCGAACATGTATCTGCGCACCACGCTCGCCGACGCTCGTTACGTATGCCAGGCGATCTCCGGCAGGTGACCAACGCGGACTGCTGTAATTTTGCGCGCCCGAGAATAAAGGCCGGTGATGACCACCATCGGCATCCACGATCCAGATGTTCGAGACCGGCCTGTCCGTCATGATGTCATTCGAGCGCCGCGAATACGCAATTCGCGATCCGTCCGGGGCTATCTGCACATCGGCGGCAACTTCGAGTTCGAATACGTCGATGTTCTTGAACGTGTCGACGGCGGCCTGCGTCGATGTGCCGGCGGTAATGGATAGTAAGGTCAGTAGGATCTTTTTCATGGTTCTCTCGATGGATGCATTCTGACGAAGGAGTATAGATCAAGGTCGACGAAGTGATCCAAAAGCCCGGCAAATGCTGGTTTTCCCCACAAGGAGCGTGAACGCCGGACCGAACTCAGGGAATGCTGCTGTTCACCTAGCCCCCAAAGGGGTCAGAGCCTTTTTCGCACTATTAGCCCCAAAAGGGGTCAGAGCCTTTTTCGCACTTTCACGCCCAAAGGGCTCTGACCCCTTTGGGGTATGCCCGCGGGCGTCCGCGCCCTGATAGAATTGACGGCTAGCCTCGATCCTGGAGAAGAC
>JAOUNH010000185.1 GCA_029881055.1 Gammaproteobacteria bacterium
GTCGACGATGCGACCGTTTGCAAATGCCATGGCGTCTTCGATAAGACGGGCTGCTGCGCCGCAGCTGCGTGCCCCGATCATCAGTCTTTCGTGTCGAAACCAGCTGCGCGTGTAGGACATCCCATCGCCAGCTTTGCCAACGCGCTGGGTGGCAGGGACACGAACATTGGTAAATTTGTACGTGGGGTGGTGGGCGGCATACGTGTGGCAGAACTTCGGCGAGGCCGTGATTTCGATGCCAGGCGTTCCCATATCGACGAGAAACAAAGCGTCCTCGTCGTCCTCGGGAATGCGACCCTGGAACCAGAAAAAGTTCGCGAGATTGCCGCTGGTCACGTACCACTTCTCGCCATTCAGAATATAGTCGTTACCGTCTCGATCGGCAGTGGCGTCAAGCCCCGCAACATCCGAACCCGGACCGGATTCGGTGATTGCGTAACAGTCCTTTTTCTCGCCACGCATCATTGGCAGGATGTAGCGCTCAATCTGGTCTTCGCTGCAGGCGTCGAACATCCATTCCTGTGGTTCCGAAAAGCACCAGGACAGTGCGTTGGTTGTGCGACCGAGCTGCTCCCAGATCGCGACCTGCGACTCCATAGGCAGTTCCCGACCGCCATAGGCTTTTGGTGCGTCAATTTCTGAAAAGCCCAGTTCGATTGCACGCTTCTTGTTTCGCTTGGTGATTTCAACCGGCAATACGCCGTCATTCAATTCGGCCTCAACCTCGTGAGGGAGCAGGTATTCATCGGCGTAATCGCGGGCAATGGTCTGCCAGTGCCTGGCATCTGTACTAAGTTCGATTTTCAAGGTTTTCTCACAAGGGAAAGTGTTTCGGAAAAATTTGGTGCAGGTATTCGTCAATGGCCGACATGGCCGTGGTCCGGTCGAAGTTCTTCGGACTGATCAGGTAAGAGAGCCACATGCCATTCGTCATCGAATTAAGAGCCGTCGAAACGGTGCCTGCGGCGACGCCTTTGTAACCACCGTCAACGATTATCCGCGAACAAAGGGCGCGAATGATGTCGTCATAATAATCGTCAGTTTGTTCGCAGATTTCCTGGTAGGTCGGCCGCGATTTGACCTCGCTCCAGAAGCCGAACCAGACGGCCAGTTTGTTGCGATCGAGGATGGACGGCCGAAGGTCGAGCTTCATAAGAGCATGCAGCTGGTACTCCGGCTTCGGTCCGGCCCGCTTAATTGCGCGTTGGAACTGGACTTTGTACTCGTCGGAAAGAAATCGCAGGGTCTCCGTAAGCAGGTTGTCTTTACTTTCGAAATGCAGGTTTACGATGCCCTGGGAAAGCCCGGCTTCGCTGGCCACATCGCCCAAAGTGGTACTGCTCATGCCTTTGCGGGCTATGCATTTCATAGTCGAATCGATCAGTTGCCGACGTCGTTTCTTGCGGGCCTCGGTGCGTTTGGAGTTTTCGAGCTTGGCTGCCATAGCTTGATCGTGCCATAATATGAATGAATACTCATTCATTTTCTGTTCAAAAAAAACCGGAGGCCTGCATGCGCAGCCTGTCTCGTTCTAACGCTCACTTTCGAAAAGCCAACACCAAACTACCGCTCGGCGTTTCCTCAAATTTCCGCTATTGGGGAGACGAAGAAACCATCTATATCGCCCGTGGAAAAGGCGGTCGTGTTTGGGACATCGACGGCAACGAATACATCGATTACCGACTCGGCTATGGGCCGACCATCCTCGGATACGCCGACGAGCGTGTTGACGAGGCGGCTCGAAAAGGCATGGAAGTCGGGGGTGTTTTTGCCCTGTCGACGGAATTGGAATACGAAGTGGCGTGTCGCGTCAGCAAGATGGTGCCAGCCGCCGAACTCGTCCGATTTTCCAACTCCGGTACTGAAGCCGTGATGGCGGCGCTCCGGGTGTCGCGTGCCTATACCGGCAGGGATGGACTGGTGGTCATGGAGGGCGGCTACCACGGCATGTCGAGCTTCGTGATGTGGGGCAAAGAATATGACGGATGGGAGCCGGGCGATCCCGAGCCGCCGGTGCGTCCTTTCGGCAAGGGCATTCCGATCGTTACCAAGCCCCTGTTTCATCTCGTCCCGATGAACGACGCCAACGCGCTCGAGGACTTGCTGAAAGAAAAGGGCGATGAAATCGGCGCATTCCTGATGGAACCGATCATGGGCAATTGCTGTGCAATTACCGCCGATGCCCAGTACATGAAAGATGTACGGGAGATCTGCGACCGTTATGGCGTGTTATTGATCATCGACGAAGTAAAGACCGGATTTCGCGTTGCCAAAGGTGGCGTTCAGGAACTTTTCGGCGTCAAGGCCGACCTGTGCACATTCGCCAAAGCTATTGGCAACGGTTATCCCTTATCGATACTCGCCGGTCGCGAAGACATCATGCGTCACATTGGTAATGGCGTGATTCACGGCGGCACCTTTACGGCGCATTCGGTATCACTGGCGGCGGTCGCGAAAACACTCGAGATTCTCGACGAAACGACGGCGCTTGCGGATATAAAAAGATCGGGCTTGAATTTGCAGGCAGGACTTAGCCGCATTCTGAAGCGCCGCGGCATCGCGCACAGTTTTACGGGTCATCCGTCTTTGATGGGCCTGTTTTTCGCACCTCGGCCGCCGCGGAATTATCGCGAGTGGATTCATTCGGACTACGAATTCTATGACTCGCTCGCGCCGGAGCTCCACGAGCTCGGAGTCCTCGTCGAGCCGGACTCCCGCGAGCCCTGGTTTCTATGCGAGTCTCATAATGTGGAATGTATAACTGAAACTCTGGACAAATTCGAACAGGCGGTAGACATTACATTGGCAAAACTCAAAAAAGAAACCTCTAAGGCCGCCTTCGGAGGGCCGATAAACAAATGAAAAATTATGACGCGATCGTCGTCGGCGCGGGTCACAACGGGCTGACAAATGCTGCATTTCTTGCCAGGGCCGGACTGAATGTCGTCTGCGTGGAAAAGAACGATTATATCGGTGGCGCTACGGTAAGCCGTAACCTGTACAAGGACTGGTGGTATTCAAACTGTTCCTATGTGTGCAGCCTGTTGCGCCCGGAGATCTATCGTGCGCTCGAACTACACAAGCATGGCCTGCAGGTAACGCCCTATGGCGGGTCGGTGCAGTTCATGGAGAACGGCGATTACTACGGGTCGTATCATGACGAAGAGGTCGCCTACCGGGAAAGGGCGCGTTTTTCTCGTCACGATGCCGATGCTGGCAAGAGTTACTCGGCCGACGTCATGCGGCAGTGTCGGTTTATTCGTGATTTCCTGCTGAGCACGGCACCCGATCCAACCTCGTTCAACCCGAAGGACCTGAGAGAACTCGCGCGCATCGGCGGCAAGTTCATGGATATGGGCGAAGATCGCATGTACGAAACGATTCGTTTCTGGACCATGAGTGTCGCCGAGTACCTGGACGAGTATTTCGAGACCGACGTTATCAAGACGGCGCTATCCGGCAGCGGCATCATCGGCACCGCCCTCGGTATCCATTCGCCTGGTACGGCTTACGTATTGCTGCACCATTACATGGGCGAAGTCGACGGCAACGCCGGGTCGTGGGGTTTCGCTCGCGGCGGCACGGGCGCGGTATCCAAAGCGATCGCAGGAGCACTGCAGGCGGCAGGTGGCGAAATACGCACTGAGGCCGGCGTCGACCAGATTATCGTCAAGAATGGCAAGGTGACAGGCGTCGCTCTGGATAATGGCGACGAAATTCATGCGGATATCGTTGTTTCGGCGATGGACGTGAAACGCACATTCCTGAATTGCATGGACAAGAAGGATCTGCCGGAGAAGTTCTACCGGCGCGTTGAGAATTTCAAGATTCGCGGTTCGTCCGGCAAGGTCAACATCGCCCTCGACGGCCTGCCGACATTCCCGGCCTTACCGGAAGGCAGCACGCTGTATCACAGTGACATGCATTTCATCGATTCGATGGAGCGCATGGAGCGAGCTTACGACGAGTGGAAAGACGGTACCTGGTCCAAAGACCCCTACATCGACATGCTCATTCCAACGCTGAGCGATCCGACCATGGCGCCGCCCGGCAAACACTTCATGAGTTGTTTCGTGCAGTACTGTCCGCACCAGATTGAAGGACGTGCCTGGAAACCGGAGGAGAAAGAGGCTTTCGGTCAAACCGTAATCAACCAGATCGCAAACTACAGCCCGGATTTCAAGGACCTGATCCTGCATGCAGAAATTCGCACGCCGGAGGACATTGAAAGGGAAATCGGTATCACCGAAGGCAACATCTTCCACGGCGAATTGACGATGGATCAGTTGCTCTTCAATCGACCGATCCCGGGTTATGCGCAATACCGTGGTCCTGTAGCGGGACTGTATATGTGTGGATCCAGTAACCATCCGGGTGGCGGCATTATGGCCGCGCCGGGTGCGAACGCGGCACGCGAGATCCTCAGCGATATCAAGCGTCCCAATACCGTGCCTGAAAACTTTGGGGATGATTAACAGCAATGGATAATAAATTCGACGCTATTGTAGTAGGCGCCGGCCACAATGGGCTGGTGTGTTCTGCGTTGCTGGCGAAAGCCGGCAAGAAAGTGCTGGTACTTGAAGCCAACAACCAGGTCGGCGGCGCGGCAATCACGCGTGAGTTCACGGAGGGATACTCCGTCTCCGCCTGCGCGCATCTCCTGTACCAGTTGCAGCCCGAAGTTCGCAAAGACCTGAAGCTCGCGACGCGACTCGCCAGCGAAAACATGACGACCATTGCACTTGGCGACGACGGTAAACATTTGCGCCTCAAGGCGGGCAATGTCGAAGGCGTATCCGACAAGGATGCAGATCAGTATCGGCGCTTTCACAAGCGCATGGCGCGTTTCGCGGACCTGTTGCGGAAATATTTCAACAAACCGCCGCCGCGCCTCGGAACCAAGGACTTCAAGGACCTGTTGACGCTTGGTCAGCTTGGCCTTGATATGCGCATGCTGGGCAAAGAGGAAATGCGAGAGTTCCTGCGTTTGATCGGCATGAATATCCACGATGAAGTCACGGAAAGATTCGAGAGCCCACTGCTGAAAGGTGCTGTATCTCTGGACGCCGTACTCGGCACGCATCTCGGTCCACGATCGCCCAACACGATCATGACCTACCTCTATCGCCTTGCGGGAGACCACGGTCGTGTATCGGTACCTGCGGGCGGCATGGGCAGCGTTAGCAACGAACTGGCACAAGCGGCGCGCAATGCGGGTGTGACGATACGTACCGGCATGCCGGTCAAGCGCATCGTGATCGACAATGGCAGAGCGACAGGCGTCGAAACAGAATCCGGCGATCGCTTCGAAAGCCTGATGGTGATT
>JAOUNH010000030.1 GCA_029881055.1 Gammaproteobacteria bacterium
CTGCCCCGCGAAAGCGCGAGCGCCGGAGAGCTGATGCGTTATACGCGTGAACTACGCAGCCTGGATCTCAGCGCTGTCACACATTTGGCCGGGACTCGCCTTGTGATCGGTGGCCTTCCGGCAAGCAATGCGGATTACCAGGATGCGGTTGGCGGCAGCGCGAGAGATGTAATCCTGATCGTTGTCGTTGGATCATTTCTCGCTCTGCTGATCGGTTTCCGTTCACTGTTGTGTGCTATCAAGGCTGTCGGACTGAACCTGCTGTCGGTAGCGGCCGCAATGGGTGTGACGGTTCTGGTGTTTCAGGACGGCTACGGATCCGAGTGGCTTGGGGTTTCCGGAGCACTCGATGGACTTTTCCCGGCGGTGCCCATCATCGTATTCTGCGTGGTCTACGGTTTGAGTATGGATTACGAAGTATTTCTGCTATCGAGAGTGGCCGAAAATGTGCGCAAGGGTATGTCGAACTCCGACGCGATAGTTAGTGGTCTGGCCAGTACCGGCGGCGTGATAACCAGTGCTGCCCTGGTTATGATCGTTGTGTTTGCCGGGTTCGCCCTGGGCGAGTTCCTGGTTATCAAAATCCTGGGTTTTGCGCTGGCCACCGCAATAATCATTGATGCAACGCTGGTTCGATTGGCGATCGGTCCGGCACTCATGCAATTAGGTGGCCGCTGGAACTGGTGGCCCGGGAGGCGCGTGGAGTGAAATCGAGCAAGTGGTCCAAGGGGTTTCTGCTTCTCGTATTGGCCTGGTCCCTGATACGGAAGGACTCCCTGCTGCGGAGCTGCAAACCTACGGGTTGGAACCTGCGACGTCGAGACGCTTGTCTGAACATCGCCCATTGATCGTAGAATACGCCTGGCAATCGGCAAGGCCGGATTTGGCAAAGGAAACCAAGCAATGAAAAACAGCATCGCGATATTGATTCTGCTCACACTGGTAGCTTGTAGTTCGGAAACGAGTACGTCCGATGTCGCTGCTGATACGCTTTACACGAATGGTGTGATCTGGACCGGCGCGTCGGGCGCGCCGGACGCCAGCGTAATGGCCGTCAAAGATGGCGTCGTTACCTACGTGGGCAACGGTCAGGACGTGAAGATCGCGGCGAATGAGACCGTTGACCTTGGCGGGCGCTTCGTCATGCCAGGCTTTATCGACAATCACGTGCATTTTCTTGACGGCGGCGCCGCTCTGGCAAGCGTTGACCTTCGAGATGCCGCGACTCCTGAAGAGTTTACGAAACGTATTATCGACTACGCGGGCACCTTGCCGCAGGGTCGGTGGGTTCTGAACGGGAACTGGGATCACGAGTGGTGGGGCGGCGAGTTGCCACGCAAGGAATGGATAGATGCGGCGACGCCTGACACACCGGTGTTCATTCACCGCCTGGATGGACACATGGCGCTTGCGAATTCTGCCGCACTGAAGCTGGCTGGTGTCGATGCCGCAACAGCAACACCCGACGGCGGCGAAATTGTGCACGATGCCACTGGCGAGCCGACTGGCATCCTGAAAGACAACGCAATGGACCTGGTCTTCGCCGCGATTCCACCGATGTCGACCGACGAAAAACTGGCTGTGTTCGAACTCGCACAGTCGCATGCACTCAGTCTCGGTTTGACGGAAGTGCATGCCGTTACCAACGGACCCATGGATGCGGAGATGCTCGATGCATTTCGGCTGGCGCACGATCGTGGGCTCATGAAAATCCGTATTTACGCCTTGACGCCCATCGACAACTGGGAAAGTGCCAGGGACCGGGTAGCCGGGGAAGGCTATGGTGATGACCTTCTGCGTTGGGGCGGCCTGAAAGGATTTGTGGACGGGTCCCTGGGATCGACCACCGCGTGGTTTTACGAGCCGTTTACCGATGTGCCGGAGACCAGTGGCTTTCCGCTGGGAGATCCGGACACCCTCAAAGCCACGATGGCCGACGCGGATGCAGCAGGCCTGAAGCTCGCCATACATGCGATTGGCGACAAAGCGATCGATGTCCTCATCGAGAATATGCGCGCTATAGCAGGTGCTGATATCAAGAGTCGTCGCTATCGCATTGAACACTTTCAACATCCGTCAACAGCTGCCATCGAAAAGGCCGGGGAGAGCGGGATCATCGCGTCAATGCAGCCCTATCACGCTATTGATGACGGTCGTTGGGCAGAAAAGCGCATAGGCTCGGAACGAATAAAGACAACCTACGCCTTCCGTTCATTGCTCGATGCCGGTGTCATTCTCAGCTTTGGTTCGGACTGGCCGGTAGCGCCTTTGTCGCCGCTTGCAGGCGTTTATGCTGCCGTTACGCGCCAAACCATCGACGGCCTGAATCCTGACGGTTGGCAGGCGCAGGAAAAAATCACGGTCGAGGAGGCTTTGTCGGCCTACACGGCGGCGAACGCCTACTCGGGTTTCGAAGAGGATCGGGCTGGAACGCTCGAGGCAGGCAAGCGTGCTGATTTCGCCATGCTGAGCGATGATCCGCGCACAGTCGTACCGGCCGATATTCGAAATATCGAAGTGCTTGAGACCGTCATCGACGGCGTGTCAGTCTTTAAGAAGTGATTGCACGGCGAAGGAAATCGCCGGAATCAGCGCTGATAGAATTCGGTATCTCTAATTGGTGCCCAGGAGAGGACTTGAACCTCCACTACCTTACGATAACCAGCACCTGAAGCTGGCGCGTCTACCAATTCCGCCACCTGGGCATAACACTTGCTAATCAGAATTTCGAACATACTACCAAACCGCGCATGAGAAGCGGTTACAATCGCTGCACGGCGGGGCTGCGCACTGTACTCAAAGGGATTGCTGCCTGTCAATTATCAATTATTACCGTTATCCAATGGAGTTCCATCACTTGCCGAGCAAGCCAAGCAAAACCCGCAAAAAGACCCGCAAAAAGTCAAAAGTCGCGGTCAAGGGTAAAGCCTACAAGCACCCGATTCCCAGCCAGAACACCCTGATCGACTTTCTGACCGACGTGGGCAAGCCCCTCAAGGCGGAGCCGATACTCGAGGCTTTTGATCTAAAAGGCCAGCGTATGCGTTCGCTGCTCGTCGAGCGACTGCAGAGCATGGTCAGGGCCGGGCAAATACTGGAGAACCGGCGCGGCGAATTCTGCCTGACTGCGAAACTCGACCTGGTCACCGGCAAGGTCGTCGGGCATCGTGACGGGTTCGGCTTCGTCGTTCGAGACGATGGAGTAGCAGAAGATGTGTACCTGTCCGCCCGGGAAATGCGCTCCTTGTTTGATGGTGATCGGGTCGCTGTGCGCATCAAAGGCCTGGATCACCGTGGCAGGGCAGAGGGCGAGCTGGTCGATATTCTCGAACGTTGCACCCGCGAGGTCGCCGGGCAGTTCATTCGCGAACGGGGTATCGGTATCGTTGTTCCTGATGACACCAAATTGTCGCACCGAATCCTGATTCCGAAAGGCGAAGCCGCGAACGCAAAACACCGCGATATGGTCGTCGTCGAAATTCTGGATTTTCCAACACGGGTTGAACAGGCAACCGGGCGCATCACGACCATCATCGGCGCTCCTGGTGATAAGGGGATCGCAACGGATATTGCGATTCATTCGCACGGCATTCCGTTCAAGTGGCCGGGCGATGTCCGCAAGGAAGTCCAAGGATTCGGTACTACCGTAACGAACAGCGCACACAAGGGTCGCACTGAATTACGCAATGTTGACTTGCTGACCATCGACGGTGAGGACGCACGTGATTTCGATGACGCCGTGTTCTGCAAGAAGACGGCCGAGGGCTGGCGACTGTTGGTCGCGATTGCCGATGTGGCTCACTACGTCAGTGTTGGCTCGGCGCTGGACAAGGAAGCGATCGTCCGCGGTACCTCGGTCTACTTTCCGGACCGGGTCGTGCCGATGTTGCCCGAAGTTTTGTCGAATGGACTTTGCTCGCTGAATCCCAAAGTCGATCGGCTCTGCATGGTCTGTGACATGCGTGTCAGCTCCGCGGGCAAAGTGACGAAGTCGACGTTTTTCGAAGGCGTGATGAAGTCCAAGGCACGACTGACCTATACCCAGGTTGGCGACTTTCTAAGCGGTGAGTCGAAGTCGTCGGTGCCTGAGGAGTTGCAGGGAACAATCCGGGCTCTGCAGGATCTCTACAAAGCGTTTGCCGGACAGCGCCGGCGCCGCGGCGCAATCGAGATTGACTTGCCGCAAACCAAATTCAAGCTGAACAAGGACGGCGAAATCGATCGCATTGAAGTAGTGCCGCGTAATGATGCCCACCGGTTGATCGAAGAATGCATGATTGCGGCAAACGTCGAAGCAGCGAAATTCCTGAAACAGCACAAGATCACCGGTCTCTATCGAATCCATCCCAAGCCTGACGAAGACCGGTTCAACGAACTCCGCTTATATCTCCTGTCACTGGGACTGAAAGTGCCGCACCCGGCCCATGTTGAGCCGCAGCATTTCACACAGTTAATAGACCAGATACAGGACCGGCCGGACAGCGCTGCAATCACGATGGCGATGTTGCGTTCGCTCACACATGCGGCGTATTCACCGGACAATGTCGGCCATTTTGGCCTGGCGCTGCCTTCTTACGCACATTTCACATCGCCCATACGGCGCTATCCCGACCTGCTCGTGCACAGGGCCATTCGCCACATCGTCCGCGGTGGCAAACCCGGCAATTACAACTACGGACCGAAAGAAATGGAACGTCTCGGCGCCATTACGTCGGCCCATGAAAAACGTGCGGAAGAGGCCACCCGTGACGTCGAAGCCTGGCTCAAGTGCCAGTACATGGAGAAACACCTGGGTGACGAATTCGATGGCGTGATTACGGGTGTCACCAATTTCGGCCTGTTTGTGCAAATCAGCGAGTTGATGACCGACGGGCTGGTGCATGTGACCAGTCTTGCCAATGACTACTATAAGTACGACGCGGGCTCGCAGCGACTGGTTGGCGAGCGCAGCGGGCATTCCTACCATCTTGGGGCACCCATGCGGATTCGGGTGCAACGCGTGGATATGGATACGCGCAAAATCGACTTCAGGCCGGTGGACGATGAGTCGCGTGAAACAAGCGGAAGTCCTTCTTTTGGCAGGAAAAAAAGGCGTCGATGAGCAAGGCGCATTACATCACGGGGCTGCGGGCCGTGGAGCAGGCGTTGGCAACGGAATCCTCGGATGTCCGCCGCATCTACGCCGAATACCAGACTGCCAACCCGCGGGTGGAGGCGATCATCAGGACTGCTCAGCAAGCTGGCATTGAGATTCAGGCCGCGAATCGAGCCCGTCTGGCGCAAATGAGCGGCGAAGAACGCCACCAGGGAGTCGTCGCCGAGGTGCAGCGCCGCACAGCGCTGGACGAGGCCGGCCTCCGAACGCTGGTCGAACAACGTCTGCAGATGCCAGGCGGCAAACCCTTGTTATTGTTGGTGCTGGATGGCGTGCAGGACCCCCATAATCTGGGTGCCTGCCTGCGCACTGCGGATGCCGCGGGGGTCGATGCCGTCATCGCGCCACGCCACGCGGCTGCCCGTTTGAGTCCGACTGTTAGCAAGGTCGCTGCCGGCGCGGCGGAGCAGTTGCCGTTTGCGACCGTAGGCAACCTGAACCGGGTCCTGGGATGGCTTGCCGACTACGGTGTACGCCTGATCGGGACCAGTGACAAAGCCGATTCCAGCCTGTTCGAGGCCGAGCTGACCGGTCACCTGGCCCTTGTTATGGGTAAGGAGCATACCGGCCTGAGCCAGGCCATCGCGGGTCGCTGCGACTTGCTGGTCAGCCTGCCCATGGCGGGCGTCGTGTCGAGCCTCAATGTGTCGGTCGCCACGGGCGTATGCCTCTACGAAATTGCGCGCCAAAGGGCCTTGCGCCTTACTTAAGCGTTCGGTAGGATGCGCCTCCCGCTTAACCGGCGGTTTTTCACCTCTTGCTACACCGGATTTGCCGGGTAGCTAACATCCGAAAGGGGCAACAATGAGGCATTACGAAATCGTGTTTCTGGTTCATCCGGACCAGAGCGAGCAGGTTCCTGCCATGGTAGAAAAGTACCAGGGCATGGTGACTGAATCCGGTGGAAAAATTCACCGTTCCGAGGATTGGGGCCGTCGCCAGCTGGCGCACCCGATCAATAAGATCCACAAGGCACACTACGCGCTTCTAAATGTTGAGTGTGACTATGCTGTGATCGATGAAATCAAGACCGCTTTCAAATTCAACGACGCCGTGCTGCGCAGTCTCGTAATGGTGTGTGATAAAGCCGTTATCGAAGCATCGCCGATGGCCGTCGCTGTCGCCGAAGAAAAGGCGAAAGAGAAGGAAGCACAGCAACGCCGCGACGCGAAGGCTGTTGCAGAAGCCGCAATGCGTTCGGACTCTGACGATGAGGAGTCGTCTTACGACTCATTTTCCGATGATGACGATTCGGACGACAACGATTCGGACGATGACGATTCGGACGACGGCGACTATTCAGACGACGTAGCTGAGAGGGCCTGAGCAAATGAGCATGAATCGATATTCACGCAGACGGAAATATTGCCGCTTCACGGCCGAAGGCATCACCGAGATCGACTACAAAGATCTCAACCTGCTCAAGGCATACATCACTGAAACGGGCAAAATTGTTCCGAGTCGGATTACCGGCACCAAAGCAAATTACCAGCGTCAACTGACGTCGGCTGTAAAGCGAGCCAGATTTCTCGCATTGCTGCCGTACACCGACCGCCACTAGTCCGGTTAGAGTTGGTTTTGTGCAGGCGATAGCCAAATGGCTGGTCGCGCGGCCGTATTACGCCGTGGCAGGCCTGGCGGTTACGCTTTTGCTGCCGGCGCCACAACTCTTCAGCGGAGCCATATTGGTATTGCTGGTACTGGCTGAGGGTACGAGACTTGCGGTGGTCAGAGCATCGGTCGCCGCAGCAGCGCTCGCCGCGGCATCCTTGCTGCTGGGAGGGTCGCTAACGTCGCTGGTGGCGCTGATGGTGGCAACCTGGGTTCCGGCTCTGCTGCTGGCTCAGGCGCTTGTGGCAGTGAGGTCACTGACGCTGACATTGCAGGTGTCGGTTATTGTAGCGGTTGCGGCTTTGCTGGTATTTCAGTTGGCCATTCCGGATGCGGAGGCATTTTGGCGGCCATACCTCGACCTGATGGACGATATCATCAGGCAGAACGGGTTGACGCTGAATACCGAATTGCTGACGGCTGATGTAATGACAGTATCGGCGGTACTGGTTTTATGGATGCTGTACACCGGTGCGTTACTGCTGGGCTACGGGCTGTACCGTCGTTTGCCTGCAGGAACTGACAATTACGGTCAGTTCAGGGATTTGAATTTTGGGCGGGTAATTGCGCTCACTTTGGCGCTGCTTTCGTTGCTGGCGTTTGTGATAGATGCAGCCTTGCTAGAGAACATTGCGTTCATTATTTTCGTAATGTTCATGATGCAAGGACTGGCAATAGTGCACTGGTTGCACGGTGAGGGTAAATTGCCGCTCATTGCCGTAGTTTCGGTGTATGTGTTGATGCCATTTTTGCAGGTTTTGCTGATAATGGTGTTGGCGTTGATAGGATATACGGATGCTTGGATTGGTTTCCGGCATCGTTTCAAAAAAGTCTAAGGGCTCATAAACATGAACGTTATTTTGTTGGAAAACGTTGAAAATCTTGGTCGTATCGGCGACCTGGTCAAAGTTAAGGCCGGTTTTGGCCGCAATTTCCTGCTGCCGCAGGGTAAAGCCGCACTTGCGACGCCCGAAAACATGAAGCAAGTCGAAGCGCGTCGTGCCGAGCTTGAAAAAGCAGCAGCTGAAGAGCTGAACAAGGCGAAAGACCGTGCCAAGGCGATCGACGGGGTCGAGCTTGTGATCGTGGCGAACGCTGGTACCGAGGACAAGCTTTTCGGATCGGTAGGCCCGGTTGATATCGCCGAAGCGTTTGCTGCCGTGCAGATTGAGGTCGAACGCAGTGAGGTACGTATGCCAAACGGGCCGATACATGAGCTCGGCGAGTTCGAAATCGGTGTACACCTGCACAGTGACGTGAATGCTACTGTGACCGTCAGGGTAGTGTCCGGCGAGTGATGGTGCGCCGGCCATTCTTTGGCCGGCCGTTGTGTTACCTTAAAGCCGGAGCCAATGCTGGCTGAGGAAATATGGGGATGGTCCGAGCGGTGGATGATGGCAGGATCGAAGGAGGCGCCGAGCAGCGCCTCAAACTTCCGCCAGCGTCCATAGAAGCCGAGCAGTCGCTGCTTGGTGGCTTGATGCTTGACGCGTTGGCCTGGGACAAAATCGCTGACGTTATTGCGACAGACGATTTTTACCGCAAGGATCATCGGCTCATTTTTTCCGCCATCGGAGCGCTGATCGAAAGCGGAAGTCCCTGTGATGTCGTCACGGTTTCCGAGCACCTTGATAGCCATGGTGAACTCGATAACGCAGGTGGCCTCGAGTATCTTGCCACGCTTGCCAACGAGACTGCTGGAGCAGCAAACGCCAGGGCCTACGCCAAAATCCTCCGGGAACGAGCGACGCTTCGGTCGCTGATCAGCGCGGGCAATGAGATCGCCGGCAGCGCGTTCGCAAATGATGGCAGAACGGCCGCTGAAGTTCTCGATGATGCCGAGAAGCTGGTGTTCGAGATTGCCGATCGCGGGTCTCGAGGCAAAAAGGGTTTCCGATCCCTAAAAGAAATTCTTCCGGCCACCGTAGATCGGATCGATACGCTGCACCAGTCCGAAGGTGACATTACCGGTATTTCGACCGGATACAACGAATTCGACAAGTTGACCGCCGGCTTACAGGCTGGCGATCTGATCATTATTGCGGGTCGCCCATCGATGGGTAAGACAACCCTGGCAATCAATATCGCAGAGAATGCGGCTATAGGATCGAAAGTACCGACCGCTATTTTTTCCATGGAAATGCCGGCGCAGCAATTGGCGTTTCGCATGATCTCGTCGCTGGGCCGGGTCGATCAGACGCACCTGCGTACGGGTAATTTTCCGGACGAAGATTGGTCGCGTATCAATACCGCCGTGCAACTGATGTCGGAAGCGCCGATTTTCATCGATGACACCCCCGGCCTTTCACCGGGCGAAATACGGGCCAGAGCCCGACGGCTGCAGCGTGAGCACGGTCTGGGCCTTATCGTGGTCGATTACCTTCAGCTTATGCAGGTACCTGGGAACAAGGAAAACCGTGCGACGGAAATATCGGAAATATCACGCGGGCTCAAAGGTCTCGCAAAGGAACTGGAGTGCCCCGTGATCGCGCTTTCGCAGCTTAACCGCAGTGTTGAGCAGCGTACGGATAAGCGCCCGGTAATGTCGGATCTGCGTGAGTCCGGTGCCATTGAGCAGGATGCGGACCTCATTCTTTTCATCTATCGCGAGGAAGTCTACAACAAGGATACGCCGCGCAAGGGCATTGCCGATATTGCGATAGCCAAGCAACGCAACGGCCCCATTGGTGATTTCCCTCTCACATTCGTCGGGCGATACACAAAATTTGAAAACTGGGCCTCGGACCACTACGGTGACTACCCCGAAGGGTATCAGTGAGTTTCGGAACAAGGGTGTTGCCCGCGGACTAAAACCGCCGATGCACCGCGAGGCGAGCAAGATTGTCGACCATAGCTAAGCCCCGGCCGACAGACATTGCCTAGGCGATGAAAAATCCCATTTTCACGCCGGCCAGTTGCACGACATCATTATCCTGAAGTTTTCGCGCCTGTGCGCCGGTCGGTTGGCCATTCACGAGCGGGAAATCGCCTTCTTTTCCGGACTCGACGTGCACGATGTAATAGCCTTCGGCGCGTCGAGTGATGGCGGCGACCTGAACCCCGGGCCTGCCCAAGGTCGTCAAAGCCTTGGTCAATTCCAGCTCACGGCCGGCAAAAGCGCCGCTCAACACCTGCAGCTTCGCAAGCGGCAGAGCGCTCGGCGCGTTGGATTTATCTATGCCCCAGGACGTGCTTGTATGGGAGACCTTTTCGCCCATGGAAGCCGCCTTCTTGGGCTTCTCCTGCAAGGCGGCCGCCTCTTCCGGGTCCAGTTTGACCGCGGCAGCAACGTCTGGCGACTTATCGCGTTTCGCTTCCGCGGCCGCTTTGGCAGCTGCCTTCTCTGCAGCGGCTTCGGCCTTCGCTAGCTGCTGGGCGTTCTGCTGACCGGTCGGAATGACCATGGTCTTTTCAAATTCATCCTGCTCGGTATCGTTAGTCTGTTGATCCGAAAACCGCAACTGATGATGGCCGATCGTGATGACATCACCGTGCTGTAAAGCGTGCTTCTTGATCAGCTTGCCATTGACGTAGGTGCCGTTGGTGCTGTTCAAGTCTTCCAGAAAGGAATCGTTCAGAATATTGATGATCAGAGAATGATGTCCGCTGACGGCCGGATTATCGATGCGCACATCGTTGTCCGGCAGGCGACCAACGGTATAACGCTCTTTGGTCATGTTGTATTCAGCCAGAACTTGATTGTCCAGACTTAGAATTAACCTTGCCATGATTTCTCGCTCTTGATTCCTTGCCGTCCCAGCTCACTGCCTAGGAACGAAATAAGCCGGCAATCTTTGCAAACAGGCTCTTTTTTGCCGGAAAGGCTTCCTTCACCTGTGCAAGCATTACCGACACATTGTCACGCCCGCCATGGTCGTTAGCCAAGTCCACCAGCTGTTGACCAACGACGTCAAGACTAGCATTAAAAGTACTGATAGTTAAGTGAATATCGTCATCCTCGACCATGTCGCACAGGCCATCGGAGCACAACAAATAGATGTCGTCAGGCAGCACTTCATACTCGTGCACCTCGACCTCTACGGTCGGTTCAACGCCCAGTGCGCGGGTAACGTAATTCCGGTTGGTAGAGCGTTGGGCTTCCTCGGCGGAATAGAATCCGCGGTCAACCAGTTCCTGGAGCAGCGAATGATCGAGGGTAATCTGGTCGAGTTGACCGTCGCGAAGCCGGTACGCTCTTGAATCGCCGACGTGCGCTATCGAAATCTTGTCGTCGTAGAACATGCAGGCAACAATAGTGGTGCCCATTCCTTCGCAGTGGGTCTGGCTCTGCGCCGTCTGATAAATGATTTTATTCGCCCGATAGATCGCATCGCGCAGGACGATGGACTGCCGCATTAGTCCGCTATGCGGGTCAACATCATGTCGTTCCTCACGATTGGCGCCCACGGCCGCCAGTTCAGTCACGATCTGAACAGCGATACCACTGGCAACTTCGCCAGCGTTATAACCGCCCATACCATCCGCAAGGACCATGAGCCCGATGTCGCCGAGAGAACCTATGGCGTCTTCGTTGTGCTCACGAACGCGTCCCGTGTCGGTGAGTTCGGCAAAGTCAATTTTTCCGCGCAGTGTCATTTGTTCAGGTTTTCTCGCTCAAAAATTCTTATGTCACTCGCGCACAATTACGTAACGCGATGGCCATTTCAGCGCCGCAGGAGAACCGGTCTTGTGGGCGTTTGGCTAACGCCTTCATAAGAACAGCATCGACACTTGGTGCAATGCCGGCTCGGCGGTTCGACACCGGCGCCGGGTCTTCGGTCGTTATTTTTGTCATCAATACCGCTATGTTCGATGCTTTAAAAGGCACCTCACCCACCAGGAGTTCGTACAGGGTAACACCAAGTGAAAACAAGTCCGAGAGGCCGGTCAGATCTTCCGCTCCCAATTGTTCTGGCGACATGTACATAGGTGTCCCCAGCACGATCCCGGTCTTGGTCTTGTTGTTGTCGGTCATGCGGGCGACGCCAAAGTCACTGATCTTGACGGTGCCATCCTTGGGGTTGTAGAGCAGGTTTGCCGGTTTGATGTCGCGGTGTATGACGCCCTGGTTATGCGCGTAATCCAGACCCTCGGCAGTCGCGGCCGCAAGTTCCAACGCCCGTCTAGGGGCCAGCAATTTCTTGGGATTCGTGAAATCGCGCAACGGTATGCCGGGTACGTATTCCATCGCGATGTAGGCGAGACCTTTGTCCTCGCCGGCGTCGAAGACGGTGATGATATTCGGGTGCGCCAGTCGACCAGCGGACTCCGCTTCCCGGTAGAACCTCAGTCGAGCTTCTTTGAGTTCCTCGTCTTCAAACTCTTTCTCAATCGGAATGGCTTTGACTGCAACTGCGCGGTTTATGCGTGGATCCCGGGCAAGGTAAACCGCGCCCATGGCACCCCGGCCGATGCGACGTTCGATTACATACCGTCCCAGTCTTTCTGGTGCGCCGGCAGCGATCCCGGTCGTGGAGGAGGCGGTGTTCTGGGTTCCCTGCGTGCGCTTCATCCACTCCAATACGGCTTCGGCCCGCTCCGGTTTTGCCTGGTTCTCAAACGCGAGCGACAGTTTGTACATGAAAGCGGCGACAGTTTCAGACGGGTTACAGCGCCGAAACTCTGCAAACGCGGGCTCCAAGCGGCCGGCGGCCAGGAAGTCGGCACCTTTCTTGAACGCGTCGCCCGAAATCTTCTTGGCGTCGACCACGAGCCACGCACTTAATATAGCTACTCCGACGAAAATCAGGATAGGGCGGCCCAGGTCGAACCGAACGTTGAAGCCGATCAGCATTCCGGCCTCAACGAGCAAAAGTATCGCAACTACCGTGATCGTGACCACCAGGATATCGCGGCGGTTTCTATCCGGCAGAAACAGGACGGCAAGGATAGCGAGCATCGCCGGAATCAGGTATTCCATGCCTTTAATGGTCGCGGGAGTACTGATGGTGCGGCCATTCTCTACATCGGCGAGCAGCGTCGCCGTAATCTCGGACGTCGTTACCAATTGTCCGGATGGCAACAATGCGGCCGCGTCGACAAATGGTTGATCCGTATCGACGAAAACGGTCGCACCTTTGAGGTTGTCCGCGGATTCAGCGTTTAGCAAGGCGTCAACATCAATGCGCGGCAACTCGGCATAGCTGGAAAAATAGATGACGTCATCGGCGCCCGACAATGCTTTGGCGGCGCCTACCTCAGAAGAAGCAAAGTTAATCGCGAGCGGCAACGATGGCGACATTACTCCATTATTGAGTTGCCACAGTTCGGATTGTCGCAACACGTTGTCAGTATCGGGCCTTATGGTTACAAAGCCATTATGTGTCGCGATATCAGCGAATCGATGTCGAGTCGGAACAAACACCTGACTTGACGAGCTGAGTAACGCCGCCCACCCTGGCAGTTCGTCGGCTTCCGCGATCGCTGGTGGGTTAGCTAAAACAATCCGTCGGACGCCAGCGTTTTGCAATGCCCTGATGACCTGTCCGTATTTGTTGAGGATTTGTTCCTGTGTATTCCGGTGTGCGTCGATACTTGCGATGTATGCGCTATCAAGCGGCTGGTTCGGCATGCCGCCAGCGAACTGGTCATAGAGGACCCGGTCAGCTGCGACAAACCAAGGCGCCAGCGGCCCGTAAACAACCAGCAGTAAAACGCTCACAAAGGTGAGCGCAATAATTCGGTTGCGTTGTTGTTGTTTAGCCTTGTCCAAAGTCGGTCAGGTCCCTGTTTTACGAGAAAAATTATAGGGAAACGCGATCATTCTTAATGAGATAGGGTTGGCATTTTTTATGTAATACCGACTCTGGAAGCGGTGCTATCATTGACTTTCGCAGGTTTCCAGCCATTTAACAATAATCAAAACAGTGCCCCGGCAGCAGTCCCAGTGAAATACCATAAAATATATAAAAAACAATTAGTTAGGTGCGCTTCCCCGGATCCCACGCGGCCGAGGTTCGCTCAATCCGGACCAGATACAGCATCCGAGATGGCCTGATTGCATGGCAAAGGCAAAGACAAGCTACGTCTGCAGTGACTGTGGTGCACACAACAGCAAATGGGCCGGGCAGTGCACAGATTGCGGCGCCTGGAACACCTTGACGGAGACTAGTATCTCCGCGCCGCGAGTGGCTGCTGGTGTTTCTGCAACTACGCTCGAAGCACTGTCCGGGGATCTTGAGTATCGGCATGCCACAGGCTTCGGCGAGTTCGACCGGGTGTTGGGTGGCGGTCTCGTGCCCGGTGCTGTCGTCTTGCTCGGCGGTGATCCTGGCGTTGGCAAATCAACCTTGTTACAGCAGGTTTCCGCGAAGCTCATGCGAAGTGTGCCCGTTTGCTACGCGACGGGAGAGGAGTCATTGCGGCAAATCGGGCAACGATCCCTGCGCCTCGGGTTGGACGCCGCGGCAATGAACCTGTTATCCGATACGTCGCTGGAGAATATTCTTTCTGAAGCACGTCGGTGCAAGGCGCGTGTGCTGATCATCGACTCGATGCAGACAATGACCAGCCAGGAAGTCTTGTCCGCGCCAGGGTCCGTCGCGCAGTTGCGAGACTGTGTTGGCAAGATTGTTCAGTTCGCAAAACAAAACGATGTCGCAGTGTTTATTATCGGTCACGTCACCAAGGAAGGCGCGATAGCTGGCCCCCGTGTGGTTGAACATATGGTGGATACCGTGTTGTATTTTGAAAGCGATCCATCGAGTCGCTATTCAATGATCCGGTCAGTCAAAAATCGATTTGGCGCAAGCGGTGAAATGGGTGTCTTTGCAATGACGGAGGCCGGATTTCTCGAGGTCAGCAATCCATCTGCGATCTTCCTGTCCCGGGACTCCGTCGATGAGCCCGGTAGCGTTGTTTCAGTTGCATGGGAAGGCAGCCGACCCTTGTTGGTCGAGATTCAGGCACTGGTCGCCGATGGCAACAGCAATTATGCGAAGCGACTCGCGCAAGGTGTTGAGCAAAACCGGCTTGCGCTGCTGCTCGCGGTGTTGCAACGGCATGGCTCTTTATCCGTTACGGACGAAGACGTTTTCGTCAACGTCGTTGGCGGGTTACGCATCAACGAAACTGCCGTGGATTTGCCGATACTGCTCGCTATCGTCTCCAGTTTCCGTAACAAAGCTGCGCCCGAACGCCTGGTCTGTTTTGGCGAAGTGGGTCTGGCAGGTGAAATTCGGCCGGTGCGATTTGGGACGGAGAGAATTGCTGCTGCAGCGAAGCAAGGCTTCACACGCGCCATCGTTCCAAACGGGAATGTCCCGAAACAGTGTCCGAAAGGAATTGATGTAGTCGGTGTTCGCAAGCTCAGCGATGCGCTGGACGCGGCATTTTGAAAGCCGCCAGTCGACGGTTATTCAGTCGACGGTGACCTCGATGTCCAGGCGCTGGCCGATTCGAACCGACCGGATGCGATTATCGTCCGACTCAACGATCTCGATAGGGTATCCGTTAATCTTCAAACATTGGCCCGGTTCGGGAATCGCTTCCAGCAGCTCGACAATAAGACCGTTCAATGTTTTCGGGCCATCCGTCGGTAGCACCCAACCCTGTGAGCGGTTGAGGTCGCGAATGTTTGCTCCGGCTTCGACGAGGAAAGTTCCTGCACCGTCTTCCACGACAACACCGTCTCCGTCGGTCGGGTCCGTCGTGAATTCGCCGACAATTTCCTCGAGAATGTCCTCGAGTGTGACGATTCCCTGGACGTCACCGTATTCATCGACGACGACAGCAATTCGTTGATGCCTGCGTTGAAACTGCACTAGCTGCATGCTGAGTGGCGTACCCTCGGGTACGAAGTACGGAGCGGTCAGCAGGCTCATTAGTGATGCCCGGTCTATCTTTTCCGGTATGAGATTGGCTAACTGGCGCAAATGCAATATGCCGACGATCTGGTCGATGTTGTCGTTGAATACCGGCAAACGTGTGTGCTGACTTTGAGCAATAGTGGCTTCGATAGCTTCGTCGCTGTCGTCAAGGTTGATTCCGACAATTTCGTTATGCGGAACCATCACGTCGTCGACGGTGACTTTCTCCAAATCCAGAATACTGAGCAGCATCTGGCGATAACGCGACGATATTCGGGTGCCCGCTTCGTGGACAACGGTACGCAATTCTTCGCGAGTCAATGCATGCAATTCGTTGCCCTTGCTGCGAACTCCGAACAGGAACAAAACACCATTTGAGGCCGCATTCGTCAGCCAGACGATCGGGTAAGTGATCTTTAGCAGCGGGTAATAGATCAGTGCCGCTGGATACGCGAGACGCTCCGGGTGCAGGGCGGCCAGTGTTTTCGGCGCAGCTTCCGAGAAGATGAGTACCGCCAGGGTCAATATCAGTGTACCAATGGCAACCGCCGACTGGCCGCCGATCTTGAAGGCGATTACGGCAACCAGTGAGGCTGCCGAGAAATTGACGAGATTGTTACCGAGCAGGATCAGGCCTATCAGCCTGTCTGGTCGTTCCAGCAATTTTTCGGCGAGTTTGGCACCAGGGTGTCCATTTCGCGCCTTATGGCGTAACTGGTAACGGTTGACACTCATCAGGGCTGTTTCAGACCCCGAAAAGAATGCGGACAGCAGCAGCAGCACCACAAGAATAGTGACCAAACCCGCTAGTGGTATGTCATCGCCCAAGAGATGGGCACCTCCAAATCAAGAAAAAAGTGACGTCATTTGCGCCAGGCACTAAAGCGTCGGCAAGAAATTGTCAGCTCCAACTCAGATTCAATAGTCGTTCCAGAATCAGTCGCACACCGAAGTAGGCAAGACACAACAACAGGAATCCAGCCAGGTACAATTTTACAGCTCGTTCGCCGCGCCAGCCCGCAAAAAATCGACCGGCGAGCAAGGTGCCAAATACGAACAGCGCGAGCAGCGAAAACACGGCCTTGTGTGCCAGGTGCTGGGCGAACAGATTGTCGACAAACATGAGACCTGATGATATGGCCAGCGCCAGTCCTGCAAATCCTGCTGATGTAATGCCAAACAAGAGCCTTTCGGTCGTTTCGAGCGGCGCAAAAAGGCTGTTCATCGCGGAAATCCGCCGTGCTAGCAGGCGTCGTTCCTGCACGATGGCAAATATGGCAACGATCGCGCCGACGGTAAGTACACCGTAGGACATCAGTGAAATGAGAATATGTGCCCGAACCTGCCATGGGAGCACCGTTGTCATTGCAGGCAGAATCTCGAATTCAGTCATTGCCGCAGCGACCGCGCCCAACAATAGCAGGCCGGCACTGATGCCGCGTAGCGCCGGATCGATGGCAGCGATCAGGCTGATCAGGGCCAGTTCAAGCCCGATCATGGAGATCGTATTGCCCAATGACAGGTTGAATCCGTCGCCAACCAATATCAATCCGGACAAAGATCTGCTGTGCAGCGAAATTCCGATTGCGACGAGCAGGCACGCGCTCAGGAACAGCAGGCGTGCCTGAGTCGAGAAACGAGGCATACGCGATGACGCGAAAGCCGCGGCGGCCAACAGATACAGCAGGAAAATTGTGAGTTCAGACACAGAAACCGGACAGGCTCTAACCTAAGTTGGGAGTCTCTTAATCATCCCATACGGCGTAGTTTAAGAGAACCCTCCTAATGAGAATTCGTGTACTCGGTTGTAGCGGCGGTATCGGCGCAGGATCGCGGACGTCCGCGCTTCTGGTCGATGGCGATGTGCTGATCGACGCGGGTACCGGCATTGGCGACCTGGAACTCGCCGATATCGATTCGATACGCCACGTATTCCTGACTCACTCTCATCTGGATCACATCGCCGGATTACCGATGCTGGTCGATCGATTATTTGATGAGGATCGCCCGCAGCCTGTAACCGTTTACGCGCGCGAGGAAACGCTGCGTGCGGTGCAGGACCACCTGTTCAACGGCGTCATATGGCCGGATTTCGCACGACTGCCTTCGCCTGAAAAGCCAATGCTACGCTATTGCGTCTGTAGCCCAGGCGATACGATAACGATCGGTCATCGCGACTTTTACGCGATTGATGTCATGCACACTGTGCCAACTCTGGGTTTTACTGTGCAAAATTCCGGCGGTGTGTTTGCAGTGAGTGGTGACACCAAAACGAACGAAACACTGTGGCCTGTACTTAACGCCTGTGACGACCTCAAAGTACTTGTGATTGAAGTGTCGTTTCCCGACGAAATGGGCGAACTTGCAGAAATTGCCGGGCATTACACCCCGAAAACCCTGACCGATGATCTCAAACGACTGCGGCACAGCCCGGAAATCTGGTTGACTGGCATGAAGCCAGGCGAAGAAGATCGGATTTACGCGCAGGTGCTGCAGGCGGCACCGGATAAGAACATCAGAATGCTCTCGCGTGGAGCGGTTCTGACAGTTTAGAATTCCACCATGTTTGACAATCTCAGTGAGCGTCTGTCGGATGCTGCCCGTAGCTTGACGGGGAAGGGCCGACTTAGCGACGCGAATATCAAAGATACTTTGCGCCAGGTGCGGCTGGCTCTGCTCGAAGCCGACGTCGCGCTGCCGGTCGTGAAGTCGTTTATCGAGCGGATTCGAGAGCGTGCCGTTGGCGAGGAGGTCGGCAAGAGCCTTACGCCCGGGCAGGCCCTGGTCAAGATTATCCACGCAGAACTGGTGCGCTTGCTCGGCAGTGAGTCCACACCGCTCAACTTCAGAGCTCAGCCACCCATAGTCATAATGCTGGCCGGGCTGCAGGGTGCTGGCAAAACCACGACCGCTGCCAAACTGGCGAAGCGCCTCAGGGAAACCGAAAAAAAGAAGGTCATGCTCGTCAGCGTAGACGTACATCGACCGGCGGCCATCCTGCAGTTACAGACGCTTGCGCAAGAAGTTGGAGCGCTGCATTGCGAGAGCGACGCCAGTGAGAATCCCGTTCATATCATTGAACGAGCGCGTGATGAGGCCTCGCGCTCGCACGTTGATGTCCTGATTGTTGATACGGCGGGCCGGTTGCACGTGGACCAGGAGATGATGCGGGAAATTGCGGCGGTCCACGAGAAAGCCCAGCCGCACGAGACGCTCTTCGTTGTTGACAGCATGGCAGGGCAGGATGCCGTGAATGCGGCAACCGCATTCGGCCAGGCATTGCCACTGACCGGCATCGTTCTGACGAAAGCTGACGGCGATGCTAAAGGCGGCGCTGCACTGTCTGTTCGTGAAGTGACCGGCAAACCCATTCGCTTCATCGGTGTCGGTGAGAAAATGGCGGCTCTGGAGGCGTTTCACCCGGATCGAATGGCCTCGAGAATTCTCGGCATGGGTGACGTGCTCACACTGGTCGAGGAAATCGAGCAGAAAGTCAACAAGGATAAGACCGAGAAGCTGGCGCAAAAGCTCAAGAAGGGCAGAGGATTTGATCTTTCCGACCTGCGTGACCAGCTTGAGCAAATGATGAATATGGGTGGACTGGCGTCGATGCTCGAGAAGCTGCCATTGCCCGGCAAAGTAAACGCCGCTGCGTTACAAAAAAGTGCCGGTGACCAAGCCATTCGCCGCCAGGTCGCAATTATCAACTCAATGACGCCGGCTGAACGGCGCTTCCCGAAAATCATCAATGGCTCTCGGAAGAAGCGCATAGCGTTTGGCGCGGGGCAGCAAATTCAAGATGTGAACCGTCTCCTGAAGCAGCATTTGCAGATGGAAAAGATGATGAAGAGGATGTCGAAGGGCGGCATGAAGAATATGCTCCGCGGTATGCAGGGCGGTGGCATGCCGCCGGGATTCGGCTAGGAGTCGTGTGGAATTCGGCTGAATTTCCGGCGGAAACGAGCTGAATCCGCCCGGCGCAGTCCCGGCTTCCCCTAAGACACGGAAAAACTTAGGAATTTTAGCCGCCGAAACGCTTCACATTTGCCCCAAAACCCGTACAATGCGCCGTCTACTCGGGCCGGCCCGAGCTATGGCATGTCTGCCCCTCATTGATTTTTATACGGAAATGTAATGGTTAGTATTC
>JAOUNH010000186.1 GCA_029881055.1 Gammaproteobacteria bacterium
GTAGCCGAGTTTTTCGAGCTCGGCGATGCGCTCTGGAATGTTCAGCCGGTAAAAACCGGGCAACCGCGAATTGCTCATGGCCGTTCTGCTGTTGGTATATCGACTCTCACACCGGTGGTATCCAGCTTGTAGTCCAGGACCCTGTATTTCGTCGGCAAACGACCGAGAAACGCAGCAAGTGCAGCTTCGTTCGTACTTAGCACGATGCCAATATCCCCGCCGCCAGCACCGCAGGGCTTGTAAACCAGGTTTGCGGCGACGGCGGCACGCCAGAGTTCGTCGTGACCAGCATCGAATATGCCGAGATCATGGTCAATACTGAATCGAAACAGGGACTCGCAATAATCGCGGTACTCCACCAGCACATTTGTCGCGCTACCGCCCACCCAGGCCTTCGCCATCGCTTCCGACGCGCTCGCCAATCGGACCCGGGATGGTCTGCTAAGTCCGGCATCCAGTTTTTCCAGCTTGTCTTTGGTGCTGGCCACGGTACCGGTCCAGACCAGACCATAAAACAGGGAGGCCGGCCAATCCAGAACACGCGCCGAATATCCCTCCATTCGATATTCGATCAAACCACCGCTCAAACTGCACGCAACGTCGACGCCACTGCCGGCACCACCCTGCAAGTCGGCGTGTGCACGTCGCGCTATTGCAGCGACGTCGGTTGATTCCCTGACGGCAGCACACAGAGCGACAGTCAGCGCCGCGCTTGAGCCAATCCCGATCTTTCGTCGCGTATCTGCGTCGATGAATTCGGCCGTATCGAGATTGAGTGCGATCGCGGATCCGGGGGCAGCTTCGACTGCACGTAACACGGCATTCACCGCGCCAAAAACGTCACGGCCGTCCTGCCAGTTCACGCCAGCTTCCGATATTTGAAAATGGCCGACGACGGGTGTGTATGCCGGCGCCCTGACCTCGGAAACCTCGCCCTCGATAGCCGACAGCGTCACCGTCGCGCGGCGATCGACCGCCATGGCGATCGCCGGCGCGCCATCGAGCACCGCGTATTCCCCGGACAAAACCACTTTTCCAGGTGCGCTTGCGAGCACGCTAGTCATCACGCCTTGCCACCACTCGCGCCGCCTGACCGAGGCTGCTGGTCATGATCGCCTGGACACCCGCAGTATCCGCCAGAGCCCGGCGCACGCGTTCAACTTCACCGGGCAAGCAGACCGCTTTTACCTGCGGGCCCGCATCGATCGTGAAAAAGACATTGCATCCCTCGCCCTGCAGCCGCCTTACAGTCTGCAGGCAGCGCATCGTCGTTGTGTTCCAGTAAACCATGGGGGGCCTCGATGCCCACATCACCGAATGCATCTTTAAACAATTGTGCTCCGCGATATTCGCGAGCCCGGCAAAATCACATTGCTCGATCGCTGCCCGGGCAATGTCCAAATCGTGCTCCTGCTGCTGTAGCCAGCTATCGTAAAACGGCGATGTCAGGCGAGATATTTCCATCGCCTTCGTCGAACTCGTCGATTTTGATCCCGTCTCAGTGATGGCGACGACCACTTCGAGAGGCCACGACTCGATATCGCGCAGTGGCCTTACCTCGATTGTGTCACCCGCATTCGACAGTTCGGCAAAACCGCCAAACAATGACCGGGCAGCGGATCCGGAGGCAGCGCCGGCAAGGCGAGACAGCTCGGCTGTCGTGAGGGGAAGTTTTGCGGCGGCTGCAGCGGCCACGGTCGTCGCGGCAAAGGCAGACGCCGACGATGCGAGCCCGGCCGCGATTGGAAAATTGCTGGTGCTGCTGACAGCCGCACGCGGCCGCTGTGCGCCCAGCACTCTATCCAGGCACGCGCTGATCCGCGCCAGCATTGACGGAGCCTCAGTACCATTGACAAGCAAAGTATCGGCTGGCAATTCAGGCATCAGATCGACGGCAACTTCTGTATACAGGTCGCTCAGGGTTATCGAAATCGATCCGACCGCAGGCAGGTTGCGCGGAAGGTCTCGCTTGCCCCAATACTTGATCAAAGCAATATTCGGCTGTGCAACGGCAGTCGCCTGCATCTCAATGTTTCCCGGTCATTGGGGCCAGTAAAGGACGCGAATTATAGCCCAGTAGGGGCCGCGCACATTGTCTGAATTCCGTGTACGCTACACGGCCCCGACCGTAACGAGTGTGTCTTGTCCACTAACTTCGAAGACCGGATTGCAATGTACACAGCCCGTGTCGATCACGAGCTGGATGCAGCGCTGCCACTTGCGGTTACGCGGCCCGAGCGTTTGCACGACGCCATGCGTTACGCCGTACTCAATGGTGGCAAGCGGGTCCGTCCCTTGCTGGTCTACGCCACAGGTGAATGCCTGGACGTCGACCCAAAGCTGCTGGATGTGCCCGCCGTCGCCATCGAGCTGATCCATGCTTTTTCCCTGGTCCATGACGATCTGCCGGCCATGGACAACGATGACCTGCGGCGCGGCAAACCGACCGTACACAAGCAATACGACGAAGCCACGGCGATCCTGGCCGCTGATGCACTGCAACCCCTCGCCTTCTCGGTACTCGCGAATATCGAAGGCGCACCACCGGCCGCCGCGATCGAACTCGTGCGCTTGATTACGGGCGCCTGCGGGTCGACCGGGATGACCGGCGGCCAGTCGATCGACCTTGCCGCGGAAGGCACAGCTCTCTGCGCAGCCGAACTCGAGCACATGTACTCCCTCAAGACCGGCGCCCTGATTCATGCTGCTGTTGTCTCGGCCTGCCTGCTGCGCGAGGGCCTGACAGAGTCTGATGCAGCAGCACTGGACCGATTTGGCCGGGACATCGGAATCGCTTTCCAGATCAAGGACGATATCCTGGACGTCGAAGGTGAAACCCATGTCATCGGCAAACCCGCCGGCTCCGACGTGTCGTTAAACAAGGCGACCTACCCCTCCATGCTCGGACTGGAAGCATCGCGACGGCGCTGCGATGAACTTCTCGCCGAAGCACTCGCAAGTCTCGAGCGCTTCGGACCCGCTGCGGCTCCGCTCGACTGGCTCGCACGCTACATCGTCGAGCGCGGCCGATAAAAACATGCCCGTTTCGACACGCAGCATTCTGCATGTTGATATGGACGCCTTCTATGCTTCCGTCGAACAACGGGACAATCCGGATCTGGTAGGAAAACCTGTCGTCGTCGGTGGCGGCAGCAACCGCGGCGTCGTTGCCGCGGCAAGCTACGAGGCGCGGAAGTTTGGCATTCGATCAGCAATGCCGATGGCGGAGGCAATCCGTCGCTGCGATCACCTGGTTCGCGTGAAACCGAGAATGTCGCACTACGTCGACGCGTCACAGCAAATCTTCGCTGTCTTCAACGAGTTCACACCGCTGGTCGAAGGTCTGTCACTGGACGAGGCATTTCTCGACGTAACCGCCAGCGTGAAACTTTTCGGGCCAGCCGCGGAAATCGCAGCCCGTATCAAGCAGCGTATCAAGACTGAGACTCGGCTGACCGCTTCGGTTGGTGTCGCCGAGAACAAGCTGGTCGCCAAAATTGCGTCGGATCTCGACAAACCCGATGGCCTGACCGTCGTCATGCCCGAGGTTTACCGGGACAGACTCGATCCCCTGCCTGTTCGTGTGCTTCCCGGTATCGGTCGAGAAACACTGAAACGCCTCGACAGGATCGGCATCGCAACGGTACGTGATCTGCGGCTGGCGCATGACCGTGACCTCGAACCGATTTTTGGCCGATACACGCAACGGACACGCGAACGGGCGGCGGGGATCGATCATCGTCCCGTCGTTCCCAGCCGCGACGAAAAATCGATCAGTGCCGAAGAAACCTACGACCAGGACCTGTCGAAACCTGCCGAAATGGACAGGGAATTGCTGCGCCTGGCTGAGCGCACAGCGACACGCCTGAGAAAATCGGGGCTTGCCGCCGGGACCGTGCAAATCAAGATACGCCGCGCCGATTTTGCGACATTCACGCGACAGCAATCCCTGAAACCACCGTCGAATAACACTGACCGGATTTGCCGCCTCGCGCGCGAACTTCTGCACAGCTGGCTGGCCACGAACCCGGACGCAAGGATCCGCTTGCTGGGCGTAGGCGGCAGCAAACTCGCGCCAGCTGAGCAAGCCGACCTTTTTTCCTGCGATCTTGCCCATGACACCTCGGTTATCGATGTCACCGTTGACGAAATCCGCGAAAAATTCGGCTCGCGGTCGGTAGGACGAGCGAAGACTCTCGATTGATAGGGTAGAATCCACGCGATGTACACGGGCTTTTTTGGACTTCACGAAAAACCGTTTTCGATAACGCCGGACCCGCGTTACCTGTTCATGAGCGCACGGCATGGCGAGGCGCTCGCGCACCTGGTCTATGGCGTTACTGAAAGCGGCGGTTTCGTACAACTCACAGGCGAGGTCGGGACCGGCAAAACCACGCTGGTTCGATCTCTGTTATTGAACCGCATGCCGGATAACGCCGATGTCGCTGTTGTCCTGAACCCACAAATCACTGCGCAGGAATTTCTGCTCACGATCTGCGAGGAACTGGGTGTTTCGGTTCCCGAGCAAAAGGACAGCATCAAGGCATTGACAGATGCGCTGAATCATCATCTGCTGAGCGCTCATGCCAAAGGCCGCCGCACGATCCTGGTGGTCGACGAAGCGCAAAACCTGGCGCCGGCAGTTCTTGAACAGGTTCGACTGCTGACCAATCTCGAAACCGCCAAACAAAAGTTGCTGCAGATCATCCTGATAGGGCAACCGGAACTGCGGGAACTCCTGGGCCGCAACGACTTGCGGCAACTGGCACAGCGCATAACGGGGCGCTATCACCTCGAACCGCTGACACGCGATGAAACGGCTCAATACATAGAACACCGATTACGCGTTGCCGGGGCACTGGGCGAGGTGATCGACAGCGCCGGAAAGAAGGAAGTCTTTCGGATCTCCGCGGGTGTGCCAAGGCTGATCAATGTCATTTGCGATCGCGCGCTGCTGGGTGCCTACAGCCAGGAGTCACGCACAGTCACAAAGCGCTTGATCAAGCGAGCCGCAGCCGAAGTTTCGGGCGAGCTGGGTGGCACACCCGTGTTGCGCCGAATGGCAGTGGCGGCCGGTCTGGTCGGTGTCGCGATTATCGTCGCCAGTCTCTGGACCCTGACTCGCGCCCCGGATCCGGTCGTAGCCGATACCACTCCGGTTGAAGAAGCGCCGACAGCTACCGAGGTGCCGACCATTGCGGAGCCCGAGAGCCTGCCTGTTCCGGAGCCGATTACGCCGGCACTGTCCGAGGAGCTGGCGATCGCCGGCGAACTGACCACAACGGATTTCGC
>JAOUNH010000031.1 GCA_029881055.1 Gammaproteobacteria bacterium
ATTGCAGACGAGGTACTTCTGCACCGCCGCGTCACGCGGCATGAAGCTCCACTTGAGTCCGGTCGGAAAACCAGCGCCGCCGCGGCCACGCAATCCCGACGCTTTGACCTCGTCGATGATCTCGGCCGGCTTCATCTTGCCGGCCAATACCTTGCGCCAGGCCTTGTAGCCGTCGTGCTTCTCGTAAGTGGCGAGCGTCCAGGACTTCTCTGAGCCCAGGGTGTTGAAGCAAACCAGATTCTGTTCGTAGGCCATTAGTCGAGCCCGTCCAGAATCTCGTCAACCTGCTTTTTCGTCAGGTTTTCAAAGTATTTGTGGTTGACCATCATGGCCGGTGCGCCGCAGCAGGCCGCGATGCACTCTTCTTCTTTTTTGAGAAAGACCCGGCCATCGCTGCTGCTCTCTCCCAGCTTAATGCCGAGTTTGTTCTCAACATGTGCGACGATGTCTTCGGCGCCGCGCAACATGCAGGATACATTCGTGCAGATAGCCACTTCATTGCGGCCCACAGGCCGCGTCTGGAACATTGAGTAAAACGTCGCAACCTCGTACACCTGGATCGTTGGCAGATCGAGGTATTCGGCGACTGCATTCATTTGTTCGGCCGTGACGTAGCCGTGATTTTCATGCTGCACGGCATGCAAGGCACCGATCACCGCGGACCGCTGGCGGTCGGCCGGGAAACGCGTCTTCCACTGATCAATTTCGTCTTTTACATGAGCGGAGAGTTCGTATGTCATCGGTCGACCTCCCCGAACACAATATCCTGGGTACCGATCACCGCGACAACGTCGGCGAGCATATGGCCTTCGACCATTTCGGACATCGCGGACAGGTGCGCAAATCCGGGCGCGCGAATCTTCACGCGATACGGTTTGTTGGCGCCGTCGGAGATAATGTAAACGCCGAATTCGCCCTTCGGGTGTTCAACTGCGGCATAGGCCTCGCCTTCGGGTACGCAGTAGCCTTCTGTAAACAATTTAAAGTGATGAATCAGCGACTCCATGTCGTCTTTCATCTCGACGCGATGCGGCGGCGTGATTTTGTGGTCTTCCGTGATGACGGGGCCCGGATTGACACGCAGCCAGTCGACACACTGCTTGATAATGCGATTCGATTGACGCATCTCCTCCACTCGCACGAGGTAACGATCGTAGCAATCGCCGTTCACGCCAACAGGAATATCAAAGTCCATGAGGTCGTAAACTTCGTAAGGCTGTTTCTTACGCAGGTCCCACTCAACACCGGAGCCGCGCAACATCGGTCCCGTAAAGCCCAACTGCATGGCGCGCTCGGGTGAAACGACTGCGAT
The DNA here is from genome assembly GCA_029881055.1 of Gammaproteobacteria bacterium. Taxonomy (GTDB): domain Bacteria; phylum Pseudomonadota; class Gammaproteobacteria; order Steroidobacterales; family Woeseiaceae; genus UBA1847. The sequence continues at coordinate 1,313 of JAOUNH010000031.1, forward strand.
ATTGACGGTGCGCTGCTTCCAGATCCTGTTGTCTGTCAGCAGCGTTTCGTACTCGTCCACGCAGGCCGGGAAACGCGCCGTGAAATCCTCGATGAAGTCGAGCATTGATCCTTCGCGTACCGAATTCATTTTGTCGAGTTGTTTCTTGCTGCGGAAGCGGGACTCGGCATATTTGGGCATCGTCTCGGGAAGATCGCGATATACGCCACCCGGCCGATAATACGTCGCGTGCATACGCGTACCGGAAACGGCCTCGTAGCAATCCATCAGGTCCTCACGCTCACGGAAGCAATACAGGAACATTGTCATAGCACCAATATCGAGACCGTGCGCACCGAGCCACATCAGGTGATTCAGGATGCGTGTGATTTCGTCGAACATGACGCGGATGTACTGAGCGCGTGTCGGCACTTCGACACCCAACAGCTTCTCAATCGCCATGACATAGCCGTGCTCGTTACACATCATCGATACGTAATCGAGCCGATCCATGTAGCCGATGCTCTGATTGAACGGCTTGGTTTCTGCCAGCTTCTCGGTTGCGCGATGCAGCAAGCCAACGTGCGGGTCAGCTTTATGGATGGTCTCGCCCTCGATCTCGAGTACGAGGCGCAATACGCCATGCGCAGCCGGGTGCTGCGGCCCGAAGTTCATCGTGTAGCTCTGGATCTCAGCCATCTTTCTTTACATCCCTGAGGTCGGCTGAATAGCGGTTGTCGTCGCGAATAACGCGCGGCACCAGCGTTCGCGACTCAATGGTGACGGGCTTGTAGACAACTCGACCTTCATCGGCGTCGTAGCTGACTTCAACATTGCCCATAATCGGAAAGTCCTTGCGGAACGGGTGGCCGATAAAACCGTAGTCCGTGAGAATTCGGCGCAAGTCCGGGTGGCCTTCAAAGAGTATGCCGTAAAGGTCAAACGCTTCCCGTTCAAACCAGTTCGCACCGTTCCAGATATCGACTACTGACTTGACGATTGGCGGGTTGGATGTCCCGGTAAAGACGCGCAGACGCAGGCGCAGGTTATTCTGTATCGATAGCAGGTGATAGACCACGGCGAATCGACGCGCATCGAATTCATCGGCCTCATCCAGGATTACAGAGGGACGCTCGACACCGCGGCTGAATCCCGTGCCGGTCGCGCTGTTCGTCGTCCACTCGTCACTGCCGTAACTCAGATAATCGACACCACACACGTCCACCAGCATCTCGAAACCAAAGTCTGCTTCGTTACGCAAAGCCGTTGCAACCTTGATCAGATCGTCCTTGTCGACTTCATAGGTCAACTCACGACATGTTGACGCAACTCTGCTCACCTGCTCGCCAAAGCGAGCATCGATCCTGGTCGCAAGAGATTCGTATGGGTTGGTCATCTCAACGGGCGATCGTGCTGGTACGGCGTATCTTGTTCTGCAACTGCATCAAGCCATAAATCAGCGCCTCTGCTGTCGGCGGACATCCCGGGACATACACGTCGACCGGCACAATACGATCGCAGCCGCGCACGACAGAGTAGGAGTAATGATAATAGCCACCGCCATTGGCGCAAGAACCCATCGATACCACCCAGCGAGGCTCAGGCATCTGGTCATAAACCTTGCGCAGTGCGGGCGCCATTTTGTTCGTCAGCGTACCCGCAACGATCATGCAGTCCGACTGCCGGGGGCTGGGTCGAAATATGATTCCGAATCGGTCCAGGTCGTAACGGGAGGCGCCTGCCTGCATCATTTCGACCGCGCAACAGGCAAGCCCGAAGGTCATCGGCCATAAGGAGCCGGTGCGTGCCCAGTTCATCACTGCGTCAACACTGGTTACGACGAAACCCTTTTTTTGCAGGCTGCCGCCCGCCGCTTCGGCGCTATTTTCGGAAAGTACGGCCGGAGCCTTGCTGTCTAATCCCACTCGAGGGCCCCTTTCTTCCATTCATAAATGAAACCAACGACCAGAATGGCAAGAAACAGCGCCATCGCGAGCAAACCGAATTTGCCGACAGTGTCGAGAGACACGGCCCAAGGGAACAGGAACGCAATTTCGAGATCGAAAATAATAAAGAGAATGGCAACGAGGTAATAGCGAACATCAAATTTCATGCGCGAGTCGTCGAAGGCCTCGAAGCCGCATTCGTAGGGAGACAATTTCTCGTCATCTTTCTTGCCGCTGCCTATAAGGAAGCCAAGGCCCAGCAACAACATGCCAACTCCAGCGGCAATGCCCAGGAAAATCAGGATCGGGAGATATTCTTGCAACATGTTGTTTTGTAATGCCCTGCGGGAGTCGCGGCTGATATTGACCTCAAATCAGCGCGGCATTGTATCAGCCTATGGTGCGCCGAATACACCCCTTTCTGTGTAAGAAACCTCAGCAACCGGCACAAAAAAAACCGGCCTCAAGCACACGAGGCGCCTGCAGGCCGATTTATCGTATTGGTGCTCTGGGCGAGACTCGAACTCGCACGGCTTGCGCCACTGCCCCCTCAAGACAGCGTGTCTACCAATTCCACCACCAGAGCGGTTTGCGAAATATTACTAGGCCTGACGGCGGGACCTACTCTGTTCCCTCGTCTACAGCAGGTTCAGCGTTCTCCTCGAGCGCCGGCATATCAGGTGCATCTTCAATCACACCCTCATCCGATTCCATTGCCGGCATCTCGTCATCCGTCGTTGGCAATGCATCTTCGATAAACGGAGCATCCTCGACAACACTGCTCGGGGCGCTCACATTCTGGCTACTGAGATAGGCCAAAGTAAGGCTGGTCACAAAAAACGCGGTTGCGCAGACCGCGGTTGCCCTGGAAAAGAAACTGCCGGACCCTCGCGCACCAAATACGGTGCCGGATGCACCCGCACCGAAAGCAGCGCCGGCATCGGCGCCCTTACCGCGCTGCAACAATACAAGCGTGATAATCAACAATGCGATCAACGTATGTCCAATGAGTACTGCTTTTTGTAATGTGTCCATTAAGTTCTCTAAGTTCGACTAAGTCCGGGCTGCCGCTTTGGCAATCGCCAGAAAATCACTCGCTTTCAATGAAGCGCCGCCTATCAGCCCGCCGTCAATGTCGGGCATCGACAGCAATCCCGCGGCGTTCTCGCCTTTCATGCTGCCGCCATACAATATCTGCACGCGACTCGCCAAGTCAGCATTTCTCTTCGCCAGTCGCGCCCGAATGTGCCTGTGCACGTCCTCTGCCTGCTCCGGCGTCGCTGTCATGCCGGTGCCAATCGCCCACACGGGTTCATAGGCTATAACCGCCGATGCGAAAGCGTCGATCCCTGCACTTTCCAGCACGGCATCAAGCTGCTCGTTTATCACCTTTTCGGTGGTACCCGACTCCCGCTCAGCCAGGGTTTCACCCACACAAAGTATCGGCTTAAGCCCCGCTGCCTGCGCCGCCTGGAACTTTGCCGCCACGATCGCGCTCGTCTCACCGTACATCGCACGACGCTCCGAATGGCCGACGATGACGTACTCGCAACCCAGATCCTTGAGCATCGAGGCCGCCGTCTCGCCTGTAAAAGCACCCGCTTCGTGCTCCGACACGTTTTGCGCCCCCAAAGCCACATTCGACCCGGTCAGCTGCTCTGCAACCGGCGCCAGGTACGGCAATGGCGGGCAAACCAGCAGGCGAAAACCGCTGCCTTCCGGCACGCCGCTGACAATACCGGAGATCAGGGCTGCGTTAGCGGCCGTGCTGCCGTTCATTTTCCAATTGCCAGCAACGAGAATTTCGCGCATTGCTCAGGATATCCGGTGGTCCAAAAGGCGCGCAAGGATACCGGGGCTGGCACGGCAAATCAACGCACAATACGGGTGTATCGGCGCGGTCACGCCGCCGATCCGGCCACAACCGAGGCAAGGCGGTTGGCAATACTGACGACTGTGTCGTGATCCTCGCCTTCCACCATGACGCGAATGACCGGCTCAGTGCCGGATGCCCGCAGCACCACTCGCCCGGTATCGCCCAGCTCCAGCTCGGCTTTGGCTACGGCGTCCTGGATTTCGGTGCAGGAATCAGGGTCCAGCCGCTTCGCGGTTCGGACATTCACCATGGTCTGGGGGTATTTGTGCATACCGACAACGAGTTCGGAGAGCCGCCTTCCCGTCTGCTTCATGATCGCGAGCACCTGCAGCGCGCAAATCAGTCCGTCACCGGTCGTCGTCTTGTCGAGTACCAGCATATGACCCGAGGTTTCGCCGCCAATAATCCCGCCCGTTTCTCGTAAAGCTTCCAGCACGTAACGATCGCCGACTTTCGCCCGCTTGAAGTCAATATTTTCAGCCCGCAGCGCTTTTTCAAGACCCAGGTTGCTCATGACCGTACCGACTACCGGTCCTTTGAGCCCACCCGCTCGATGCCTGGCGATAGCCAATATATAGAGCAGCTGATCGCCGTCGATCAGGCGACCCTCCTCATCGACCATGATCAGGCGGTCGCCATCGCCATCCAGGGCGACGCCGACGTCGGCTTTCAGCGCCGGCACGGTCAGCTGTAACAACTCGGGTTGGGTCGATCCGCAGCCGTCGTTGATGTTCTTGCCATTGGGTGAGCAGCCGATCGGAATAACGTCAGCTCCCAGACCGCCCAGCGTTCTCGGACCCACCTTGTAACCTGCACCATTCGCACCATCGAAAACGATCTTCAAGCCTTCGAGGTTAATTCCATCCGAAACACTGGCCGTGCAAAACTCCTGGTAGCGTACTCGCGCCGTATCAATGCGCTTTGCTTTGCCCAGCGACTGGGATTCCAGGGTGATTGCCGGATTCTTCAGGTGCTCTTCAATTTTCCTTTCGATGTCGTCGGAAAGCTTCGATCCCGATCGATCAAAAAATTTGATGCCGTTGTCGGAATAGACGTTGTGTGAGGCACTGATTACGACACCGAGATCTGCATCTAATTCCTGCGTTAGGCGAGCGATACCCGGGGTAGGCAATGGGCCGATCAGCAACACATCCGCTCCCGCCGCCACAAATCCCGCCTCCAGGGCAGACTCGAACATGTACCCCGACAATCGTGTGTCTTTACCGATCACGACCGTCCCGCCCGCAGGCACCAAACCCTGGGCCGCCGCACTGGCGAGGCGCATTGCAAAATCCGCGGTCATAGGGTCTTTGCCGACACTGCCGCGGATACCGTCTGTTCCAAAAAATCGCTTAGTCATTTTCAGCTTCCATTACAGCGCTAACGACCCGTAGCGCATCCGCGGTCTCCCTGACATCGTGTGCGCGCACAATTTGCGCGCCCTTCATGACCGCGATCGCAGCAGCAGCCAGGCTCGCCGCCATCCGGTTCTCCACCGTTTGGCCCGTCAGTTCGCCGAGAGTCGATTTGCGCGACAGTCCAACCAGCACCGGCAGACCGAGGTCGAGCAATTGTCGCAGATTTGCCAGCAACTCGACATTGTGAGCATGCGTTTTACCAAATCCGAAGCCCGGATCGATGATGATTTTTTCGCGAGCGAGTCCCGCCCCGATGCACGCGGCTACTCGTTCTCGGAGAAAACCCAGGACTTCTCCGGTAACGTCTTCGTAGCGGGGCCGCTCCTGCATCGTTCGAGGCCGGCCTTGCATATGCATCAGGCAAACCGGAACCCCAAGTTCAACCGCTGTTTGCATGCTGCCCGGCGCCTGTAACGCGAGAACGTCGTTGATTATCGCTGCGCCAGCGGCGACCGCCGCCCGCATCACGGGTGCCCTGCTGGTGTCTATGGAAATGGGCAGGTCGACCGTGCCGCGAATTGCCTCAATGACCGGAACCACACGGTCGACTTCCTGCTGGCTGCCGACTTCAGTCGCCCCGGGTCGCGTCGATTCACCGCCGACATCAATAATCGCCGCGCCCTCGATCGCCATGCGCTCGGCATGGCGTTTTGCCGCATCGATATTCGTGAATCGCCCACCGTCCGAGAAGGAATCAGGCGTGACGTTGAGTACGCCCATTACCGACGGAACCGGGAGACTCAAGGCGCCAAGATGGAGCAAAAGGCTAGTGTTCTTCGGCGGGGCCACCGATTTTGCCGGGCGCTTCCTTGGCCTCGGCGGCCGCAGAGCCATCACCCGGCTTTTTCGGATCCAGGCGTTCATCCCAGTCCGCAGGCGGCCGCGGCTCGCGACCTTCCATAATGTCCTTGACCTGCGCGGCGTCTATGGTCTCGTACTTCATGAGCGCTTTCGCCATCACGTGCAGTTTCTCAACATGCTTCTTGAGAATCCCGTCGGCACGCTCGTAATTCTTATCAATGATCTTGCGCACTTCTTCGTCAATCGTGTGCGCAGTGTCATCCGATACCTGTTTATGCTGCGTAACAGAACGGCCGAGAAAGACCTCGCCATCATCTTCGCTATACGTCAGCGGCCCAAGTCGATCGGACAGGCCCCACTTTGTGACCATGTTGCGCGCGATTTCCGTCGCACGCTCGATGTCGTTGGATGCGCCGGTAGTTACCCCATCTCGCCCATTGATCATTTCTTCGGCGATTCGACCGCCGAACAACGTCGATATGAGGCTCTCAAGGCGCTGCTTGGAAGTGCTGTAGCGATCCTCTTCCGGCAAATACATCGTCACGCCCAGGGCGCGACCGCGCGGCATGATAGTCACTTTGTATACCGGGTCGTGCTCGGGCACCAGGTAGCCCACGATGGCGTGTCCCGCCTCGTGATACGCGGTATTCAATTTCTCTTCTTCGCTCATGACCATCGAGCGACGTTCAGCGCCCATCATGATCTTGTCTTTGGCCTTCTCAAATTGCTTCATGCTGACAACGCGCTTGTTTTCGCGTGCCGCAAACAGGGCCGCTTCATTGACAAGATTGGCGAGGTCCGCGCCTGAGAATCCGGGCGTTCCGCGAGCAATAACGCTGGCATCGACATCGTCGTCGAGCGGCACTTTGCGCATATGGACCTTGAGTATCAACTCGCGGCCACGAATATCCGGCAGCGGCACGACAACCTGGCGATCGAAACGGCCAGGTCGCAGCAACGCAGGGTCGAGAACATCCGGACGGTTGGTCGCGGCGATGACGATGACGCCTTCGTTGCCTTCAAAACCATCCATCTCGACGAGCATCTGGTTCAAGGTCTGCTCGCGCTCATCGTGACCACCGCCAAGCCCGGCACCACGGTGCCGGCCGACAGCGTCGAGCTCGTCGATGAATATGATGCACGGCGCCTGTTTCTTCGCCTGCTCAAACATGTCGCGAACACGCGATGCGCCGACGCCGACGAACATCTCGACGAAATCGGAACCGGAAATTGTAAAGAAGGGAACTTTGGCTTCGCCTGCAATAGCACGTGCCAGGAGTGTCTTACCGGTACCGGGCGGGCCAACCATCAGCACACCCTTTGGAATCTTGCCACCCAGTCTCTGGAACTTACTCGGGTCTTTCAGGAACTCGACGATTTCCGCGACTTCGTCCTTGGCCTCTTCGACACCTGCAACGTCAGCAAAAGTTACACCGACCTGATCTTCTCCCAACAGGCGCGCCTTGCTCTTGCCGAAAGACATGGCTCCGCGACCGCCGCCACCGCCTTGCATCTGGCGCATGAAATAGATCCAGACACCAATCAGCAACAGTATCGGAAACGAGCTGATCAACAATTGCCCAATCAAGCTTTGCGACTGCGGTTCTGCGGCTGTAAATCGCACACCATTATCGTCAAGCAAGCCGATCAAAGTGTTGTTGTCCGTTTCCGGACTGATGGTATAAAACTGTAATGGCTCGGACCGGCCGAAGCGTATCTGCTCGCCGTCAATGACCGCGACGCCGACGTCGCCAGATCGAACCTGCGCGAGAAATTCAGAATAGTCTTTTTTCTGCGGCTGTCCCGAATTACCGACGGAAAGCCCCTGAACCACCGACAAAAGTACGACGATAATGACTATAAAGACCAGTATGTTTTTGCTTAGATCATTCACGTTTCGACACTACTACAATTGAATATTTCTCGCTACCAAGTACACCTCACGGCTACCGGCTCGAGAAGCCTTGGGCTTCATGACTTTTACGCGCTTAAAATACCGTCGCGTTTCGATAACGAAGTCATCTATACCCTCACCCTGAAACACCTTGCAGATAAAGCTGCCGCCGGGTTTCAGCACCCGCTTTGCCAGATCCAGTGCCAGTTCGACCAGATACATTGACCTGGGCTGGTCGACGACACGCGTTCCCGTACTATTGGGTGCGATGTCGCTCATTACAAGGTCCGCGCCCTCATCCCCGATAGCCTGAAGCAACTGCTCAAATACCGCGTCGTCCTGAAAATCGCCCTGGATAAACTCGACATCCGGCAGACTGTCCATCGGCAGTATATCGATTGCCACAATTCGCGCCCTGCCCTTTAATTTCCTGGTGACGTACTGGCTCCAGCTGCCCGGTGCCGATCCGACATCGACACAGACCATGTCCGGTCGAAGCAGACGCTCCTTGGCGTCAATCTGTTCAAGCTTATATACCGCCCGCGAACGCCAGCCGTCCCGTCGCGCCATCTGCACGTAAGGATCCCGTTCCTGACGGTCCAGCCAGCTGCGGCTCGTGCGGGTTGGCTTGCTCACAATATTTGTTCCATCAATACAGATTCGGCGCCAGCGCACTGCTACAATTTGCGCCTATGGACTTAAGCGAATCTCAAAAAAAATACCTGCGCGGTCTTGGTCATGACCTGAAACCGCTAATCATGGTCGGTGATGCCGGGCTGTCAGAGCCCCTGTTAGCTGAGTACGAGGCTACCCTGGCACATCACGAACTCATCAAAGTCAAACTTCGCGCGACCGACCGTGCCGCTCGCGACAGGATGATCGAGCAGTTATGCAGTAATCACTCGGCAAGCCTTATACAACGCATCGGCAATGTCGCACTCGTGTACCGAGAGAATCCGGAAAAGAAACCGGAAAAACGACTTCGAATTCCGTCGCGCTAAGCTCTCCCACTATAGGTAACTGACCTCTATTATCTCGTAGGACTTCGTGCCATCGGGAGCTTTGAATTCGACGACATCGCCCTCGCTCTTGCTTATCAAAGCACGGGCAATCGGCGAGGTATAGGAAATAAGCCCGGTTTTAATATCCGCCTCATCCTGACCGACGATTCTATAGATGATTTCTTTCCCCGTATCGTCCTGCAGCAACTTGACCGTCGAACCAAATATTACTTTGCCACCGGCACTGATTTCAGTGACGTCAATAACCTGCACATTCGACAACTTGCCTTCGAGTTCCTTGATTCGCCCCTCAATGAATCCCTGTTGATCTTTAGCGGCATGATATTCCGCATTCTCCTTGAGGTCACCGTGCGCCCGGGCTTCGGCAATTGCCTTGATGATGGCCGGTCGATCCGTACCTTTGAGCTTTTTCAACTCTTGCTGCAAAAGCTCGTGCCCCCTGACGGTCATCGGTTCCTTATTCATGCCACGATCTCATTGTGCAAATCCTGTAATCGGTTTACATCGCCGTTATCCAGATGTTCGATTGCGTGACAAGTCGCTACGGCGGCACCCAGCGTCGTGTAGTAGGTGACGTCGCGCCGCACAGCTTCGGCACGGATAGACCGCGATTCAATTATCGCCTGCTTACCTTCCGTCGTATTTACAATTATGTCGATTTCGCGGTTCTTGATCATATCGACGATATGCGGCCGGCCTTCACGAACCTTGTTCGCGCGCCGGCACTCGACACCGGCCTGCGCCAGGCTCTCGGCGGTTCCATGTGTTGCGACAATATCGAAACCCATACTGACCAATTTTTTTGCAAGCTCAACCGCACCCGGCTTGTCCCGCTCCCGCACAGAAATTAGCGCCGCGCCCTGGCGTGGCAAAACCACTCCCGACGCCAATTGCGCCTTGGCATAGGCCTCGCCGAAGGTGCGGCCTACACCCATGACTTCACCGGTCGATTTCATTTCCGGGCCCAGTATCGGGTCGCTACCTGGGAACTTGCCAAACGGAAACACGGCTTCTTTCACCGAAAAATAACTGGGAATTCTCTGGTTAACAAAACCCTGCTCCGCCAGTGACTGCCCAACCATGACCTTCGCAGCAATCTTCGCCAGTGGCACTCCCGTCGCTTTGGACACAAACGGCGCTGTTCGCGAGGCGCGCGGATTGACTTCCAGCAGATAGACGACGTTACCCTGAATCGCAAACTGCGTATTCATAAGCCCATTGACCTTGAGGCCCATCGCAAGCTTGATAACCTGCTCCTCAATTTCCTTTTGGATTTCCGCGGAAAGGCTGAATGGTGGCAGCGAACACCCGGAGTCACCGGAATGCACACCGGCTTGCTCGATATGCTCCATGATCCCGCCTATGAAAACGCGCTCTCCGTCACAGATGCAGTCGACATCGACTTCGGTAGCGAGATCGAGGAACCGGTCCAGGAGCACCGGGCTGGCATTTGACACATTGATCGCGGCATTCATGTACATGCCCAGATCTTCCTCGTTATGGACGACTTCCATGGCACGACCGCCGAGGACGTATGAAGGCCTGACTATCAAGGGGAAGCCCACTCCAGCGCCCTTCTCCAGGGCTTCCTGCTTGCTGCGAGCCGTACAATTTGGCGGCTGCTTAAGATGCAGCTTTTCCACCAGGTCCTGGAATCGCTCGCGGTCTTCCGCAAGGTCTATGGAGTCGGGTGAGGTACCGATAATGGGCGCGCCGGCCGCTTCGAGGTCACGCGCAAGTTTCAATGGAGTCTGTCCACCGTATTGCACGATCACGCCTTTCGGCTTCTCTTTATCAATAATCTCCATGACGTCTTCGAACGTCAGCGGCTCGAAGTACAACCGGTCCGACGTATCGTAGTCAGTGGACACGGTCTCCGGGTTGCAGTTGACCATGATGGTCTCGTACCCGGATTCCTTGAGCGCCAACGCCGCGTGCACGCAGCAATAGTCGAACTCGATGCCCTGACCGATGCGATTGGGCCCACCGCCTAGGATCATGATTTTCTGATTTGAACTGGGTGCCGCTTCGCACTCATCGTCATAGCTTGAGTACAGGTAGGCGGTCGTCGTGGCGAATTCGGCACCGCAGGTATCGACTCGCTTGTATACCGGCCGTACTTTCAGCTCCAGTCGACGGCGTCTTACGACCTTTTCCTCCACCTTGAGAATGTCGGCCATTCTTGCGTCCGAAAAACCTTTGCGTTTCATTTTTCGCATCAGTTTTGCGTCGAGGCCTGGCAGACCGACCTCAAGTAATCGGCCCTCGGCATTGACGAGGTCGGCTATTTGCACAACGAACCAGGGATCAATACCGGTCAGTTTGGCCACATCCTCGTAGGAGTATCCATGTCGCAGCGCATCGGCAACATACAACAGGCGATCCGGTCCGGGCATCCTGAGTTCATGGCGCAGATGATCGCGATCGGCGTCCGTCGCTATCGGTCCGCAAACTTCATCCAGGCCACAGATTCCGGTTTCAAGACCGCGGAGCGCTTTTTGCAGGGACTCCTGGAAATTGCGGCCGATCGCCATCACCTCACCAACCGATTTCATCTGGGTCGTGAGGCGATCATTTGCACCGGGAAACTTCTCGAAGGTAAACCGTGGAATCTTGGTGACCACGTAGTCTATGGTCGGCTCAAAGGACACGGGAGTCATCCCGCCCGTGATCTCGTTCTTGAGCTCATCCAGCGTGTAACCGACCGCCAGTTTCGCCGCTACTTTTGCGATTGGAAAACCCGTCGCTTTCGACGCCAGCGCCGACGATCTCGAGACACGCGGATTCATCTCAATGACCAGCACGCGTCCCGTGTTCGGACAAATCGCGAATTGCACGTTGGAACCGCCTGTCTCGACGCCGATCTTGCGTAACACATCTATCGAGGCATCACGCAAGCGTTGATATTCTTTATCCGTCAGGGTCTGCGCAGGCGCAACCGTGATTGAATCGCCGGTGTGGACGCCCATCGGGTCGAGGTTCTCGATTGAGCAGACAATGATGCAGTTGTCGTTCCTGTCCCGCACCACCTCCATTTCGAATTCTTTCCAGCCAATCACTGACTCTTCAAGCAGTACTTCGGTGGTCGGTGACATCTCCAGCCCATGGGCCACAATCTGCTCGAATTCCTCCAGGTTGTAGGCGATGCCGCCGCCCGTGCCGCCCATGGTAAAGGACGGCCGGATAATGGTCGGGAAGCCAATATTCGGCTGCTTCAGAAATGCTTCTTCCAGTGTGTGCGCGATTTCTGCGCGCGGACTCTCCAGGCCGATCTCTCCCATGGCCTGCCGGAACAGGTCACGATCCTCTGCCATGTCGATGGCTTCGCGGGAAGCGGCAATGAGCTCGACGCCGTATTTTTCAAGCACACCCTCACGCGCAAGGTCCAAGGCGCAATTCAGTGCCGTTTGGCCGCCCATGGTCGGCAACAATGCATCAGGCCGCTCTTTGGCGATTACCCGCTCCACTGTCGCCCACTTCACCGGTTCGATGTAAATGGCGTCGGCCATTTCGGGATCCGTCATGATGGTCGCCGGGTTGGAATTGACCAGGATGACGCGATAGCCCTCTTCTCGCAGCGCCTTGCAGGCTTGTGCACCCGAATAGTCGAATTCGCAGGCCTGGCCTATGACAATAGGGCCTGCTCCGATAATCAGGATGCTGTTGATGTCTGTACGTTTCGGCATGTTCCGGGCGCGAGCTCTAGTAATGTTTTAGTTTAATTAATCTCTGTAACTTACTGTTTTATAATAACTATAATCATGGCGAGAGTATCGCATTGATGCCACTCTTCTTGTGCGTTTCCATGTGCCGGATAAAGCGCTCAAACAGCGGCAGCAAGTCGTGCGGCCCGGGGCTCGCCTCCGGATGCCCCTGAAAACTGAACGCCGGCTTGTCCTTGAACGCGATTCCCTGCAAGGTGCCGTCGAAAAGAGAGCGGTGTGTCGGGATGACATTGTCCGGCAAGGTCGATTCGTCGACAGCGAACCCGTGATTCTGGCTCGTGATCATCACCTGCCCTGAATCCAGGTCTTGCACCGGGTGGTTCGCACCGTGATGTCCGAAACTCATTTTCACAGTTTTCGCGCCAGCCGCCAGCGCCAGCAGTTGGTGCCCAAGGCAGATTCCGAACACCGGAATGCCTTGCCTCAGGAATTCCTGGATCGCGGTAATCGCGTAGGTGCAGGGCTCGGGGTCGCCAGGGCCGTTCGACAGAAATATGCCGTCCGGCATCAGGTCGAGGGCATCTTCGGCACTCGTCTTGGCTGGAACCACCGTCATGCGACAATCCATGTCGGACAACAGCCGCAGAATATTGCGCTTCACCCCGAAGTCGTAGGCCACAACGTGATACGGCGCGATCCTGCGACTCATGATTCGCGCCTTGCGCCCGAATGACGTGCCGTGGCACCACTGGTAAGCCGCCTTGGTCGTCACGAACTTGGCCAGATCCATGCCCGCAATGCCCGGAAACTTCCTGGCGTGCGCGATGGCCGTCTTCGGCACCTGGTCGCCGGTCATGATGCAGCCGGACTGCGCGCCCTTCTCCCGGATGATACGGGTCAGCTTGCGCGTGTCGATATCGGCAATCGCGACCGTGTTGCCCTGTTTAAGGAAATCGGCAAATGTTCGCTCCGACCGCCAGCTGCTGGTCAGCATGGTGCTGTCGCGGATAACAAGGCCCGACGCGTGAATCCGGCTCGACTCCATGTCTTCGCTATTGGTGCCGGTGTTGCCGATATGCGGATATGTGAGCGTGACGATCTGACGGCAGTAGGAAGGATCGGTAAGAATTTCCTGGTAACCCGTCATTGCCGTATTGAAAACGACTTCGCCGATGGTCTGGCCATCTGCACCCACCGAGGTGCCGTGGAAAACGGTGCCATCCTGTAGTGCAAGTATTGCTGGCGTGCTCAAGTACGACCCTCGCGATAAACTGGAATCCGACCGTACATGAGCGGGTCCTCGAATAATGTGCAGGTATCAGATGCACAAAAGCGGAAGGAGTGTGCCTTCCGCTCGCGAATTCGCCGACCGCCCAGCGATCCGGCGTAGTTTACTTAAGGGAACCCGCGCGCGCCAGACTCAATCGCAATTTTTTTGGTGCTAATTCGCGATCAGCGCTGATCGAAAAGCACATCCTGCATCGAATAGCGTCCTGGCGCCTTATTCACGACCCATCCCGCGGCCCTCAATGCGCCATCGACAAAAACCTGCCGGGTCGTAACGCTATGAGCGAAGGTCAATTTCTCGGTCGCTGATTGCATTACGACTTCATGATCGCCGGGCACTTCGCCACGTCGCTCCGATTCGAAGCGAACCGAGCCGGTGCCGGACTCGCCGCGCGATGCCGCAATCGCCTCGCCCAGTTTCAGGGCCGTGCCCGACGGCGAGTCTTTCTTGTGGATGTGGTGCACTTCGAACACGCCGACATCGAATTCCGGGCCCAGCGACGCTGCTGCCACGCGGACGGACTGCATCAGTACGGCAATGCCGAGGCTCATGTTGCGGTCGAAGACGAGCGGAATCCGCTCCGCCGCCGCGTCAAGCATCGCGATCTGGGCATCATCGAGGCCACTAACCCCGCAAACCAGCGGTTTTTGATGGCGAAGAACGATGTCGATGACCTGCGATGTCGCCTCGGGCAGGCTGAAATCGACTACAACATCCGCTGCGCTCACAAGCTCGTCCAGATCCGCGCCACGTTGCCAGATGCCGACCAGCCTGAAGTCCTGGCTTTGCTCTGCAGACGCGGCGATGGCCTGGCCCATGCGCCCAGCCCCGGTGATGACAATAGCCTTAGGTTTGCGTGCGATCATGCGCTCCTAGCTTGGAAACGCTAAAACTACGGGCTAATGCGATCAAAAAATCGCTTTACAGTATCCAGCCAGCTATCGGCCCTGGGACTGTGCTTGTCGCCGCCTTTCTTGAGCGACGCGTCAAACTTCTCCAGCAAATCGAGCTGCTGTTTCGTGAGGTTAACAGGCGTCTCGACCGAGACCTGGGCGAACAGATCGCCTTTGCGTGTATCCCGGACCGTCGTTACGCCCTTGCCTCGCAACCTGAATACTTTTCCGGACTGGGTTCCCGCTGGCACCTTCAGGGAGACATGGCCATCGAGCGTCGGCAATTCCACATCACCGCCCAGGGTTGCTGTCGCGAAACTGATCGGCACTTCGCAAGCAAGATTGGCGCCATCGCGTTCAAACAGCTTGTGCTTGTTTACGCGTATTTCGACGTACAGGTCCCCGGGTGGCCCACCGTTGCGGCCCGCTTCGCCCTCGCCGGACAAACGAATGCGATCGCCATCGTCTACACCGGCCGGGACCTTGACAGACAAGGTTCGAGTCTTCCTGACGCGGCCCCGACCATGGCAGTCGCCGCAAGGATCACTGATGGTCGTACCGGCCCCTTTGCACGCCGGGCAGGTCTGCTGTACGGAAAAGAAGCCCTGCTGCATGCGCACCTGTCCGACGCCACCGCAGGTCGTACAAGTGACCGGTGAGCTTCCCTTCCTGGCGCCGGATCCGTCGCAGGTACCGCAAGGAACCTGTGTCGGGACGTCAATTTCGACCGTGTCACCGGCCACAGCCTTCTCGAGATCCAGCTTCAGCTCGTAGCCCAGATCCGCGCCTCGAAAAACCTGCGCACCGCCGCCTCTTCGGCCACCACCGAAAATGTCGCCGAAGACGTCGCCAAAAATATCTCCAAAGCCTTCGGCCCCGCCGAAACCGCCTTGTCGGCCGGGCCCGTTGCGTACGCCGTCATGCCCAAAGCGATCGTAACTTGCCCGCTTGTCAGAGTCCTTCAGGACTTCATAGGCCTCTTTGGCTTCCTTGAATTTCTTTTCGGATGCGCCGTTATCTTCCTTGTTGCGGTCAGGATGATGCTTCATGGCGAGACGGCGATACGCCTTTTTGATTTCTTCTGCGGTCGCCGATTTCGAGACCCCAAGAACTTCGTAATAATCGCGCTTTGCCATATTTTTCTTTTAGTTTTCGGGCGCCGAATCGGCGCCCGAAGTTTTTACCATGCTAACAATCCGAGTTCGAAATTATGCCGATTTCGATTTGTCACCCTTGTCGACTTCCTCGAATTCTGCGTCGACAACATCGTCACGGCCATTCCCACCTTTATCAGCGCCGGCGTCATCCGATTTCTCCGCGTAGAGCTTCTGCGCCAGGCTCGCCGATGCTTCGCTTAGTGCCGTCGCCTTGCGGTCAATCTTTTCCTTATCATCACTCGTCAAAGCCGTCTTAAGGTCTGCAATCGCATTCTCAACAGCCAAACGTTCTTCCGCTGTCGCTTTCTCACCCAGCTCCTTCAGCGTCTTTTCTGCAGCATGCATAAGCCCATCGGCCTGGTTACGGGTATCAACCAACTCGCGGAACTTGCGATCTTCCTCAGCGTGCCGCTCTGCATCCGTGACCATTTTCTCGATTTCGTCGTCGGTCAATCCACTGGAAGCCTTGATAACGATATTCTGGCTCTTGCCGGTAGCTTTGTCCTTCGCCGACACATTCAGGATGCCGTTAGCATCAATGTCGAAAGTTACCTGGATCTGAGGCAAGCCACGAGGGGCTGGCGGTATGTCCGCGAGATCGAATCGACCCAATGACTTGTTGTCCGACGCGCGTTCGCGTTCGCCCTGCAGCACGTGGATCGTTACAGCTGTCTGGTTGTCGTCCGCGGTCGAGAATACCTGTTCGGCATTCGCAGGAATGGTCGTGTTCTTTTCGATCACCTTGGTCATTACACCGCCCAAAGTCTCGATACCGAGTGACAAGGGCGTTACGTCCAGCAACAGGACGTCCTTGACCTCACCAGCAAGAACTCCGCCCTGGATCGCCGCACCCAGCGCGACCGCTTCATCAGGATTCACGTCGCGACGAGGTTCCTTGCCGAAAAAGTTCTGCACTTCCTGCTGCACCTTGGGCATGCGAGTCTGGCCGCCGACCAGGATGACATCATCAATCTCGTTAACCTTGAGACCCGCATCCTTGAACGCTATCTTGCAAGGCTCGATCGTGCGTGCGATCAAGGCCTCGACCAAGGACTCGAGCTTGGCGCGCGTCAATTTGATATTGAGGTGCTTCGGACCGGTGGCATCGGCAGTGATGTATGGCAGATTCACTTCAGTCTGTTGCTGCGAACTGAGTTCAATCTTGGCTTTTTCGGCCGCCTCTTTGAGGCGCTGCATCGCCAACGGGTCTGACGTAATGTCCACACCTGTCTCGCGCTTGAACTCGGCCGTCAAATACTCGATCACCCGCATGTCAAAATCTTCGCCACCGAGGAAAGTATCGCCATTCGTGGCCAAAACCTCGAACTGATGCTCGCCATCTACCTCGGCGATCTCGATGATCGACACGTCGAATGTGCCTCCACCCAGGTCAAACACCGCGATCTTTGTATCACCGCGTTTTTTGTCCATGCCGTAGGCCAGCGCGGCCGCGGTCGGCTCGTTGATGATGCGTTTTACGTCAAGGCCCGCGATTTTGCCGGCATCTTTCGTCGCTTGTCGCTGCGAATCGTTGAAGTAGGCCGGCACAGTTACCACGGCTTCGGTCACTTCCTCGCCAAGGTAGTCCTCAGCGGTCTTCTTCATCTTCATCAGCACCCGCGCCGAAATCTCGGGGGGCGCCATCTTCTTGCCGTTCACCTCTATCCAGGCGTCGCCATTGTCGGCTTTCGCAATCTTGTAGGACACCATGTTGATATCGCGCTGTACCACATCGTCTTCGAAACGACGGCCAATCAGGCGCTTGATTGCGGAAAGGGTGTTCTTGGGGTTGGTTACCGACTGGCGTTTCGCCGACTGGCCTACCAGCACCTGGTCGTCCTTGCCAAAGGCAACTATCGACGGCGTCGTGCGATCGCCTTCGCTGTTCTCAATAACCTTGGGGGCACCGCCCTCCATGACTGCAACGCAGGAGTTCGTGGTACCAAGGTCGATACCAATAACTTTTCCCATGTTCTAACGCTCCACTGTGAAATTAATCGAACTGGCTCATTACGTGGGGCCAGCACCCGGCGTTTCAAGCGAACAAACCCAAAATTTGTCGAGGACCGGCCACTATTCCGCCGCGACGATGACCATGGCAGGCCGAAGGAGCCGGCCGTTCAGGGAATACCCCTTCTGGACGACGGTCAGCACCGATCCCGGCTCGGCGTCATCGGAGGGCTGCACACTGATGGCCTCATGCAGCGACGGATCAAAAGGCTCACCCGCGGGGTCGAGCTCCTCGATACCAAACTGCTGCATCGTGGTACCGAGAATCTTTAGCGTGGCCCTGGTTCCGTCGAGCAAGCTCTCAACGCTGGCATTGTCGGCAGCGGATAAGCCCATTTCCAGGCTGTCCTTTACCGCAAGCAATTCCTTGCCGAATCGCTCCAGTGCATAGCGGTGGGCATTCTCGACGTCCTTGCTTGCGCG
>JAOUNH010000187.1 GCA_029881055.1 Gammaproteobacteria bacterium
CGGCTCCCAAAAGCGCATGCCGTCGACGCGGTGCAGTCGCACGATCGTTCGCGGCCCGGTATGCGGCAGGCTTTCGTGAATCCTGTCGACGGGGACGTAAGGGAACAGGGCAGTCTCGGGAGACACGCGTCCCGCAGTAAGCCCGCCTGTTGATGAAACGAATAACCAATGGTCGTCAGACGAAACCACGCTGATGAAGAAGGGCGGTATGTCATCGACATCGCGAATACAGTAAAAGCGCTCGCCCGCGCGATTCACGAAACGGCCAGGCGCGCTGCCCTCCGGAGCGTTGTCGCCTTGCGGTGCTTCGGACAAAAGAACGCTACTCACAGAGCTCTGCCCCGAGCCGATTCCGATCTGAGTGGATTTTCCCGCAAGTCTAGCAACTCTATGTTCTCCAACATTTTTTAATTTTTTGACAGATCGGTGGGCGGCAAATATCGCTATTTGGCCTGGATCCGACACATCTTGACAACGCTGTCAGCTTGATTTATAACTCGCTCTGACAGCGCTGTCAAATTGTGGCGCTATGAAGACCGGAATCGGTAAATACTGGGATTAAGGGGTGGAATGCAATGGTTTATAAGAACAAATTGTTGTCCGGCAGCATCATACTGGCGTTGCTGGGCGTCGCGTCATACAGCTGGGCTCAGGAGACTGTACCGAACAGCAGTGCCGCCAGTGATAACGATGGAACCATTGACGAAGTCACGGTCGTTGGCATTCGATCCAGCCTGAGAGACGCCGTCAGCATCAAGAGAAGCTATGTCGGCACAATGGATGCTATTGCAGCAGAAGACTTCGGCAAATTCCCGGACGGCAATCTCGCGGAATCGCTCGCTCGCGTGCCAGGTATCGCTATTGACCGCAGCAATGTTGAAGGTCAGACAATCGCAGTCCGCGGTTTCGGCCCGGAGTTCAACCTGGTTACGCTGAATGGACGACAAATGCCGACAGCACCCGGAGTCTGGGTCGGCGGTAGATCTTTCAACTTTGGCGACATCGCTTCGCCCGGCGTCTCGGCGGTAGAAGTATTCAAATCAGCGAATAGCCTGCTTCCATCAGGTGGTATTGGCGCTACCGTAAACATGGTGACAACCAAACCCTTGAACGTTGATGGCACCCTGAAGTCCTTCAGTATTAGTCTCGTTGAAGACTCGACCAGCGTAGCCGGCGGCACACCGCTGGAAACGGCATTTCTTCTCGCGACCAATCAGGGCAGGTGGGGCGTTTCCCTTTCCGGTGCCTACCAGGAGCGGACCAACCGTGAAGAAGGAACGAGAGAGTCGAACTGGCTGATTCCCGAAGTCATGGCCCAGTCCGAAGGCTATCTGCGTGTTGATGCGTCGAATCCGGCGTACACGAATAACAGCACCCGGACGGACGGATACACATTTTACCAGGAGCCGACAGCGTATCAGATCAAAGATAATGACCGGGTACGCACCAATGCTCAGGCCACATTTCAGTTTGAAGTCACCGATGCGCTCGTTGCGACTATCGACTACACGTACTCAAGAGTGGATTTTGATGCCGAAGGCGTAATGTTCGGATCGTGGTTGGGCGGTTGGGATACGCTCGATGCGACGATCGACACGAACGGAGCGTTTACCGATGTTGTTGTTGGCAATAGAGCCTATGACCATGAATTGATCTGGCAGTCGCTGAAGAACGAAAACAAGTCGACAGGTTTTAACCTGGAATGGCAGCTGAATGATGCTGTCTATCTCGGTTTCGACTACCACAATTCATCGGCCGCGGTTGAAGGTGGAGAGCTGAACAACTCCATCGGATTCACAACGGATATCCAGGGCACCGTTACTCACGTAAATGGTGGCGGCTCAGGTATCAATAGTTTCTCCTACAATACCGAGTTCCTTCCTGAGCACTATCGTGCAACCGGCGCGACGATTCGCGATGGCTTTAAGGAAAATGAACTGGAGCAGTTCCAGTTGAACGGCGGATGGGAAAACCAGGATGGCGGTTTCGTTTCGGCCCTTGAATTCGGAATTTCACGGGTAGAAAACAAGTTCACCAAGATCCGGAACATCGCGAGCTATGGCGGCACAGCTGGCGCCGATACTTATGACGATTCTCTCTTTGTCAGGACCGGGCTTGGCAGTTTCATGGACGGATTCAATACGACGATCGGCACCAACTACTACTATGCGATCGATCCAGCCGCCGCGTTGAGCGCATTTACGCAAAACAATCCGGGCGCAACCGACGCGGACGGTGCCGTATGCTGTACAGCCGGTGGCGTCGATCATAATGATCGCGTCAACGAGACGCTCGATTCGGCCTATCTGCAGGTAGAGATGGACACCGAGGTAGGCGTGATGCCCTTAGACATCGTGGCAGGGCTGCGGTACGAAAAATCAGACACCGAATCAATCAGCTATTATCCGGTGCCGTCGCTGCTCAGGTGGGACATGATCGCCGGGTTAGTCGGTGTCAACGATGGCACAGGTTCTGTGGATTCGCCGCGGTATGGAAGCAGCTCCGAGGTACTCCCAAGTCTGGCTCTGTCACTGGGCCTTACCGACAGCCAGGTACTGAGGCTGTCTTTCAGCAAGACAATGGCGAGACCCGACCTGTTCTCTCTTAGTTCACAGCTCGATATAGGTAATCGGGACTTTTTCCAGCCGACAGCTTCGGGTGGTAATCCTGATTTGCAGCCGCTGAAGTCAAATAACCTCGATATCAGTTATGAGAATTACTATTCCGACGATAGCTACTTCGGTATCAACTATTTCCGCAAGGAAATAAAAGACTTCATTGGCAGCCGCACGGTATCGGGCCAGGAAATCAACGGTTTGACCAACCCGGCAATGTCTGCACTAGGCGTGCAAGCCATGGATTGCGTCCAGGAATGGGTTGATGCAGGTCGTCCGGATACACTCTTTCCGGGAGACGTTGGCGCTACCGGTCACTGCGTATCCCAGCAGGCCCTATGGGCGCAAGGATGGATGAACGATCAACAGCACATGGGGTGGGTCGTGAATGCTCTGGCGGCCGGGGTAGATTTGAGCAACGGTTATCCGTGGAGTCCTGCTGAATGTGCAGACAATGGTGCCGACGGTTGGTGGGTTTGCAATCCGGGCTACTACGACGGAACGTCCGCGGACCCGCTGGCAATGTTTGATGTAACCGCGCCCTATAACATGAACTCGGGTACGGTCAGCGGCTTCGAGTTTGTCATTCAGCATCTGTTTGAAGGCACACCGTTCGGAGTCGTATTCAACTTCACCAAGATCAGCGGTGGCGATGTTGATATCGACAGAAATGCCATTGGTGAGCAATTTATCCTGCCTGGACTCGGCGACTCCGGAAACTTCTCTGTATTCTATGAGGACGATCGGCATACCGCTCGTTTGGCTCTGAACTACAGGGGCGAGACCGTTGCCGGATTCGGCAACTACCAGCAGCCGCTATATGTTGAAGAACGGCAGCAGCTCGATTTCTCCTATCAATTCAGATGGAAAGAATCGACAACGTTCTTCCTTGATGCTTCCAATATCAATAACGAAACGACTCGCTTGTATGCGCGTTACTCCAACATGCTGTTCCTGTCGCAACAGCACGGTCCTGTCTATAAGTTTGGCGCAAGAATCAACTTCTAGATCAGAGTTGCAGTGCAGTACCAGAAAAGAGGGCGCAAGCCCTCTTTTTTTTTGCTTGTCTCGTTAATTACCCGGCATTTTCCAGCGGAAACGGACCGACTATATGAGCGTCTATCGACTCGTTCACGGTGGTGACATACTGTAGGTCGTCTCACTGACGAGGACGTATTCGTGAATATCATCAAACTCATCTTGTTTTCGGCGGTGTTAATTCTTGTCGGGTGTGCAGCGCGATCAGGCGAGCAACAGGGAGAGAATTCGGAGCGATCGACCTCGGCACCAAAAAAGCTGGTTATCGCGCATCGCGGTGCCAGCGGCTACCTGCCCGAGCACACGCTGGCTGCCAAAGCGATGGCCTATGCCCAGGGTGCCGACTACATAGAGCAGGACCTGGTCATGACGAGGGACGACGAGCTTGTCGTGCTGCACGATCATTACCTCGATACAGTCACAGACGTTGCGAAGGTTTATCCGGGACGTAGCCGTGTCGACGGCCGCTATTACGCTATCGACTTCACACTCGATGAAATCCGGCAGCTGTCTGTCGTCGAGCGCTTTGGGCTAATAGATGGCGTCGCCGTTCCGGTATTTCCGGATCGCTTTCCGCTCGGCAAGTCGTCCTTCCGGGTCAATACGTTTGCCGAGGAAATCGAACTTATCCAGGGGCTCAATGTGTCGACCGGTAAGTCAGTCGGCATTTACCCGGAAATCAAGAGTCCTGCGTTTCATCGCGGGGAAGGCAAGGATATTTCTGCCGCAACGCTCAAGGTATTGCAGCAGTATGGCTACGATAGCAAAGACGACCTGGTCTTCCTGCAGTGCTTTGACGCCGGCGAGCTGCGCCGGATTCACGACAATCTAATGCCAGCGCTCGGCGTATCTTTGCGGCTGGTTCAGTTGCTGGACACGTCCGCCGAATACCGAGAGATGTTGAGCGAAGAAGGCATGCAGACGCTCGCCACTTACGTGGACGGTGTCGGCCCGTCCATTCTTCTTTTAGTCGCGCCTGATTCGACTGCGTCGGAAGTGAAAGCGACGAAGTTCGTGGAATACGCGCACGCCGCGGGCCTGCAGGTTCATCCCTATACGTTTCGCCGCGAGAGAAACCAGATGCCGCCGTTCGCGAAAGACTACGACGACTTCCTGCGCATATTCGTAGACCTAGTCGATGTCGATGGCGTGTTCACGGATTTCCCGGATCTGACGGTGAGATACTTCGAGTCGCATCAATGATTGGGTTTCTACGCCCGCCGATTCAACGTGATTCGCTGCCGGAAGGGGAGGTCGATCCGAGTTATCGACGGCTCAGGCTGCAGGTCTTCGCCGGTATCTTTCTCGGCTATGCGGGTTATTACCTCGTAAGAAAAAACTTCACGCTCGCGATGCCATACCTCACCGAGCTCGGCTATACCAAAACGGATCTTGGGCTTGCACTGTCGGGCGTTTCAATCGCCTACGGTGTGTCGAAGTTCCTCATGGGCAGCGTTTCCGATCGCAGCAATGCCCGTGCATTCATGACGCTCGGACTGTCATGCTCGGCAATCACGATGATCGTCATGGGTACGCTGCCGATCGCCACGAGCTCGGTCACAATCATGTTCGTACTGTTGCTCATGAACGGCTGGTTCCAGGGCATGGGCTGGCCG
>JAOUNH010000032.1 GCA_029881055.1 Gammaproteobacteria bacterium
CCGGCCAGGTTAGCTTGTCCGGTGGTGGTGGTGGCGGCCTGCCAAAAGTGCCCAGCATCGATTTCTCGAAATTTGGCGAGATCGATGTCCAGCCGCTCACGCGCATACAGAAAATTTCCGGGCCCAGGCTGCAGGCCAGCTGGATCAACCTGCCGCACGTCACGCAGCACGATCTCTCGGACATCACTGATCTGGAAGCGAAGCGCCAGGAACTCAAAGGCCCGGCGAAAGCGCGCGGCATTTCCCTGACGCCGCTCGCCTTCATTATGAAAGCCTGCGTCGCGGCGCTTAAAGAGTTCCCCAAGGTCAATTCGTCCTTGTCCGATGACGGCGAAAGCCTCGTCTACAAAAACTACTGGCACATCGGGTTCGCGGCGGACACGCCCCAGGGACTGGTTGTCCCGGTGATTCGCGATGCTGACAGGAAAGATGTGTATGAAATCGCTGCCGAGCTCGGCGAATTGTCGGCGCTGGCGAGGGATGGAAAGCTCAAGACCCCGCAACTGCAAGGCGCAAGCTTCACAATTTCGAGCCTCGGCGGCATCGGCGGAACCGCGTTTACGCCAATTGTTAATGCACCCGAAGTCGCGATATTGGGAGTTTCACGCTCATCCATGCAGCCTGTGTGGAATGGCTCGGAATTCGCGCCACGCCTGATGCTGCCCCTGTCCTTTTCCTACGATCATCGTGTGATCGATGGTGCACAGGCGGCGCGTTTCACGACTTTTCTCGGCCAGGTGCTGAGCGACGTCGACGCATTGTTGAAGGCTGAAATCTAGTGGCGGAACTGCGAGTACCGGACCTGGGCGACTTCGCCGATGTTGAAGTCATCGAAGTCCTGGTCGCTGTTGGCGACACGGTAGCTGTCGAGGATCCCCTGGTCACTATTGAGACCGACAAGGCCTCGATGGACGTGCCTGCCGAAACCGCTGGCAAGATCATTTCACTGAATGTAGAAGTCGGCAGCAAGGTGTCGACAGGTAGTGTCATTGCCGTCGTCGAGCCGTCGGCTTCGAACACGGACGATGAGAGCAAGGACGATACGAGCAAGGACGATGGGAGCAAGGACGAGTCGAGTCACGTCGCCACCACGGTGATGTCGCCAGCCGAAATCGCGGCCGCCGTTGCCGGTGTGGCGAAAGGTGAAGCCACGCACACGGCGCAACTGGTCGTGATTGGTGCTGGCCCGGGCGGTTACACGGCGGCTTTCAGGGCAGCGGATCTCGGTCTTGACGTCATCCTGGTGGAACGTTCACCGGTGCTCGGTGGTGTCTGCCTGAATGTTGGATGCATACCGTCGAAGGCGTTGCTGCATGCCGCTAAAGTCATCGACGAAGCGGCTGCGATGGCTGATCATGGCATCACGTTCAACAAGCCGAAGATTGACACCAGCAAGCTGCGTGGTTGGAAAGATGAGGTCATCGGTAAGCTGACCGGCGGCCTGGCGACGATGGCCAAACAACGCAAGGTTCGCGTCATCAAGGGCACTGCGAAATTCGAATCGCCGAATCGCTTGCGCCTCGACAATGGTGAGACCATCGAATTCAGGAACTGCATCATCGCGGCCGGATCGGAGCCCTTCATGCTGCCGGGACTGCCGGATGATCCGCGAATTATCGACTCGACCGGTGCGCTGGAGCTCAAGTCAGTTCCGAAGAAGATGCTCGTCGTCGGTGGCGGCATCATTGGTCTCGAGATGGCCTGTGTTTACAGCGCGCTGGGAGCCGACGTGAGTGTTGTGGAGTTGATGGATTCACTGATGCCCGGCACAGACCCGGATCTGCTGCGTCCATTCCTGAAAATCATCAAGAATCGCTACGAAGCGATCATGGTGTCGACCAAGGTCACCAAGATGCGGGCGACGGTGCCGGGGATCGAAGTCAGCTTCGAAGGCGACAAAGCGCCGTCGATCGGCGTTTACGATCGCGTGCTCGTCGCCATTGGACGTCGAGCTAACGGCGGCACCCTGGATGCGGAAAAAGCCGGCGTCGCCGTTGACCAGCGCGGCATCATCGCCGTCGACAAGCAGATGCGTACAAACGTGCCGCACATTTTCGCGATCGGTGATCTCGCCGGCGGACCGATGTTGGCCCATAAAGCGACGCACGAAGCCAAAGTCGCCGCGGAGGTTATCGCAGGCGAGAAGAGTTACTTCGACGCGCGCTCGATCCCGTCAGTCGCCTACACTGACCCGGAAATAGCGTGGGTCGGCCTGACCGAGATCGAGGCGAAAGCCAAGGGCATAGACTACGAGAAAGCGCAGTTCCCCTGGGCGGCGAGCGGCAGGGCTCTGTCCATCGGCCGCCCGGAAGGATTCACCAAGTTGTTGTTCGACAAAAAGACGCACCGGGTATTGGGTGGTGCGATTGTCGGCCCGAGTGCGGGCGACCTGATTTCGGAAATATGCCTGGCAGTCGAGATGGGGGCAGATGCCTCGGACATCAGCCTGACCATTCATCCGCATCCGACCCTGTCCGAGACGGTTGCGTTCGCAGCCGAAGCGTTCGAAGGGACATTGACAGATTTGTATATTCCGAAGAAGCGCTAGTTTCTGACTATGCTTGGCGTCGAGATGTCGCCCAGCGTTCGAGCGCGTAAAACAGCCAGCCAACGCCCAGCAGGACGGCTACCGTGATCCAGGAATGTTGTTCCGATTGCGCCAGCAGCCAGAAGCAAATCACCAAAGCTATGAACGGAACCGCATAGCCGCCCTTCAAGCGGAAGGCCCGGGCACGAGCATCGTCGTCCGCATTGCGTCGTACGGCGGGTAACGACGCGATACAAACGATGTAGCCAAGCAGGCGGAGCACGGAGCTCGCGATCGCGAGTTTGACAAAGGTGCCCGTCAACGCCATGAATAGTGCCATCGCGCCCATCAGGAGGATCGAACGGTCGGGCGTCGCGTACTTGCTGTGTATATGGCCAAACCACTCCGGCAGCATGCGGTTCTCGGCCATCGAGAAAATGATACGCGGCGCAGCGAGCATCGAACTGGCGAGGTTTCCGCCAATCGAAAATACAGCGGCAAGCGTAATTGCGATCGCGCCGAAGGGCCCCGCAAGCGTTCGGCCAACATCCACCAGTGTTGCGCTGCTGTAATTGTCAGGCGCGATTACCGACACGAAGACCAGGACGACCAGGAAATACAAAAGCGTGGTCGCGAGCATGGTACCGACATAAGCTTTCGGCAGCGTCTTTTTCGGATTCGACGTCTCACCGGCCGTCACGCCGACCGTTTCGAAACCAATGTAGGCATAGATGAGCAGTAAGGTTGTGCCACCCAGCTCTTCAACGACCAGCGGGCCGCCAGGAATCAACGTTGCTCCCGTGACGTACTGAAAACCCAGCAAGATCATCAAGACCAGCGGCGTGATTTTGAGAAAGGTAAAAACGGCCATGGTGCGAACGCCATCGCGGACGCCCAGGATATTTGCCCAGGTCATTCCGACTGTTGCAACAGTGATGATGACAACCTTGGCAGTGTCGCCGGCAAACACATCGTGCAATGACGCGAGGTAAATCGCCATTACATTGGCGTTGGCCGCGAATGCTGTCATTCGGCTCAGGTAGAAGGCCCATCCTGTGCTAAAACCTGCGAGCGGACCAAACGCATCGGTTGCATAAAGAACAGGTCCGCCGGTTCTGTCGTAATAGCTGGACAATTCCGCGAAGGTCAGCACGACCGTAATAAACAGCGCCCCTACGACGATAAACAGCCACGGGCTGAGCAGGCCGGCGTTCACGGCAACTTTGCCGGGCAGGGCGAAAATGCCTGAGCCTATCATCGCGTTCAGCGCCAGGAAGGAAGCGCCGAAGATTCCGATGTCACGTTTCAGGTGTACTGGCAGTCGCCCGGAGTTCGCTGTCATTCAGGTTTATTATTGTTCGCGCAGCGCGGCGCATTGCCAGCGATACTAGCATGCGCCGCCGGTCCGTGGCTGCGCGCGATTCAGTTGAACCGTTTTGCGAGCAAGCTGTCGAGGCTCATTTTCCCGGCGCCGCTGAACAGCAGCGGAATCAGCATCGCAATAAACAATAGCGGTACGCGATAGTTGCCGAATCCTTTGTTGGTGATCGCATATCCCTTCCACAATTCCGCGAGACTGTTCCAGTCATCCGGCCAGTGCACGCCGGAAATAGCGACGACCGACAGGATAATCAGGCTGAACGCCCAGAATCGCGTGAACAGGCCGAAGAACAGGCAAAGGCCGCCCAGGATCTCGGTCCAGGTCGCCAGGAACCAGCTGATTTCGACGGGTACGTGATTGAACGGAAACAGAAAGTTTTCCTGGTAGTTTGCAAACCAGTTCTTGCCGTTGAATTTCATCATGCCGGCGTTGCCGAATTCGTAGGCCATCAACAGCCGTATCGGTAGCAGCGCGACCCAGTCGCCCGCCGGATCCAACAGGCCGGTAACGCGATTTTTCAGAGTAATCAATCCGTGCATGGTGCTGTCTCCATCAGCCGGCACGACGCGTGCCGGTCAGAATTTCAAGTTGTCGCATTTCCTCGAGTGCATCGACGCCGTGCTTGATCAGCGCCTCGACATCGGGGTAGTGGATTGTTGCCGCAAGTTGCCTGAGCAGGGCCTCGCCGTTCAGGCCGGCATCATTATTCTCCACGGCATCGAGCAGAGCAGCGGTCACGGCGTTGAGCTCGAGGAAGCGCACCTTGTCATCACTGCGCCGATAGACTGCGAGATAGCTCGGCTGCTCGGTCGTCTCAGTGGGCAGGAAATCCGCTGCAACCCGGTGCACGGGGTAGCGGTAGGCGAATGCCCAGGCAAGGACGGACTTGACCGGCACATGCTGCAACAGGTCGCCGTGCGGGTCGATGTCGTGAACATCGTTTTCGTCCGTCGAAACCCGCAATGCGAGGTCCGCATATTCGTAATGTGCGAGTTCAGTGAGAAACGGGTAGTCGTCCTCAGTCGGCGTGTATTCGTTTTGCAGGAATGCCAGGAACTCCTCGGGCAACTCCAGGAAGTAAGGGGTCTTCGCGCGGTGTATCTTCATGAACTCGCGAACCAGGTGGCGCCAATGCTCGTCCGAATGAATCTTGCGCATGACCGGGAAGAATGTGCCCAGGAGGTTGCGCAGATTATTGAAGAACAGGTCTCGATAAATCCCCATGCGCCGATCTTCGATACCGGGAGGAGCGAGACTGTTTTCGGGGTCGCGAATATGTGCTGCAAACTCGTACTGCTTGTTTTGAAAGTCCGGGCGCTCAGACATGACGACGATCCGAGGATTCATAGCGCAACTGCAATTGCTTGATACGCCTGACTTCATCCAGCAGTTCTTCGAGGGGCGGAAAGTTGAAGTCGCGCTCCAGGAGAGTAGGTACCGGGCCAAACAACTCGTAAGCGTCGGTGAGTAGTTGCCAGGCCTGGTCGTCGACGGCATTTCCGTGCGTGTCGATACGCAGGTCCTCGTCTTCGACGTAATGACCGGCAAGGTGGAAATAGCGTATTCGCTCGGCAGGCATATCGCGCAGAAAATCGCTCGCGTCGTAGCGGTGATTGATGCTGTTCACGACGATGTTGTTAATGTCTAGCATCAGGTCGCAATCGGCCTCTTCAAGGACGGCCAGCAAAAAGTCTTTCTCGGTCATCGAAGAATCACTGGGTGCATAATAAGAGACGTTTTCGAGCGCTATGCGTTGTTCAAGGATGTCCTGCACTCGTTGCACTCTGCCGGCAACATAGTGAACGGCGTCGTCGGTGAACGGAATAGGCATCAGGTCGTACAATTGCCCGTCGTCGCCACAGTAACTCAGGTGTTCGGAGTACATGCGAATCTTGTGCTCGGCCATGAATGCCTTGATATCGCGGACCAGTCGCTCGTCCAGCGGCGCAGGCGATCCGATCGAGAGCGACAGGCCGTGTATCAGGAACGGATAACGCTCCGTGAAGAACCGCAGCTTCTTCCCCAGGGCTCCGCCGACGTGTATCCAGTTCTCCGGCGCGATTTCCATGAAGTCGACATCCTCCGGCGGATCCGCCATCAGCTTATCCGCCAGTGGTCGTCGCAAGCCGAGGCCTGCGCCTTGCACCGGGTATTGTGATTGTCGGTCGCTCATGAACGTCCTTTGCTCCAGGTACGAGATCAGACCATTCTGCAGCTCGATTTATTACACACTTAGCGTGTCAGGCGATGCAGCCGATCAAGGTAAGCTTTTTCATCAGGTGCCGCGTTTTGACTCTGCGCCTCCCAAAGGGTTTCAGCAAGACAGTCAATCATACGGTGTTCCGCCATGTGTGCATCGCCGGTCTTGCTGGCCAGGGTTGAGTAAACGCGGCTGATTCCCGGCGGGCGATTCGTGGCGATTTGCTCGCGGATACCCAGGTGCAGACCCATATGCAGGAACGGGTTTGTTTCGCCGCCGTCCGGTGTGTAGTCCCTTTCCAGATCAACGCTCATGACGTCTGCATGGTATTCCGGGTGAGATTCTACGACATCCGCGATTTGCGTTTCGAGCGGCGTAAGGGGCTCCTTGTCGCAGCGCTTGCGCCAGGCGTCGGCATACATCTTGCGAAGTTCGTTTCTGTCCTGGCCGAAAATCATGCGACTGCCTTGTTCCTGTATTCACACCATTCGATGATCGGGCACTCGCCGCATAATGGCGTTCGCGCCTTGCACACATAGCGGCCGTGCAGAATCAGCCAATGATGTGCGTCCTTCTTGAATTCATCCGGCGTCATCTTCGTCAATTTTCTTTCGACTTCAAGTGGCGTTTTTCCCTTGGCCAGGCCAGTGCGGTTTGCAACTCGAAAAATGTGCGTATCGACGGCGATTGTCGGTTCGCCAAAAGCTGTGTTCAAAATTACATTAGCGGTTTTACGGCCGACACCCGGGAGTGCCTCTAGCTCCTCTCGCGATCGCGGTACCTCGCTGTTGTGATTCCTGATCAGCAACTTGCAGGTCTTGATGATG
The DNA here is from genome assembly GCA_029881055.1 of Gammaproteobacteria bacterium. Taxonomy (GTDB): domain Bacteria; phylum Pseudomonadota; class Gammaproteobacteria; order Steroidobacterales; family Woeseiaceae; genus UBA1847. Next base: position 6,936 of record JAOUNH010000032.1, read on the forward strand.
TTTTCTGCTTTACTGTTGTACAGGCCGATCGTGCGGATGTAAGGCTTCAGTCCTGTGACACCAAGAGCCGCTATCGCTTCCGGCGTGCGCGCGACAGGGAAGAGTTTGTCGGTTGCTTTATTGACGCTGACGTCAGTCGCCTGCGCGGAAAGAACGACGGCGACCAGGAGTTCAAATGGCGACTGGTAGCGTAGCTCTGTAGTCGGTGCCGGCATGCGTTCCTGCAATGTGCTGTAGATAGCGATTCGTTTCTCAGTATTCATCGAGAGCCTACCGGTTCAGGCTGCGGGCGCGCCGGGGCAACGGCCTCCGCGCATCCTTGCGGCGGCGATCGATCGCGTTCTTTGCAGCGATGGCCAGGGCGAGACTAAAGAAAGCACCGGGCGGCAATACGAGCAGCAACCAGCCATTCTCGACGAGGACCAGCCCGCGCACAGGCTCCCCGCCAAACAGCATGTCCATGCGGGCAAACAGCGAGCCCTGTCCAATCAATTCGCGAAACGCACCGATCACCATCAATAATAGTGCGAAGCCGCTGCCCATCACGAGGCCGTCGATGATGCTGGTAACCACCGAGTTCCTGGACGCGAAGACCTCCGCCCGGGCGACGATGGCGCAATTGGTTACGATGAGCGGAATGAATATGCCAAGCGCCCGATCCAGGTCCGGAAAGAAGGCTTTGAAGATCAGTTCGATGCAGGTAACAAGGCTGGCGATGATCAGCACGTAGATAGGCACACGAATTTCGGGCTGTATCCAGCGCCGGGTCGCGGATACCAGCGCATTGGAGGCCATCATGACGGCAAGGGTGGCGAGTCCGAGTCCGAGACCGTTGACGAAGGAACCGGTCACCGCCAGCAGCGGGCACAAACCCAGCAACTGGACCAGCCCCGGGTTTTCCCGCCACAGGCCGGTCTTGAAACGATCGATCAATCCGGCAGCCATTATTCCTGTACCTCGGCAGGGGCTGCGAATATCGCGTCCCGGTTGACCTCGAAGTAGGCCAGCGTTACGCGAATTGCCTTGATGATGGCGCGCGGTGTCACTGAAGCACCGGTCAACTGGTCGAATTGCCCGCCGTCGCCCTTGATGGCCCAGTAGCGGGGTTCCGGATCGCGCAGTGAGAGGCCATCAAACTGCAATACCCAGTCCGATTTGTGCGTCTCTATGCGGTCGCCCATTCCGGGGGTTTCACGGTGCTGCAGCACGCGGACGCCTGTGACGGTGCCATCCATTGCAATACCGACCAGGAAACGGATCGGGCCGGCGTACCCGTCTCGCGCTGACACTATAAAAAGCGCAGCGACCGGATCCTCGCCTGAGTAGACGCGATAGATAATCGCATCCTCCGTTCCCGGCAGGTCGTGGGGCGCCGTTATCGTGATCATCGATTCTGTGACCGGGCTGTCGAAAAACAGACCGGCGAGTGCCGGCTGCAGGCTACGCGCCAGCCACTCTTTCTCATTGGCTTCAATACGTTCGGCCGTGAGTTGCCAGGTTAGCGCCACGAGCGACGCGCAGATTGCCGCGATGACCGCCAGCGTAACGCCGCTGCTCCATATCGAACGCTCAGCCATTGCGCTCACCGCTGTCGTCATGGCCAATGATGTGCGGTCGAGTGAAGTAATCGATAGCAGGTACAGCCATATTCATCATCAGGACTGCGAAAGCAACGCCATCAGAGTAACTGCCCCAGCGACGAATGCAGTAGATGAGAAGACCGATACCGATACCGTAAATCATGCGGCCCTTCGGACTGGTCGCCGAAGACACCGGATCCGTTGCGATAAAAAATGCGCACAGAATGGTTGCGCCGCCAAACAGGTGAAATCCCGGGCTTGCGTTGGATCCCGGATCGATCATGTACATGATTGTTGCCGGGACCAGCAGTCCAAGGCCAACGCCGACAGGGATCTGCCAGCGAATGATTTTCTTGATCAATAACCAGAATCCGCCGAAAGCGAGGAAGTTACCGATCCATTCCCAGCCACGGCCGCCAAAGTCGCCCATGATCGGCACTGCCCGGATCTCGGTGATCGTGCGTGCATTGTTCAGCCCCGATTTCATGACATCCAGGGGTGTCGCTCGACTGATCGCGTCGAAGCTGATCGCATCCGGCAGCGATCCGGTCAGCGTAAAAGTAAGGGTCTGCAAGACGGTCAGTTTCTGGTAGTCAAGGTCACCCATGCTCGGTGCGACCCAGAGATTGAGGTGCATCGGGAATGCAACGAGGATGACGACGTAGCCTGCCATCGCGGGATTGAAAATATTGAAGCCCAGTCCGCCGTAGAGATGCTTGGCCACGACGATGGCGAACAGTGCGCCCGTCGCGGTTACCCACCACGGAGTCAGCGAGGGCAGGGCGAACGCGAGTAAAGCGGCCGTCACGAGCGCGCTGTAGTCTGTCAGCCCGGTTTCCGGTTGGCGGCTCCGCAGGCTGATCATAAGCGCCTCACCTGCCGCAGCAAACACAGTTGCAACCAGCAGGTTGAATATGAGACCGGGACCGAAGTACCAGACGTGTGCGATCGCAGCCGGGATCAACGCGGCAAGCACATGCAGCATCAGTGCCGAAACACTGGCCTCAGGCGCGAGGAAGGGGGCTGGACGGCGTTGGAATTCCATTACTTCTCGTCCTCGCTCTTTTTCTGCTTGCGTTTCAGGATTTCGGCGATCGCAGAAGGTCCTGCGGCTTTCGCTGATTCCTTCTGCATCGCAAGCTCTGCTTCCCTCTCGTCCTTTTCGCGTTCCAGCCGTTGACTACGGGCTTCGAAACGCAGCCTGGCACGTGCAGCTCGCGCCTTCTCGTCCGCGAGTTCCCGGATCCGGCTCTTGGCAACACGAAAGTCGGCGGTCAACGGAATGTGGCTCGGGCATACCAGGTCGCAGCATCCACACTCGATACAATCCATGAGCCCGAATTCGCGCAGTTTTACTTCATCGTCCGCACAGGCGTACCAGAACAATTGTTGTGGCAGCAACTGCACGGGGCAGACCGCGGCGCAGTCTCCGCAGCGGATGCAAGGCATCTCCGGACCCGGCGATGGTGTATGAGATAAAACGAGTATGCAGTTGGTCGCTTTGACGAGCGGCACCCGGTCCGTGCTCACGGACTTGCCTGTCATGGGGCCACCGATGATCAGCATCTCGGCCCGGTCCGTGTATCCGCCGGTGGTTTCGATGATGTCACCGATCGTCGTGCCAATTCGTGCCCTGACGTTAACAGGCTTTGCCACACCGTCACCCGTGACGGTTGTTACGCGGGAAATCAGTGGTGTATTGCCGATGATCCAGTCGTGAATGGCGGCAGCCGTGCCGACATTTTGCACCAGGCACCCGACGTCAGTGGGTAGTCCGCCGCTCGGAACCTCGCGATTCGTGACCAGTTGCACAAGCTGGTCTTCGCCGCCGGAGGGGTAGATTGTTGGCACCTGCTTCAGGACTATCCGGCTGTCCTTTGCCGCACCGAGGACTTCGCCCAGAGCGCGCAGCGCATTCGGTTTGTCACTTTCGACAGCAATGAAACACACATTAACCTGCAGAGCGTGCATAAGTATCTGTGCACCGCTGACGACATCGGCTGCGTTCTCGCGCATCAGCATATCGTCGCAACTGATATAGGGCTCGCACTCGACCCCGTTGAGCAGCAAGTGATCGATTTTGCAGGTGCGGGCCTGCATGAGCTTTTGCGCGGTGGGGAATACCGCACCACCCAGTCCGACGATGCCGCCGTCGAGTATCCTGTGCATCAGGTCGTCGGGTGCCAAAGTTGTAAAATCTGCCGGCTTGTCGGCAGGCACAATGGCTTCATCTTTGCCGTCACAGTCGATAACGATGCAGGGCGCCGTATCCCCAAACCGGCGTGACGCCGGCCAGGGTTCTATCGCCACGACCGTGCCGGACGAGGAAGCGTGTATCGGTGCCCCCAGGGTTTCGTCCGGCCTGGCAATCAACTGACCCTTCAGTACCCGCTCCCCTATGCCAACCAATGGCTGCGCCGGGTCGCCAACATGCTGGGTGATGGGCAAAACCAGTTGCGCCGGAATGGGCATTTCGAATATCGGGTTGCGGGTCGATTGCTCCTTGTTCCCAGGCAGGCGCAAGCCGCCGTGCAGGGTGCCCAGATCGTATGTCGGCGCGCTCATGTAATCGGCCTCATACTGATGCAATCCACCGGGCAGGGCGCGACGCAAAGCTCACAGCCGGTGCACTCGCTTTCTATGACGCTGTGCATCAGGTGATGAGCGCCGACAATGGCGTCCACGGGGCAGGCGCTTCTGCAATGCGTGCAGCCGATGCAAAGCGCCTCGTCAATAACGGCGACCGACGGAACAGTGGACTCGACCAGCGGCACGATATCGCGACCGAGCAGTTCGGCCAGCCGGCGCACGGTTTCTTCGCCGCCGGGCGGACAAAGGTTGATTGCGGCGGTGTTGTCGACGATCGCGGACGCATAGGGCCGACAGCCGGGATACCCGCATTGCGCGCATTGCGTCTGCGGCAGAAGTGCATTGATCCGCTCAACGAGATCCCCGTCGCTGGCAGGCAGGCGGCGCGCAGCTACGCTGAGGCCGATGCCGGCAATCAGCGCGATGGAAGCTAATGTGATCACGGCGGTCAACATAGCGGGCGCTCAAGGCCGGGCCATACCCGAGAACCCCATGAACGCGAGCGACATGATGCCCGCAGTGATCAGGGCGATGGCGGTACCACGAAAAGGGGCCGGGATATCCGTAGCGACGATACGTTCCCGTATGGCGGAAAATAGAATCAGGACCAGCGCGAATCCCAGCGAGGCGCCGAATCCGAAGAATACGGACTGCACAAATCCTTTGGATTCCTGCACGTTCAAAAGTGCTACACCCAGAACGGCGCAATTGGTCGCAATGAGTGGAATATAGATACCCAATACCTTGTCGAGGACTGGACTCATGCGACGGACCATGATTTCAGTGAACTGCACACTGGCCGCGATCACAAGAATGAAGCTGATCGTACGCAAATATTCGAGTTCAAGTGGTACGAGCAGATATTGATGCAACAGATAAGCGCTTGCGGACGACAGCGTCAGGACGAAACCGGTCGCGAGCGACATGCCGATGGCGGCTTCGAGGCTGCGGGATACCCCGAGGAACGGGCAGAGGCCCAGGAACCGGACCAACACGAAATTGTTGACCAGCACTGTGCTGATGAGAATGACGATGATTTCGGTCATTCCGGTATTGTAAGGATTACTTGACGCGCATGCCCGGTTTTGCGCCCTGATCGGCGGATAGCAGGAATATATCCGATCCACCCGGTCCCGCGGCGAGAACCATGCCCTCCGAGACGCCGAACTTCATTCTTCGCGGCGCGAGATTGGCTACGACAATGACATGGCGTCCAACGAGACTATCCGGGTCGTATGCGGCCTTGATACCGGCGAAAACCTTGCGCGAGGAGTCCCCGACATCCAGGGTCAGGGCAAGCAGCTTGTCAGCGCCTTCGACGGCTTCCGCTGTTTCGATACGAGCGATGCGAAGGTCAATTTTCATAAAGTCGTCAATGCTGATGATGTCGTCTTCAGATTCTGTTGCAGCCACAGGGGTGCTCTCCTCGGATTGCGCGATAAGGCGTTGAACCTGTTCCGGTTCGACGCGAGTCAGTAATGGTTTGAATGGCTCAACACCGGCACTCAATAAGGGCTGCGACGCATCCTGCCATTGCCACACCTTCTCGTTGAGGAATGCCCGCGCTCCTTCTGCGACCACTGGCAGGACCGGCGCAAGATAGATCATCAGGGTGCGGAACATGTTGAGGCCCTGCGTACAGACGGCCTGGACGTCGCCAGCCGAGTCCGCGTTCTTCGCCATGATCCATGGTTTCTGGTCATCGATGTAGCGATTGGCTTTGTCGGCGAGCGACATCACGAGCCGCATCGCCTTGGAAAACTCGCGGCGCTCGTAATGGTCTGCAATGATCTCGGAAGCATCGGTAAATTCAGCAAACAGGGCCGGGTCCGGCAAAGACGCCGCCAGTTGCCCGTCGAATTGCTTGGTGATGAATCCCGCACACCGACTCGCAATATTGATCAGCTTGCCGACCAGATCCGAATTTACGCGTGCGACAAAGTCCTCCAGGTTGAGGTCGATGTCTTCAATGGTATGGCCGAGTTTTGCGGCGTAGTAATAGCGCAGGAACTCCGGATTGAGATTATCGAGATAGGTGCGGGCTTTGATAAAGGTGCCTCGCGATTTGGACATCTTCTGGCCGTTCACGGTCAGGAACCCGTGCGCATACACGCTTGTCGGCGTACGGAACCCTGCACCCTGCAATACAGCCGGCCAGAACAGGGTATGGAAGTACATGATGTCCTTGCCAATGAAGTGGTAGACCTCGGCATTGCTGTCGGCCTTCCAGTACTCATCGAAATTGAGATCATCGCGGCGATCGCAGAGGTGCTTGAAGCTGGCAAGATAGCCGACGGGTGCATCCAGCCAGACGTAGAAGTACTTATCGTCTGTATCCGGAATCCGGAACCCAAAATACGGTGCGTCTCGCGATATGTCCCAATCCTGCAAGCCTGCTTCGAACCACTCGTCGAGTTTCGCGATGACATGCTTGTCGAGCGTGGCTGCGCTCATCCATTGCCGCAGGCGCTCTTCATACGCGCTCAGCCTGAAAAAATAGTGCTCGGACTCTCGCTTGACGGGCGTTGTGCCTGACAGTACTGACAAAGGATTGATGAGGCTCTCGGGCGTATTCGTCGTGCCACAGACTTCGCATGCGTCACCCGGTTGATCCTCGCTCTTGCACCGTGGGCAGGTGCCACGCACGAATCGGTCCGGAAGAAACATGCCCTCCTTGACGTCATAGGACTGTTCAATGGTCTTCGTGTAGATGTCGCCGGCATCCCGTAATCGATTGTAGATTCCGGTGACCAGTTCTTCATTCTCGACCGAGTGGGTCGTATGGTAATTGTCAAAATGGATGCTGAAATCCAGGAAGTCGCGAACGAACTGCGCCGAAATTTCCCCGGTCAATTGCTCGGCGGTGATGCCGAGCTCACGGGCCTTCAGCATTATCGGCGTGCCGTGCGAGTCCGATGCACACACATAGGTGCACTTGTGCCCACGCAGCTTCTGGAAGCGAACCCAGATGTCCGACTGCAGATATTCGACAAGATGCCCCATGTGCATGGGCCCATTGACATAGGGCAGGGCGCTCGTGACGAGCATGGTTCTTTGTTTTGCGGACATTTTCTTTAGATAGCGCGCCTGGCTAAAGTTTCAATGGGCGCGATTATGCCACGGTGGGCGAAAATTATTCGGAGTCTTTGAGTTTCTCGAAGAGATGCTTGTTATTGGCCTGCTGGTACGCTTCCGACGCCGATACCTGGCCACTTTTGACGAGCTCCATCAGGGCACTATCCATCGTCTTCATGCCGATACGGCCGCCACTTTGAATGGCAGTTTCAAGCTGGTCGATTTTGCCCTGCCGTATCAGGTTTGCGACGGCTGGCGTATTGATCATTATCTCGAGTGCCGCAGCTCGGCCTGGTCGATGACAGGTTGGCAACAACTGCTGCGAGACCACGCCCCGCAACGAGGTCGAAATCATTGTACGAATGTGGTTCTGCTTGTCCGCCGGGAATGAGTTGATTATTCGATCCACAGTCTGGGCGGCACCGTTGGTGTGCAGGGTGCCCATTACAAGTATGCCCATCTCGGCCGCCGTTACGGCGATGCTGATCGTCTCCAGGTCGCGCATTTCGCCGACGAGGATGACGTCCGGATCTTCACGCAACGCTGAATGCAGGGCATCGGCGAACTTGCTGGTGTGCACACCGATCTCGCGCTGGCTGATCAAACATCCTTTTGCGGTGTGCACAAATTCGATCGGATCCTCGATCGTCACGATATGCCCTTTAAGGCGACGATTCATTTCATCGACCATTGCTGCCAATGTTGTCGATTTTCCCGACCCCGTCTTGCCCGTGACCAGGATCATGCCCTGTGTATGGCGGCACAGGGTCCGAATGACGTCCGGCATATTGAGATCGTCGAGAGACATGGCTTTCGATGGAATGGCACGAAAAATTGCACCGATGCCATTGAGGTGTCGAAATACATTCACGCGGAACCGCGAAACACCCACGATCTCATAGGCGAAGTCCGCTGCATCTTTTTCGGAGAAAGTCTTTTTTGTTGTCCCGTCCATGATTTCCGACATAGCTTCATGGACCACTTCAGTCGTCAGCCTCTCGTCCATAATGGCACGCAGGCCGCCGTGGACCCGCGCCCGGACAGGATCGCCGGAAACAAAATGCAGATCCGACGCATTCTTGCCGAGTGCTGCTTGCAGGTATTTGTCAATTTTTTTCATAGTGTTACAGCTTGGACTCGTCGCCGATATCGAGCATCGGTACGAGATCCGTATCGGTTACGAACCGCTGAAAATTCTTTTTCTCGTTTGCAAACCGGATGGCGTCGTCGGGATCAATTTCTTTAGCATTAATAGCATCCAGCAAGGCGTGATCCATCATTTGCATACCGAGGTCGCGGCCAGTTTGTAATTGCGAGGGAATCTGGTGCGTCTGGTCCGTTGATATCAATTTCGCGATGGCCCGATTGTTCACCAGGATTTCGCAAATGGCCTTGCGGCCACGCCCGTCCGGTGTTTTTACCAGGACCTGTGTAACCACGGCCTTAAGGCTCATGGCCAGGAAGCCTTTCGTCTGTTCTCGCAATTCGCCGGGCAGGGCGTCGATAATACGATCTATGGTCTTCACCGCGCCGGTAGTGTGCAAAGTGCCGAGCACGAGGTGTCCGGTTTCAGCCGCCGTCATGGCCATTGAAATCGTTTCCGCGTCACGGAGCTCGCCTACCAGGATTACGTCGGGATCCTCGCGCATCGCCGAACGCACGCCGTCCGCGAAACTGAGCACGTGGGTGCCGACTTCACGTTGAATGACCTGGCTTTGTTTGCTCGGGTGCACAAACTCGATCGGGTCCTCAAGGCTGATGATATTAAGTGGTCGAGTCGCATTGAGATGATCAATCATCGCCGCCAGCGTCGTCGATTTACCGGTGCCGGTGGAACCAGTCACCAGCACCATTCCCTGGTGGTAGTCACAAAACTTTTTCAGTATGGCCGGTACCTTGAGCTGGTCGAGCGTGGGCACGTTGCCGGGAATGTAACGAAAGACTGCGCCATAACCGGTTGCCTTGCGAAAAACGTTTACGCGAAACCGGCCACCCTCTCCGGCGACGTAAGAAAAGTCGAGGTCGTGACCACCCATCAGTATGTCTTTCTGTTTGACGGTCAGAATTTCGAGGATGTAAGCCTCAAGCTCGGTGTCGGACAGATCGCGGAACTTGATAGGCATGAGGTCGCCATTCATGCGCAACATCGGCGGCACACCAACAGCCAGGTGGATGTCGGAGCAACCTTGCGCCAGTCCCAGTTTCAGAAACGCGTCTATGCGTGCCATGGCGCTCTCAGATGTCCAGTTTGTTAAGTGCTTCAGTCAGTTCATCCATTGACTGATAGCGCTTGGTTTTGTCGACGGACATGGCTTTGACGATGAGATTCGCGTAGTCGTCCGGCAACAGCGGATTGATTTCCTGGCAATGTTTAGCCTTGCCTTGTACGTGCTGGTACATAACGGACATGTGATCGCCGCGGCTATACGGAGGCACACCGGTAACCATTTCATACATGATGACACCGATACTGTAAATATCGGCTGTTTCATCTACTTTCTTGCCAAGAATCTGCTCGGGAGCCATGTACTTCGGCGAGCCGATGACATAGCCGGTCTTTGTCAGCTGCGTATCGCCACTGCTGGCGGCGGCCGCAACACCAAAGTCCACAATCTTCAGCAGGCCTTCATTATTGACGAGGATATTAGCCGGTTTGAGATCGCGATGAATAACGCCAGCCTGGTGGGCAATGTTCATGCCCGTCGCCATGTCCTTAGAGAAGCGTAGAGCCTTTGCGAGGTCCATCGGTTTGCTGTCCGGGATTTCGCCTGACAGTGTGTGCGACGGGAAGTATTCCATCGAAATTGCATAGGCACCCTGCAGGTGCAGGAAGTCGTAAATTCGAATAACGTTTCGATGAGTAATTTTTCGCGAGTAACGCAACTCATGAACGAAGCGTTTCATCATTTCCTCATCGGAAGAAACATTCGGGTTCAGGAATTTCAGAATTAACTGTTCGTCGACGACTTCGTCGTGCATCAGCAGTACCGTACCGAAAGCGCCTTTGCCGATTTTCTCAATATATTTGTAGCGTCCGTCGATGATGTCGCCGGGGTTGAGTTGTGAAATGTCGAGGACAGGCATCGACATCTGCGCAACGGGGGCCGTGGTAGCCGCCGGCACAATATCGCCATCTCCATCGGCATGGGCAACTGCACTTGCTTCTTTGGCCTGCTTGAGCAGTTTTTCGAGATCTTCGTTATCGACCAGCAAGGTCTTGGTATTGTCGGCGATTTTTTCCGCACGAATGTTTTCTTCAACTACGGTTCGGGAATAGCGATCGTCCAGGCTCTTCAACGCCGTATCCGCAGCATTGATGATCGTGTGTTCCTCGGACTGCTGGATTTTTCTGAGCACACCGCGTATCGATTCTGCATGTGTTTCGTCGGCAAGCAGCGATAGTGCCTTGATGGCCTCAACCTGGATTTCGCGCTCAGGCCGCTGCAACAGGGGCACGATCATTGCGAGGTGTTTGGCGTTGCCGAGTTTGCCTAACGCCCGAACGACGACTGTATCGGTTTTTGGATTGGCGCCAAGCATCGACTCCAGTTTGGGGAGTGCTTTCGGGCTGCCAATCTTGGACAGTGCATCGACAGCGCGTTCACGAACCCACCAGTCCGTATCGTCGGTTGCGCGCAGCAGGCCATCAATAGCTCGCTCATCTTTCGTTGAATTGAGAATCTCGATCGCCGTACGCCGTATTTCTTCGTCAGGAGACGAAATCAGGCTAACAACAGCATCCACGACCCTGGGTCCGCCGATTTCGGCCAGCGCATCGCCGGCACGCGAGCGCACCCACCAGTCGTCGTCCTTGATAGCGGTCAATAATTCCTTGATTGAGCTTTCATTGCCGACTTCGTTGAGAACTTCAACCGCGGCGCGGCGCGTATATTCGGATTCGTCCTTGAGGGCGGGTAGCAGGTATCGGACGGTATCCGGGTGATTCAGTTTGATCAGTACGTCGACGGCTTTCCCCTGAACGTCGAGATCAGGATCCAGCAGCACCTTGGCAACTTTTTCGATGCTGATACTGGAATTCTTACGCGTCGCCAATGCGGCGAGGGCAGCGCCGCGAACCATTTTGTTCGGGTCACTGAGTTGCATCTCGAACGCATGGGTAATTTCCTCTTTGTCGAACTTGGCGAGCAGTTGCATGAGGTGAATCTTGATTACGGGGTCTCTGCCGCCCATTCGCGCGACCAGATCCGGGACCATTTCCGGTTTGATCGTTTCCTGGATGATCTTGAATATGGCAGCTTTTTCCTTGGGTTCGCATTCGTAGGCATGCCGCAACAATTCGTGGACGCTCAGATCCTGCTTGTGCACGCGGAGGATATCGATCAGGGCCGCTTTCGATACTTCCGGGTCGGAGAAGAAATCCAGCAATCCGTTGGCGTTGTAGGCGGTACTGCTCGATAGGGCCCACGAGGTGCCCGACACTACGCGCTCGTTGCCGTCCGCCAGGCCTTCCCGGTACACATCCAGGTTCTTGTCATTAACCATGCTGCCGAGGATATCGACGAGCACCATGGTGTGAGATTTATCCGAGAGGGCAAGCGCATCGATGATTTTCGGTATCGCCTTATTGCCCGCCGTCTTTAGTTTCTCGATAAGTTTCTGGGCAGCAGGCGACGACGGATCCTGCTCGGCTATGAGCTTTCCAAGTAATTGATCTGAGAGGAATGATGCAAAGATACTCATCGCATCAGGCCACTACCGTCTTTGTGTTATGTAACGCCAATCGCAAATTCGCTCTTGCCCAAGCAAAACGGCTCGACTGATGGCGATAGGTCCACCCAAAAGCCGCTCCCACTAATCCCCGACGCGGCATTATGCCACATCGGACCCTGCACATCGCCCGCCAATACTGGCTTTCAGCTGCCACCCGGCTCCGTTACAATGTGCCCACGAATTTCCAGTTTCCCGGATATTCGTTTCCAAATTTTACCTAATGCCAGCCAGCGAAGTGTGACGGTGTCAACAGAATCCGATGTGAATAAATCCCTCAATTCCATTGAGTTAGAGGCGATTGGTCAACCTTTGGCCAAGGTCGGTCGGGTCCTCGACCTCGCTGTGGCCGACGACCAGGTCAAGGTTACAGTCGAGCTCGGCGTGCCGGTCAAAAGCGCTGCCGATTCCATTCGTGCGCAAATTGCATCTGAACTGCGCCGGATGACGGGCGTGGCTTCAGTTTCTGTTGACCTTAAAATAAAAATTTCAGCGCATGCGGTGCAGGGTGCTTTGAAGCCGATTCCCGGCATCAGGAACATCATCGCAATCGCGTCAGGCAAAGGCGGCGTCGGCAAGTCGACCGTTGCTGTGAATGTGGCACTCGCACTGGCAGCCGAAGGTGCTGCCGTTGGCCTCCTGGATGCCGATATTTACGGCCCCAGCCAGCCACATATGCTTGGG
>JAOUNH010000033.1 GCA_029881055.1 Gammaproteobacteria bacterium
TCGGGTGAAAGGGGAAGATTCACGCGCCTGAACGACCCGGGGTCGGGCCGGCTCCGCACGATGGCGGCCTCGATCTGCCGTCAGCAGACCGGTTGCAGCTCGCTCCAACAGTCTCGCTCCTGACCGCTCCTGACATAATGGCCCCTTATACGCACTATCCGCGTATCTCAATGTTATCGCGCAAGTCGCGACGTATCACTTCCGGGAAGAGAACCCCTACCAACCGTTCGAACCAATGGTGCAAACCAGAGACGGGCAGTCGCCGGTCCCCGCAGATTTGAACGACGAGAATTGCTTGCCCTAAATTTGCCACTTCTGGCTAGACTTGATCGAGCACTAACGAGCATCTACTGCCACTTAGAGAATCCACGAACGCTCTCCAAGTTGATTAAAAACAGCCGGTTATCGCCCACCCCGTGGTCCTCCGAAGGCAGGGGTCACAAGTTCGAATCTTGTCCGGCGCGCCAATCTTTTCAAATGGTTACGCCGCTTTCGCTGTTCAGCGAATTGCGGCGGTGCCCATCTGGTGCCCAAGCGGTGCCCATTTCTGTGTCCGCGAGCGAGAAATCCTGACCCTTTCTTCGCCCAGGCTGAGCGGCTGCTTTTTTCAAGACTTGCCATTCGAACGAACGTGGCGACGGATCATCAGTCCAGCCTTGCCACCTGATAGAAAAAATCTACGTATCCCATAGCCGCATCGACGATGCCGGCAACATTCGGGTTGCTCGACTCCACAACGAAATACTCATCCGGAGCGTGCGCCCCGGAACCATGACCGAGGCCGAATTGACCGGCCGGCAATGACAGCGGCGGAGCCGTGAACATCGCGCCGGGCCACGAACCGGCGAGCCTGGGATTCAGTGTCGCTTTAACGCCGGCGCGCCGGTAAGTTTCCAGCTCAGACTGGATGATCCGGCTATCTTCTGGCGTTTCCGTAGGGTCGTAGCCACCACCGACAATCATTGCTACATCTTCGAATCCGCGCTTGTCCAAGTGCGCCCGCAGTTTTGCCTCCGCCTCCGCGCGGGTCTGGTTGGGCACAAGTCGAAGATCCAGCTTCGCGACGGCCTCTCCCGGCAGTATTGTCTTCCCTCCCGGACCCGTATAGCCGGACACGAGCCCTTCAATGTTCACGGTGGGCTGCGACGCGAGTCGTTCTAGCGCGGCCAGATACGGCAGATCGTCAATCCAGTGCTCTACGCCGAGGAGCTTCTTGCGCGTCGCTTCATCCGTGTTGGCCGCGACGGAGGCAATCAACTCTTTCTCGCGAGCGGTAAGCGGACGTACGTTCTCGAACCAACCGTCGATAGCCGGTGAATTTCCATCTGGCGTGACCAGGGTCTGTAATGCCTGCACGAGCCGCCACGCCGGCGAGTCGACCATCGCTTTGAGGCTGGAATGGATGTCCTTCTTTGGGCCGCGGCCCCAGTTTTCGCCGCTTGCAACCAGTTCTAGCTCGACGATGCCCTTCGCTCCAAGATTTACGCCGACGTTGCCGTTGATTTCCTGCCAACCGATAGGAATAAAAATACCTTCCGAACGCTTGAGCGTCGCCTTGATGTCGGAACGACCTACTATCTGCTGGAAATGCGGCGAGCCGATTTCTTCTTCACCCTCGGCGACCAACACGAGATTGACCGGCGGTTTGATGCCGGCGTTTTGCATCGCGTGAAGACCGGCAAGCAGAGTTGCTTCTGGACCTTTCTGGTTAACTGCACCGCGCCCCATGATGGCCCGGCCAAAACCTGGACGATCTACGATTCGGCCCTCAAGCGGAGGCGACGACCATTCCGACGAATCGAACTGCTTCACGTCGTACATGAAATAAATTGCCAGAGTGCGCGCCGCGCCGTTGTCCATGGTCGCGTATACGCCGGGATGTCCGTCCGTCGGTACAATCGACACTGTCTCAAAGCCAGCCTCCCGAGCAAGATTCGCCATGTACTCGGCACCCTCGGGCATGTTGAGGTTTTCAGCCGCGATGGACGGCAACGCGATCCAATCCTGTATGCGCTTTATCGACGCGTCGCGACCGTTCTCTGCTGCCTTGCGTATGGTGGGATACTCATCGGTACCGATCGCCAGCCCGAACGCCGAACCGTTCAGCATCGTTCCTATCCCGGCGACCACGGCATTCTTTAGTACGTCACGTCTACGGAAATTCCTAACGGTCAGCGTATGCTTGCTCATTTCTTGACCTCTTCTTGGCGATCGGCCAAATTGACACGATAATTGCTTTCCATATTATCGTCACAAATCCTCCTTGACGACTGTATCCACAGTGACTTGGTTCGCAGATCGAACGACCGCACAGAGTCATCTGCAGCCGATACTAGCGGTTTCAGTTGAGTGACCGCTGTCCCAGGCGAAACATCCGGCGACGTTACCGCGGTAACGTGCTAATTGCGAAACTTAAAGTGATTTCTAGGAAATCCTCCCGCGGGAGGATTATTGCCCAAATTGGAAAAGATGTTTACGCCAAGGGCACGTCGTCCGCGGTAACGCCTGTACCGAACGGCAGCTCTTCCAGTCAGCAGTCGTTCGTTCAGGTTCATGATGTATCGCTGGAACCGGCCACAACCAGCCACTGAGGGAGTGCGCATGCGACTGTCATGGACGAGCACAAACAGTTATTTCGGTCTCTCCTGAGGTGGTCCATCGTCCCGATTCTTGGGTGAACATCGTCACCTCGCTTTGATCCAAGCACGTATCCCGAACTTCGCGATACGTGCAAACTTTTAGGGTCTCGTCCGCCTTGAACCAAGCCTCCTTGAGTTCTAATTCATCTTTACGCTCATTCCATGCTATTTCAGCCCCATCGAGCATCTGCAACAGTACCGCCCGGTGGGTCGGTGGAGCATCGAGAAGTTCAAGGTCAGTTACGGATCGCCAACAATGCTCTTGTGGCGTTGGCATCGACGCACATGACGTTAACATCACAAATGCAATTAATACTGGCGGTACCGACGCGCTCAAAAGTCACCTAACTACAATTCGAATTGCCAAGATGTTGTGCAATTCAACATTCACCAAAGATTCATGACCGTCTGCATTGGGTTGCGGTCTGCCAGTGTCTTACACCCTGGGCGGCTGCTTTCGAGATAGTCGCCCTTCATCAGAAGCGCCCGGGGGTTCTGGTTATCGAGTTTGAAGACCTGGTCCAACGCTTCGAGCATGCTGGTCGTGTCGCCCATTGCCTCTCGTGCAATAGCGCTCGCCAGCCACGTTTCAGCGTCACCGCCGCCATCCGCGATGATCGCATCAAATGCAGCGCGCGCGCCCGCGGCGTCCCCTTTGCGCATTGCTTCCATACCGGCTTTGCCAAGATCTTCGAATTTCGTTGTTGTCATGCGCGTTGTTCCTTCTGCCTAAGGGGTCAGAGCCCTTTCGGCAGGGACTCTCTCTCCAGGGAAGTAATGGTGGGCCCGCCAGGACTTGAACCTGGGACCAAGGGATTATGAGTCCCCTGCTCTAACCAACTGAGCTACAGGCCCACGCAAGGCGCGGAATTCTATCAGATTAGGCTGGTGCATTGCCCAGCCCTTTTTGACGAAGCCCGGGCTGTTTTTGCCACCCCGGTCCGGCGCGGAATTCGGCTCGCCCCGAGCGCCCACTGGCGCAGTACATAATCCTCAACCCAGCGCTCATTTTTTGATGTGAAACAGGTCAACGCGCATTTCAAATCAATAGGTTACGGTCGGCGTCTACGGAGGTTGCACCGCCGAACGAGCATTATATGGGCCAGCAAGAACATAGGCAGCGAAACAAGCCTGAATCCCGACTCGGAGGATTCGGCCTGTTCGACCTGATGGTGACCGTCGTAATTGCCGCCATGCTGGTTTCGCTTGCCGTCCCAGCCTACGACCGCGCCGTCAGTCGCGCCCAAATTGCCAAAGCCGTCGGCGACATTAACAGCCTGAGCCTCGCTATCGAGCAATATCGCCTGCATAACCAGGATCAGATGCCGGATGCATTACTGGAGCTCGGAATCGATATTCCACTTGACCCCTGGGGTCAGCCATATGTCTACCTGAATATTCAAACGGCTCCACCGGGCAAGGGGTCGTTGCGAAAAGACGGAAAACTGAACCCGCTGAATTCCGATTTTGACCTCTACAGCCGTGGCAGGGATGGGGTGTCCAAGCTGCCGTTAAATGCCAAGGAAAGCCGCGACGATATCGTCCGGGCTAACGATGGTGCATTCATCGGCCTCGCCGAGGATTACTGATGAGCGAATCGATTATCAGCAAGACTCTGACGAAGGGGGTGGGCCGACGCATACTCGCGATGTTCATGTTGGCCGCCATCGTGCCAATGGTATTCACGGCCGGGCTGGCTTTTTCCGAGTTTAATCGCGGGCTCGAAGCGGAGGCATCGAAGGCACTCAAAAGCAGTGCGAAAGAATACGGCGTAGAAATACTTACCCGCCTCGATCTGGCCGCGGAAAAGTCCGCGGAAGTCGTTGCGCTTGCGGAGAAAAACGGCATCTACCCGGTTTTCGAACGCGACTACCTGCTGAACGATTTCGCAGCAATCTGGGTGGTTGGAGAAAACGGTCCGCCGACGGTTTCCCTGGGTGACGTCTCATTCGATAGTTCGATGGAAACGCAGAGTACCGGGCGACTGCCGGACAGCGTAGCCAGGCTGCTTCTGACGCGTGAAAACCAGCTGGTCATGCTCAGGTCTGTTAACAGTGGCCGCGACCGCGGCGCAGTCATTGCATTCCAGTTAGTGCTGCAACGCATCCTAGGGCCACGTGAGAATCTGCCTTTGGATACCGAGTTTTGCGTCTTCTCTGAAGGAGGGGCCAAACTCTATTGCACTGCGGAGATAGCAAGTTCGCTTCACGCGTCTCTGCTCGAAAATGCAGACGAGAATCGAGGGAGTATTTTCGGTACCTGGGAGCATCGGGGTGATACCCAGTTTGCCGCACTGTGGCAACTCTTTCTGAAGAGCAAATACAACGCCGCCGCTTTCGACATCGTCGCCATCCAGCCGGAGCGGATCGCAATGCAGTCGAGCACAGACTTCAAACGTGTATTCCTCCCGGCTATCGCCCTCGTGTTGGTCCTGGTGGGTTTCCTGAGCCTGAACTTCATCGGTGGCACCCTCGGCCCGTTGCAGAATCTGACGATTGCCGCGCGTCAGGTTGCGGGCGGCAACCTGCAGTCCAGGGTGCGGGTGCGTACCGGCGATGAATTTGAGTGGCTCGCAGACGCATTCAACAACATGGCAGACCGTATCAGCCACCAGATTGCAGCCCTCGAGGCAATGTCCGGCATCGACCGCATGATTCTGACGGGTACAAAACTCGAAGAAGTTGCCGAAGATGTCGTGGCACACCTGATCGACCTGGCGCATTGCGAGTCGGCGGCGGTGATCTCAAGAGATATCGACGCACCTCACATCGGCAAAATGATCTCCAGGCACGATGGCGTCGTCTATCACGACCGGATCGAGTTGCCGCGCGATGTCGGTCACCAATGGTGCCAGCCACGTCAGGTAGTTCTGGGTACGGTCGATTCGCAGGACGCGCCTTACGCGGCCCGTTTCGCGTCCTTCGATCAATCCTACGTCGTACTGGTTCCGGTAGTACTCAATGACAATCTTAAGGGCGTCCTGCTGCTGGGCTTCAGCAAGCAATTCGATATGACGCGGAATAGCCTGCAGCGTATCGTCGATCTGGCCGGCCGTTTTGCCGTTGCGTTGTCCAGTGTGGAGCGCGAGGAGACACTCTACCGCCAGGCTCATTTCGACCTGTTAACGGGCTTGCCGAACCGGCAATTGCTCAAGGATCGGCTGACACAGTACCTGTCGACAGCGCGGCTGGATGAGCATTGTGGCGCGATACTCTTCCTGGACCTGGACCGGTTCAAGGAGATTAATGATGTCTTCGGCCACACCGTTGGCGATCAGCTTCTGGTCCAGGCATCAAGACGCATCATGTCAGTCGTGCGGGAACGCGATACGGTTGCAAGGCTGGGCGGCGATGAATTTGTCGTCGTGCTGCCCAATGTGCGCAACGACAGCATCGTGCGCAACAGCGCTGAAAGACTGCTGACGAAACTCGGCGAAGCGTTCACGATTTCCGGCAACGATCACTATTTGAGCGCAAGTATCGGGGTCGCAATGTTCCCCGACGATGGTGCGACCGTAGAAACCCTGCTCAAGAATGCCGATGCCGCCATGTACAGGGCGAAGGATGCCGGCCGCGGTCGTTTCGAGTTTTATAGCAAACGCCTCAATGCGGAAAGTCGCCGCAAGATCGGGATCGAGCGCGACCTCAGGACTGCATTCAATGAAGGCAACCTCGACATTCACTACCAGCCACAGTTCGATATCTCATCCGGCAACCTTAGCGGCGCAGAGGCATTGCTGCGCTGGGTACACCCCGTGAAGGGGTCAATATCCCCGGCGGAATTCATTCCGCTTGCCGAGGATTCTGAGCTCATCATCGACATCGGTACCTGGGTATTGCAGAAAGCCTGCGAAGACCTGTGCCGGATACTGGACAAGGGCCTGCATCCGGGCCCGGTTTCCATCAATGTGTCGGGCCGGCAGCTTGCCGACCACCGCTTCGAAAAAGCGGTGATGGAGCCGATACGCCAATACGGTATTCATCCCGGCTATATCCAGCTTGAGGTCACCGAAACCACCGTAGCGCAGAATCGCGAAAAAGCGGTGGCCGTACTCCACGCGTTACGCGAGCACGGCGTTCGAATCGCGATTGATGATTTCGGTACCGGCTACTCGTCGCTAAGCTACCTGGAGCAGATGCCGTTCGACGTTATCAAAATAGATAAATCGTTTATCGACCGCATCGGCAGCAGCGCTACGTCGGATAATATCTGTCGGACCATCATCAAGATGGCCGAACAACTCGGCAAGCGGTCGATTGCCGAGGGCGTCGAAAAACAGTCGCAAATAGATTTTCTTCGTATCAATGGTTGCGACTACGTACAGGGCTATTACTACTCGAAAGCGCTACCTAATGCCGAGTTCCTGAGTTTCATCGAGAAACAGGACTTCCATACGCAACGACGCAAGGCACTGGAAATCATCTAGCCAAAAAAAAGCCGGGCAATGCCCGGCTTTTTTTGTTGCTTTGCTATCGCGATCAGTCTTCCAGCAGGAAGCTTCTCAGCTGATCCGAACGGGTCGGATGACGCAGCTTGCGCAGGGCCTTCGCTTCAATTTGACGAATGCGCTCGCGCGTCACGTCAAACTGCTTGCCGACTTCCTCGAGCGTGTGATCGGTGTTCATGTCGATACCGAAACGCATACGCAGGACCTTGGCTTCGCGCGGCGTCAGGCCAGCCAGCACAGAGTGCGTGGTTTCCTTGAGTCCCGAAGTCGTCGCTGAGTCGACCGGCGAATGCACTGTCTGGTCCTCGATAAAGTCGCCGAGATGCGAATCTTCATCGTCGCCGATTGGCGTTTCCATGGAGATCGGCTCTTTGGCAATCTTGAGTACCTTGCGCACCTTGTCCTCCGGCATTTCCATGCGTTCGGCAAGTTCATCCGGCAACGGCTCGCGGCCCATTTCCTGGAGCATCTGTCGCGAAATGCGATTCAGCTTGTTGATTGTTTCGATCATGTGTACAGGAATACGAATCGTGCGGGCCTGATCGGCGATTGAGCGCGTAATTGCCTGGCGTATCCACCAGGTTGCGTACGTCGAAAACTTGTAGCCGCGCCGGTACTCGAACTTGTCAACGGCTTTCATCAGGCCGATGTTGCCTTCCTGAATGAGATCCAGGAACTGCAGGCCGCGGTTCGTATACTTCTTCGCAATCGATATTACGAGACGGAGGTTCGCCTCAACCATTTCTTTCTTCGCACGACGCGCTTTTGCCTCGCCGATGGACATCTGGCGATTGATTTCCTTGATTTCAGCAATCGTCAGGCGAGTCATTTCTTCAACGGCAATGAGCTTACGCTGGCAACGCAGGATATCGTCCTTGAGCTTTGCGAGTATCGACGAGTGTTTGCGTTTCGCGCGAATGTGCTTGTCTATCCACGTGTAATCCGTTTCGTTCTTCGGGAAACTCGACAGGAAATCTTTGCGTGGCATGCCTGCATCGCGTACGCAAAGTTGCATGACCATGCGTTCCTGGCTGCGAATAACAGAGATAACGTCGCGAAGGTCGCGCACCAGTGCGTCAAACAACTTGGGCGCGAGCTTCAGCTCCATGATCTGGTCGGTCATCTCGTTCATCGCTTTGACCGTGCGCTTGTCCTTGTAGCTGTACTGCTCAAGGTACTTATTCACGCGGTTTGAATGACGTCTGATGACCTTGACGCGAGCTTTTACTTCCTCCGGATCGGGGCCAGTATCGATAACTTCTTCTTCGTCGTCATCGTCGGTTTTCGGAGCAGGCGGCTTGATTTCATCCGGCTCGTTCGGGTCGATAAAGCCGACCACGAAATCCTGCATACGCGTTTCGCCCTCAATCACTCTGTCTGCAACATCGAGCATCGAGTCTATCGTCGGCGGGAAATGAGACATGTAAAGCTTGACCTGATTCAGTCCTGACTCGATACGCTTGGCGATCTCGATTTCGCCCTGCCGTGTCAACAGCTCCACGGTTCCCATTTCGCGCATGTACATACGGACGGGATCGGTCGTGCGGCCGAATTCTGCATCGACGCTCGCGAGTGCCGCTTCGGCTTCCTCGGCGCCATCGTCATCCGTCGCCGTGGCATCAGACAAGGTGATCGACTCAACATCCGGCGCCTTCTCGTGCACGGTGATGCCCATGTCGTTGATCATATTTACGATGTCTTCGATCTGTTCAGGGTCGACGATGTCGTTCGGCAGGTGATCGTTGACCTCTGCGTAGGTCAGATACCCTTGTTCCTTGCCACGGCCGATCAGCTCTCTGAGCTGTTTGGCTTGTTTGCTAATGGCGGCGGCTGGTTTACGTTTTTCTTTCAAGACAAGACCCCTGCGGGCAAAATATACAAACGGCGAATAATACGCTCATGAAAGAGCACTTCCCATACCTTTTTCATAGGCTTAGCGGCACTATCGGCGCTGCGCGAGCTCCGACCTTTCGTCGTCGCTAAGCCCAGTAACTCGTTGTTTTTCAATAAGAAACTCAATTCTTTCCTTGCGGCCCGCGAGTGCCAGCTGCTGCAGGCACTCCGCGAGTTCGGCGGCAGGGTCGAATTCATCATCCAACGGCAGGTCGGCGGCGGCCAATTTACCTAGATGCCGGCCCTGTTCGTCATGCCGCCAGCGCTCCAGGAGCCCGGCGGTTGTAATAGTGGGTTCGGATTGCACAGTTTCAATAAGCGAAACCAACAGATCGACACCTGGCCGCTGCACGCCGGCGAGGAGGTCCGTATCCAGTTTTCGGCCCGCTGTGGGCTCATTCAGGATCAGCGTGAGTGCACGACGTACCACCGAAGGTCCCCCGCTTGCCGCCGACCGCGTACGCTTCCGGAGTTTGCCGGCGGGCGCAAACAGCCCGCGATCACTGGCTGCCGGTCGCGAGGTCATCATTTTTTCGAGCTTCAAAGCCGTGAGGCCGACGGCGGTCGCAAGGCTGTCGATCAGCAGTTCGCGATAAACGCCCGCCGGTATTTTGCTGACCAGGGGGCGCGCCATTTCCGCTAGTTTTGCGCGACCGTCGATCGTCTCCATATCAACCTGGCTGCTCAATTCCTGGATAAGGAATTCTGACAGGGGCAATCCCGAATCCATCAATTTCACAAAGGCGTCGGCACCGCGTTCGTTGACGAAGGAGTCCGGGTCCTGGCCGTCAGGCAGGAAGACAAAACGAATTTGCCGCCCCTCGCGAATCTGCGGCAGTGCATTTTCCAGCGCCCGCCAGGCGGCTTTTCTGCCCGCGCGATCTCCGTCGAATGCGAAGTACGCGTTCTCAGTTATGCGAAACAGGCGGTTCAGATGCTCTTCGGTGGTCGCCGTGCCCAGCGTCGCAACGACGAAATCGATGCCGTGCCGTGCCAGCGCGACCGCGTCCATATACCCCTCGACAACGACCAGTCGCTCGATGTTCCGCAATGCCTGTCGTGCTTCATAAAGGCCGTACAACTCCCTGCCTTTGTGAAACAGCACGGTCTCGGGAGAATTCAGGTATTTCGGTTCGCCGTCGCCCATCGTCCGCCCGCCGAATCCGATGGTTCGGCCGCGCGCGTCGCGGATCGGAAACATGAGCCGGTCCCTGAAGCGGTCGTAATGCTGTCCATTGTCTTTCTGGATGATCAGCCCGGTGGCGAGCAGCCGGTCAGTGGCTTCCGCTGAACCGCCGAACTTGTCGATGAGATTGCTCCATCCATCCGGTGCGTATCCGATACCGTAGCGCTTTGCCGTAGAGCCATCGATGCCGCGTTTCTTGATGTACTCGACCGCCGCCGGCGATTCCCTGAGGCAGGACTGCCAGTAGCGAGCGACCGCATCCATCAACGAAAAAAGCTCATCGTATCGTCGCGCAGGCTGGTCGCTGTCGTCGCGCGGTACTTCGACACCCATGGAGTGGGCCAGGGACTCGATCGCTTCGACGAAACTCATGTGATCGAATTCCATCAGGAAGCCGATGGCGGTGCCGTGCGCGCCGCAACCGAAGCAATGATAAAACCCCTTGCCCGGGCTGACCGTAAAGGAAGGGGTCTTTTCGTCATGGAAAGGGCAGCACGCTTTGAACTCACGGCCTGCTTTCTTGAGCTGGGTTCGGCGGCCCACGACTTCGACAATGTCTGCTCTTGCGATCAGATCGTCGATGAAGTCCTGAGGAATGAGTCCGGCCATATCACCTGGAGTGCTTTTATTAGCAGCATAGCCTAACGAAGCGGCTTTGCCAGAGCGCAAAATCTGCGCCAACTAAGGGAGTGCAGGCTAAGCTGCGGTCAAACGTTGCTTGACCAGTGCGCCCAGCGCACCCATGTCAGCTCGACCCGCTGCTTTCGATTTGAGCTCGCCCATCACCTTGCCCATATCGCGAATGCCTTCGGCGCCGGTCGCACGGATGGTCTCGTCAATCATTGCCGCAAGTTCGTCAGCAGAGAGCGGGTCAGGCAGGTATTCCTTGAGGACCGCAATTTCAGCACGCTCAATCGCGGCCAGGTCTTCGCGGTTACCCTTTTCGAACTGGTCGACCGAGTCATGGCGCTGCTTAACCATCTTGGTGAGAACGGTCAGGACGGCGGCGTCGTCCAGTTCTTCACGCGTATCAACTTCGATTTGCTTAATCGCCGCAAGCATAAGACGCACCGTCTTCAGCCGGTCTTTGTCACCGGCCTTCATGGCGGACTTCATGTCTTCTGTGATTTGGCCTTTAAGAGACATCGCAGCGCGGGGAGCAGGCGCTAATCTAGTACAGGCGCGTGCGCTTGGAGTCGTCGCGAGATACACGCTTCAGATGGCGTTTGACTGCTGCGGCTTTCTTGCGCTTTCTTTCCTGCGTGGGCTTCTCGTAGAACTCACGACGACGAAGCTCGGTCAGTATTCCGGCCTTTTCACAGGCGCGCTTGAAACGACGCAGGGCGGCGTCAAAATATTCGTTCTCTTTTAGGCGAACACTTGGCATTGTTCAGGTATTCCGTCCGGACATAAATAAACCCGACTCACAGGCCGGGACTCAGCCGCGCATAATAGCGCCAGTTTTGACTGTTTGCAAAGGGTTCAGGGTATGATTCGCGGCCGTATGAACGCTCAGATGATAACGCTCGGTATAGAAACCAGCTGCGATGAGACCGGCGTGGCGCTGTACAGCCCCGAAAAAGGCCTGATTGCGCACGCTTTGCACAGCCAGGTGGACTTGCATGCCGCCTACGGCGGCGTCGTCCCCGAGATCGCGTCCCGGGACCATGTGCGGATGCTTTTGCCATTAATTCAACAACTTATGAAAAAGGCAGGCATCGATAAGCCGGATGCTATTGCCTATACCGCCGGCCCCGGGCTGGTCGGTGCGCTGATGGTCGGCGGTGGCATGGCCAACGGCCTGGGCCTGGCCTGGAACTGCCCGGTAGTCGCTGTGCACCACATGGAGGGCCACCTGCTGGCGCCGATGCTGGAGGAGCATTCGCCGGCGTTTCCGTTCCTGGCCCTGCTGGTTTCGGGCGGTCATACGATGCTGATCGCCGTGCGGCGCCTGGGCGAATACGAAGTGCTCGGCACGACGCTCGACGACGCAGCGGGCGAGGCTTTCGACAAAACGGCCAAGTTGCTGGGTCTTGGCTACCCGGGTGGACCCCAGCTTGCGGCGCTCGCCGAAAAGGGCGATGAAACGGCGTATTCCCTGCCGCGGCCGATGCTGAACAAGCCGGGCCTGGATTTCAGTTTCAGCGGCCTGAAGACGGCCGTGATGCTGGCGGTTCGCGACGCCGAGGCAGAGGGAAAGCTGGCGGATTGCCGTGCCGACATTGCTGCATCGTTCCAGCGCGCGGCGGTCGATACCCTGGTTGGCAAGGCGCTCAGAGCGGCGGAGTCAGAGGGCCTGGATCGTATCGTAGTGGCCGGTGGCGTCGGTGCGAATCGGTTGTTGCGCAGTGAAATCGCGGCGCGATTTCCAGGCCAGGTATTTTATCCGCGGTTCGAGTTTTGCACCGACAATGGTGCAATGATTGCCGTTGCGGGAGCGATGCGCCTGAGTGAGGCTGGCGACGCCAGCGAGATACGCGCACAGGCCAGATGGTCGCTGGATACGCTCAAAGTGCCGGCGCAGGTTTAGGACGGAAACGAGGGACCATGGACAAGATTTTTCTCAATGAACTCAAGGTCGATGCAATCATCGGGATCTGGGAGTGGGAGCGCCGGATTCGACAGACGGTTGTGATCGACCTCGAAATGAGCGCTGATATTGCCAGGGCGGCGGCGACGGATGAAATTGCCGATACCCTCAACTACAAGGCGGTCGCGAAGCGCATCCAGGACTTCGTGGCCAATTCCGATTTCCAGCTCGTCGAAACGCTTGCAGAACGAATTGCGGCCATCATTCGCGACGAGTTCTCGGTCGCCTGGGTCAAGGTGAGAGTCAACAAGCCGGGCGCCATTCGCGGTTCCCGGGAAGTCGGCGTTTTGATTGAGCGGGGCGAGCGACCCGTTTGATGGCAACCGTATTCCTGGGTATCGGAAGTAATGAAGCCGCTGAAGATAACTTACGGCTGGCTATCCGGGAGCTGCGACGTCTCTACGGCGATCTGTCCGTTTCCCGTGTTTACCGCAGTGCATCCTGCGGCTTTAAAGGCGCGGATTTTCTGAACCTCGTGGTCCAATTTGAGTCCAGTTATTCGCCGCTCGACATCTGCGAGCACATCGAACTTATACATAATCTTGCGGGTCGGCGACGCGGTAGCGATAAATGGGAGTCACGTCCGCTTGATATTGATTTGTTGATCTACAATGACCTCGTTATTGAGGAGCGACCGGTCCGCGTACCGCGCGACGACGTATTGAAGTACAGCTTCGTCCTGCGGCCAATTGCGGAACTGGCGCCGAACGTCAGGCATCCGGTCACAGGAAGAACCTTTTTGGAGCATTGGCAGGAATTTGATGCGACGAGTCATCCTTTGGAGGAAGTCAGCGTTGATTTGTAAGGGAATTCAAATGCGCAAACTGATTGTCTTGATCGCTTTCGCGGGCCTGACGGCTTGCGGCGGCAGCAGCAGTGGATCGGCGGGTCCGCAGACGGGCACGGCCGCCTGCAGTAACGACGGTCAAAAACAATTCGTCCTCGACCAGTTGTACGCCTGGTATCTGTGGAACGACATGCTTCCGGCCGGCATCAGCATCGCCGACTATGCGTCGCCCGAGGAACTGGTCTTCCGCGTCACCACGGAACTTGGGCCGAAAGACTCGAGCGGCAACCCTCTCGATTTGTTTAGCAGCGTAGGATCGGCCGAGGCTGACTCGCAGTTTTTTGGTGAAGGTAAGTTTGAAGGCTTCGGGTTCAGCTGGCGCTTCGCGGATCAGGCGCAAACGGATTTTCGTATTACGCGAACATTTTCGGGCAGCCCCGCGGATCTGGGCGGCCTCGCGCGTGGGCAACAGGTGTTGTCGCTCAATGGACGGACAATCGCGAATATCACGGCGAACGAAGGTGTCAGCGCGTTTTTTGCAGCGAACGATACGGTTGATTTCGAAGTGCAGCCGCTCGTTGGCGCATCGTTCTTTACCGCCCCCCTGACGAAAGCGATTGTGACGATCGATCCGGTTCCACAAGTGGACGTTATTGCGGGTAGCGGCGGTCGCAACATTGGCTATATCGAGTTGGCGACATTTATCAGCACGGCTGATCCGAAGCTGGATGCTGCGTTCCTGGAATTTCGAAATGCAAGTCCGGCCGTAGAGGAGATAATTCTCGATCTGCGCTACAACGGCGGTGGGCTTGTTAGCACTGCCGAGTTGCTCGGCGACTTGCTCGGCGGAAATATCGCGAGGGGCGAAGTGTTCTCCAGCACGGAATTCAACGCGGACCGTGCGCTGCAAAATAATTCTCAAAAATTCTTTGCAGAAATTTTGAATCGCTCACCCAACCTGACGCGACTTGTAGTTATTGCGACACGTGGCACGGCATCGGCCAGCGAGCTGGTGGCCAATGGCCTGATTCCGCACGTCGATGTCGCGATCGTGGGCGACAACACATTCGGTAAACCGGTAGGCCAGATTGGTTTGACATTTTGTGACAAGATAATGCGACCCACGTCCTTCAAGCTGGCCAACTCTCTAGGCGATGGAGACTATTTTGACGGACTCCCAGTCACCTGTCCGGCGGCAGACGACCTTAGCGTTGCCGTTGGGGATCCTCAGGATCCCAACATGATCGCGGCGATGAGCTACCTCAACACGGGAGCGTGCCCGGTGACCTCGCTACCGGGCAGTAATTTCAAGGCCAGCGACGAAGCCCGCACCCCGGAACCCGACCGAAATCGCCCACCGCACCGCGAACTGCTGGACGCCTACTAGCCACACCGATACCGGGTGCCGATATAAGGTGACAGTGACCTTAATTAGCATTTCCTAATTAAGGTCACTGTCACCTTATATCGAGCATTTCCTAATTAAGGTCACTGTCACCTTAATTCACCAGCCGATCGAGCGGCCGCCGTCGACTGCGATGATCTGGCCGCTGACGTAATCTGCATCCCGCAATAGATACAGCACGCATCCGGCGATATCCGCCGGGTTGCCCGGCCGCTCGAGCGGAATCTGCCTGAGGATGTCTTGTTGCAGGGTTTCCGTCATGCCCGCTTCGGGCCACAGGATTGCGCCCGGCGATACGCCGTTGACTCGGACATGCGGTGCGAGGTCCTTTGCGAGCGCGCGCGTCAGCATTGCCAGGCCCGCCTTGGCGGAACCGTAAACAGCGTGATGCCTGAGGGGGCGCACCGCATGTATGTCCACGATGTTGACGATCGCACCATTCGCTTCACGCAAGTAGCTGG
The DNA here is from genome assembly GCA_029881055.1 of Gammaproteobacteria bacterium. Lineage (GTDB taxonomy): Bacteria > Pseudomonadota > Gammaproteobacteria > Steroidobacterales > Woeseiaceae > UBA1847. The sequence continues at coordinate 15,409 of JAOUNH010000033.1, forward strand.
CAGCGGCCTGTGCAAGGAACAACGGTGCCTTGAGGTTGCTGCCGACAAGATCGTTCCACTGCTGCTCGGTAATGTCGCCGATTGGCGTGGGGTAAAAACTGGAGGCGTTATTCACCAGTCCATCCAGTCGTCCGCCCCATTCGACGACATCGCTGACGAGCGATGGCAGAGTCGCTGTTTCGAGAAGATCGGCCTGAAATACGGCCGCCGAGTCGGCACGCAGGCCGTTCAGCTGCGCGGCGAGATTTCTCGCATCATTGGCCGAGCCACGGTAGTGAATGGCGACGCGTGCGCCGTTCTCATGCAGGCATGTCACAATAGCGGCGCCAATGCGACGGGCCGCGCCGGTGACCAGGATGACCTTGTCGTTAAGTGTCTGCTTTGGCATGCGCCCATTCATAAAGACTTTATCGCGTACATGCAATACACACAGCCAGCAACATTGCCGCAACCGGACGACATCAGCGCGACGCACTCCGCGCGCGTCGCCGCATACCTGCGCGAAAGAATCGAAACCGCGGGAGGTAGCATCAGCTTTGCAGAGTTCATGCACGAGGCTTTGTACGCGCCCGGACTCGGCTACTACAGTGCGGGAACGACCAAATTCGGTGGCGCAGGGGATTTCATTACGGCGCCGGAAGTTTCCAGCATTTTTGGGCGAGTCCTGGCAAGGCAATGTGCCGAGGTTTTGGGCAGCGTCAAAAACGGAGCTGTACTTGAAGCAGGGGCGGGCAGCGGCAAGCTCGCGCTGGACATGCTTACGGCGTTCGAATCGATGGACGCGTTACCGTCGAGTTACAACATATTGGAGGTGTCGGCGGATCTTGCAGACCGACAACAGAGACACCTGCAAGACAAGCTTCCGCACCTCGCTGGACGGATTCACTGGCTGTCTGAACTACCCGAGAATTTTGACGGCATTATCATTGCGAACGAGGTTGTCGACGCCTTGCCCGTCGAACGATTTATCAAACGGAATTCCGAGGTCTTGCAGTTGCGTGTGGCAGTGGGCGACGACGGCTTTGTATGGACCGAAGCGCGAGCACCCGAAAAGCTGAGCGGATTTGTAACTGAGATCGAAGCGGACCTGGGGCACACCCTGGACGATGGCTATGTGTCTGAAGCATCTCTCGCTGCACCGAAGTGGGTTGCCGACCTGGCTCGAAGCCTGCGTCATGGAGCAATGTTCCTTTTTGACTATGGTGTATCGCGACGTGAGTACTACGCGCCCGACCGGACTGACGGGTGGTTGCGGTGCCACTATCGTCATCACGCCCATAACAACCCACTGATCTACCCCGGCATCCAGGACCTGACTGCCTGGGTCGATTTTTCGTCGCTGGCGGCTAGTGCCGTAAAGAGTGGACTGGAAATTCTCGGATACCAGACGCAGTCACAGTTTCTGCTGGGCGGTGGCCTTACAATCGAGATGGCAGGTTTTTCCGAGTTGCCGATTGCTGATCAACTCGCGTTGTCGGGCCAGATCAAAACACTTACGCTCCCCGGGGAGATGGGTGAAAATTTCAAATGTATTGCATTGGGACGTGGCGCTATTTCGGTGCCATCAGCGTTTCAATTTGCTGACAGGACAGAGACGCTTTGACGACATTACAAATAATCATTCTCGCCATTGTTCAGGGCATCACCGAGTTCCTGCCAATTTCCAGCTCCGGTCATCTCGTGCTGGTGCCGTATCTCTTTGAGTGGACTGACCAGGGGCTGGCATTCGATGTCGCTGTCCATTTCGGATCACTCACCGCTGTCTGCATCTTCTTTCGCAAGGATATTGCATCGCTGCTGTCCGGCGGTGTGCAGATCCTCGGCGGCAAAATAGCGTCGCCGGAGTCGCGAATGGCCCTGGCTATTGCGCTCGGTACCGTACCTGCCGCACTTGCGGGCCTTTTGCTTGCGTCCTGGATCGAGCAGAACCTGCGCGATCCCGCTGTAATCGTGTACACCCTGGCCGGATACGGAATCCTGATGGCAATTGCGGACCGCTACGGCCGCCGCGAACGCAGCCTCGCTGCGGTCGGATACAAAGATGCGTTCATTATCGGGTGTGCCCAGGCCCTGTCGCTGGTACCTGGTACATCGCGATCGGGCATAACGATAACCGCCGCCCGGTTCCTCGGTTTCGAGCGCCAGGATGCGGCGCGATTTTCGTTTTTATTATCGGCGCCGGTCATTTTCCTCGCCGCGAGTTACAAGTTCATTGGCCTCATCGCAAACGGCGAGGCTGTGGCGTGGAAGGAACTCGGTCTCGGCGTGTTGGTTGCTGCGGTAGTCGCCTATGCAAGCATCGATGTCTTCATGCGCGTCGTTACCCGTATTGGTTTGCTGCCCTTTACCGTGTACCGATTGATATTGGCGGCTATTATTCTCTATGTCATGGTTTAGGGCGCCTCTGTTTTTATTGTTCGCCTCTCCCCTATGGGCGGCCGACAGCTACGTGATAGGTGCCGGAATCGAAACGGATTCTGACGGCGCCGTTGCCGGCAGTCTGTCGGCTGGTATCGGTCTTGCCGAAAACACCTGGTTGTCTTCAGCGTTCGCAAAAACGAAGGTCGACCTGCCGCGCAACATCAACATCGACACGATTTACGCCGATATCGAGATTGATCACTGGTTCAAGCCGCTCGGGTTGCGGGCGACTGCAGCGTACTGGGGCGACAGCGATATCCTCGACTCGGTCGACTATCGAGCTTCTCTTTACTGGCGCAACGACAAAGTCACGCTCTCCGGAAACTATGAATATCGAGACTTTTCGTTCGACATACTTCGTGACACGCGCCTCCCGGGTCGGGATGTCGAATTTCACGCCAATGGTTTAGGGTTGTCCGGGAAATTCAAGCTTGGCGAAAAAGTCGATTTAATTTTTTCCGGAATTGACTACGATTACAACGTTAATCTTCGCATCGACGAGAATCGACCGATACTCGATTACCTCTCCGTATCACGATTAAGTCTGCTCAACAGCCTGATTGACTACCGTGCCCGCGTTGGCCTTGGTATCGATGTTGGAGAGCGGCGCTGGAGTGTGGACCTCGCGACCTGGAAGGGTGAAGTTGACGGGAGGAAGACCCGATCGGCGACCTTGCGTTTCATCACGCCTCTCGGCGACAGAAGCGATATTGATTTTGGCCTGGGCGTCGATGACGCCGAAGGCTACGGGTCGGTCACGGTGTTTTCGTTCTACCTGTATTTCTACGGTTAAATCAGTTCCTGAGTTCCCGGATGGCGTCCAGTCGCGCTGCGCTGATCGCTGCGGAAATCTTCGCGCCCGAATGCAATTTCGCGATGGCCCCGGAATCGACGGTCATCGCAGCGGCGAATGCACGGCGAAAGAGTTCGGCCTGCGGATAGTCGCGGTCTTCGAGTCCCGAACGACCTCTTGCATCGGCTTCACAGGCAATCAGGAATTGCTCGAAACGCTCGGGCCGGCGAAAGGCGTCAGTTTCTTCCAGCACCCGCAGTATTGTCGAATCGCGCAGCTCGAGCGCCCGGTGGCAATGGGTGTGGTATTTCGCAACCAACATGCCGAAATCCCGGCAGGCTTTTGGCAGGGGCATTCGATCGGCCAGCTCCTTGATCAGCCTGGCACCGCGCGCCTCATGGCCGGGGTGCGCAGGAAGGTCTGACTGCTCTGTCGTCCCCTTGCCGAAATCATGCGACATGGCGGCGAATCGAATTTCGAGATCGGAACTCAGAATCTCTGCCTGGTCCAGCACCATCATCGTATGCAGCCC
>JAOUNH010000035.1 GCA_029881055.1 Gammaproteobacteria bacterium
GATCGAGGCGGCTGGTGCCAGTGTGGAAATCATGCCCGCCAGCGGCTACGACAGTGAAAGTCTGCTTGCGGAGCCGGCACTGCAGGACGTCGCTGGCAAACAGGTCCGGATAATACGCGGCGGCGGCGGCCGCGAGCTGCTGGCCAGTACGCTAACCGAGCGCGGCGCACACGTTCATTATTTGTCAGTTTATGAGCGCCGACTGCCTGAGAGCAGCCGCCAGTCCCTCGCCAAAATTGAGGCGGCGTGGCGAGATGGCAAGATCAACGTGATTACGATTATGAGTGTCGAGACATTGAGCAATCTGCTCGATTTGCTATCGGACTGGTGCTTGCAGCACTTTGACGATGTGCCGCTGGTGACGCCCTCAGCTCGTGTGATAAAAGAAGTGCTGGATCGTTTTCCCGCCGCGAGACCCGTTTTGGCCTCCGGACCGCAGGCGTCTGATATGGTTGATGCGATCACTAAACTGAACAGAATCGATTCCGGGACAGCACTATGAGCGACGAGCGAACCGACATTCAACCTGGCAGCGACGCGGAGTTTGCCGCGCTGGACCTGAAAACGACTGAAGGCAGCAGCAATCGCGTTGCATGGCTGGCGGTACTGCTGTCGGTTATTGCTCTTATCGCTGCTCTGTATTCGGCCTTTGAAACCTGGACGTCCGGTGACGAGTCCAGTGCGGAGCAAAGTCTCGCGAGCATCGAGAGCCTGGGCCGCCGTGTAGACCGATCCGGCACGGCACTGGAAGAACTGGAATCACGCATCGGCCAGATCACACATCCGGATTACAGCGATGATATCGCGGCTGTGCGACAAGACGTTGAAGAGCAGCTACGCCTGCTGAACTCACTTCCCGCGCGCATGTCCGCGATCGAGAGTTCGGTAGCGTCGCTGGCCGGCATCTCGGCCGGCGCTCGTGAAACATTTCTCCTCGCCGAGGCCGAGTACTATTTGCAGATCGGAAACGCCCAGCTGCAACTCGCCAATAATCCGCACCTGGCAGCGCTCGCCCTGAGTATGGCGGATGATCGCGTGACGCAACTTTCCGACCCCGCACTTACGGCGGTCCGGCGTGCTATAGCGGACGAGCTCGCAGCACTCGCTGTCATGGAAAAGCCCGACCTGGAGGGTGCGACACTGACGCTTGCCAGCCTGGCACGAGTGGTTGAATCCCTGCCGCTGGCGGGCGAGGCGGCCGAAGAGGATATCGCCGAAGCCCCCGAATCCGAGCAGAGCGGTGTTGGACGAGCCTGGGCTTCGACGAAAAACGCGATGTCCGGCCTCGTCAGGGTAACTCCTCCGGAGCAGGCGAAGTTCGCTCTGGTTGCACCGAATGCGGAGTACTTCCTGCGCAGTAACATCGCGCTGCAATTGCAGTCAGCACGACTTGCCTTATTACGCGGCGAACAGGCGATCTTCGAGCAGACCCTCGACGACACCAGTGCATTGCTCGACACCTGGTTTGATGCCGACAGCGAACAGGTGGCGGGTGCAAAACTCACCATAAGTGAAATACGAAAGGACGTGTTTACGACGAGCCCGCCTGATATCTCCGGGTCACTGCGACTCCTGCGTCAATACCTGACCGTGCGCGAGTCAGCCGAGTGAAAATAGGCCTCATTATTGTTATCGCTCTGTTCGCGAGCGCGTTCGCCGCACATTTTCTGCTCGCGGATCCGGGATACGTGGGCATCAGCTTTCGCGGTTATCTCTTTGAGATGTCGGTTCCTGTGCTGGTATTACTGACCGCTGCGCTATTTGGCGGTCTCTGGTTGCTCAAAAAAGTCATCACGGCACCACGTCGTATCGGCGAGGCAGCTGGCCGTTATCGTTCTGCCCGTTCCGGCCGAAAATTGACGCTCGGCATGATCGAAGTGGCAGAAGGCAATTTCGCGCGCGGTGAACGCCTGCTCGCACGCGCTGCGAGCACGAGTGACTCGCCGTTATTCAACTATCTGCAGGCCGCGCGGGCCGCGCATCTTCAAAACAGCGATGACCGTCGCGACGAATGGCTACGCCTGGCTTACCAGGAAATCCCGGAAGCCGCCAATGCGGTGTTGCTGACACAGGCCGAGTTTCAGCTCGACCGCGGCCAACACGAACAGGCCCTTGCGACACTGCGACGCCTGGACGAAAACTCGAAGGACCACGCCCATGCACTCGCGTTAATGGGGCGGCTGTACTTCCGCTTGAAAGACTGGTCAGCACTCAGAGACATCCTGCCGCGCGTCAAGAAGCACGGTCACGTCAAACCCGAAACCATGGATGCCTGGACTGTACGTGTGCATCGGGAGGCGCTCGACCAGGCCGCTGACGGCCCGGCACTGGCACTTGCCTGGAAAGACATACCCAAGGCCTACCAATCCGACGTTTCCCTGATCGAGGCGTATTACAAGGGCTTGATGCGCGCCGACCTGCACGACAAGGCCGAGAAAGAGCTTGCCGCCACGCTCAAGTCCAACTGGCGTGGCCCGCTGGTCCGGCTGTTTGGCCTGGTCCAGGGTGTCGATGCCAGCAAGCAGCTTAAACGCGCAGAAGGATGGCTGACGAATCACAGTGACGACCCGGATCTGCTGCTGACCGCCGCAAGACTGTGTTTGCGAAATGAGCTCTGGGGTAAGGCGCGCAGTTACCTCGAAACCGTTATCAGCCTGCGGCCAAGCCCGGAGGCCTACCAGGAGTACGGTGCCCTGCTGAATCAGCTCGGCCAGACGGACGCCGCGGCGGATGCTTACCGGGACGGGCTCAACATGGTTGCTGGCAGCAATTTGCCTGCTCTGGAACACAGACCCTGACGGACGGCGCAGGGCTACAAGCGACATACTGTTTACTGGAATGGCTCCCTACGGTCCCGCCAGGCGGGACCGAGGTCCGCTTTATTTCCTGTAAACAGTATCTCGCTTGCAGCCTTTCAACGTCGGTGGTGTGTTCAGCCCGTGCGGCGAAACAGCAGCGTTATGGCTGGCTGCGCTTCGTTCGTAGCCAGGCGGTGAGGGGCTCCCACTCATCCCAGTCCGGCCAGGCGAGGTATTCGGGCAATTCGAAAATGCCGAGGCCACGGGTGTAGGCACGAACGTAGTTCTGCGCCTCGCGCAGCGTTGCGATGTACGGCACGCGGGTCTTCGTCAGGTATTCATCAAGCTCGTCGAAAATCAGCGTGTTGTCGCGAACGCGATTCGCGACTACGGCGATTTTCGCGTCTTTTTTGGCGATTTTCGGCACGCTTTTCAGTTCTTCGAGAAAGGTGGTAGTGGCCTGCATATCGATCGTTGAGGGCAATACCGGAACGACGATGGTTTCTGCGTGCTTGACGAGATCCGTCAGCTCCGTTCCGTGCGAACGGGCGGGCGCATCGATCACGAGGATGTCGGCAGTCCGGGGGGCGTGCCGCAAGCCATCTTCGAAGCCGGCAACGCCAGCGATGGCCGGTCTGTCGGCGGGGCGCCGGGCCAGCCAGTCCAGGCCAGATCGTTGCGGATCGTAATCCGCCAGGGCGACGGCGGCGCCCTGGGTCGCGAAGTAAGACGCAATGTTTGTGGCGAGGGTGCTCTTGCCGCAACCTCCCTTTGAATTCAGTACCATTATGTGGCGCATATCACCCCTCCAAACTAGTTTATGTAAACTACAGATGCCGCACTAAAAAGTCCATGCCAGCCCGCGCGCGACGCATAATCGACGACATGCAAATTCCCTATCGAAAAATGCACGGTACCGGCAACCGGATCCTGATTGTCGATCAGCGCATCGAAAAGCGGCCACCGCCCGGCGTCGAGAAGATACGAGAGTGGGGTAACGACCAGACCGGGCCGGGCTTTGACCAGATGATGTGGATAAACCCCGCACGCAGTGGCTCGAGCGTCGCCAGTTACCGGGTGTTCAATACCGATGGGTCCGAAGTCGAGCAATGCGGCAACGGGGTTCGTTGCGTCGCGCGGTACCTGGCCGATCTCGGTCTGCCGGAACGGGAGTTTGAGCTGCAAAGCCCTGCGGGTCTCATTAGTGCGCGCGTCTTCGATAACGGTGAAGTTGCCGTCAGCATGGGCTCCCCGGACTTCGAGCCGTCCCGAATTCCTTTCATGGCCGATTCCGTGGCGGACAAATACACGCTGGACGCCGATGGCACGTCGATCGAAATCGGCGCCGTTTCGATGGGTAACCCGCACGCCGTCATCGAGGTGGAGAGTGTAAGTATGGCGCCTGTCCAAAGCCTCGGACCGACGCTCGAGAAGCACGCGCGTTTCCCGCAAAAGTGCAATGTCGGGTTTATGCATATCCAGGGCCGGCGGGCCATTAATCTTCGCGTGTTCGAACGCGGTGTCGGCGAGACCGCGGCCTGTGGCACCGGCGCCTGTGCGGCCGTGGTTATTGGTCGGAAACGCGGCGCCCTCGACGAGGTGGTCGACGTACATCTGCCGGGTGGTAAAGTCGTGGTAAGCTGGCACGGCCCCGGAACGCCGGTCTGGCTCAGGGGTAATGCCGAGTTGATCAACGAAGGCATGCTGGAACTATAGGGACGGATAAAGCATGAGCACGCAAGCGAAAATCAGCTACGGTGGAGACGAGATTTCTGAGCAGGCCATACATGATTACCTGGCCGCACATCCTGATTTCTTCGAAAACCACGCGTCCCTCCTGACTTCCCTGCACCTGCAGCACGCCAGCGGCGATGCCATTTCGCTCGTTGAACGCCAGGTATCGGTCCTGCGCCAGAAGGACCTGAAACTCGAGAAACAACTCAAGGAATTGATCGGTCTCGCTCGAGCCAATGACCTTCTGGCAGCGAAGATTCATGAGCTGACCCTGCAATTGCTGGCGGCCGCAGACCTCAAGTCCACCATTGTTGCACTCGAAGTCGGTATGCGCAGCGGCTTCAATGTCGATCAGGCCGTCCTGGTTATTTTTGGTGACCCGGGCGCTTTTGACGACATTAACGGCGGTCGGTTTTTCCGTGTCATAGAAAAAAGCGACGAGGCCCTCAACCCATTCCGCACTTTCCTCAGCGGCAGCTCGGCACGTTGCGGCCAGATTCGGGACACCCAGATGCACTTCCTGTTCCAGGAGACCGCTGGCGAGATCGGGTCCGTTGCGCTGGTACCGCTCAGCGGCGAATCAAGCATTGGCTTTCTCGCCATTGGCAGCGCCGACGCCAATCGATTTCACCCGGGCATGAGTATCGACTTCCTGACGCGTCTTGGCGATCTCGTCGCGGGTGCCCTGAAACGATACTAGGTAGGGCCCTGGCTGTGGACGACGCAGGCTGGATCGACAAGTTCATACACCATCTGGACTACGAACGCCGTCTGTCGAAGCAAACCTCCAAGAACTACCGTCACGACCTCAAGTCCCTGCTCGCATTTTGTGAGTATTCGGGCATCGGTACCTGGGGCGAGATAGACAGCCAGCATCTTCGTGCGTTCTCCGCCGCCTGTTACCGGAAGGGGCTGAGCCCGCGGAGCATCCAGCGCCGGCTCTCCGCGTGCCGCACGTTTTTTCGATACCTGATGCGTGAAAAGCACGTCAGCAAGAATCCGGTCAATGGCGTGTCAGCGCCCAAGGGCCAGAAGCGCCTGCCTGCAAACCTCGACGCCGACCGCATGGCGCGCCTGCTCGATATCTCGGGCACGGGGCCTGTGGTTGATCGCGACCGGGCAATACTCGAGCTCTTGTATTCGTCAGGCCTGCGCCTGTCCGAACTCACGGACCTCAACTGCGGTGACGTCGACATGGACGACGCCACGGTAAGGGTGACCGGCAAGGGCAACAAGGATCGCATCGTCCCCGTCGGTCGTAAGGCGCTGCAGGCACTTCGGCAATGGAACTCAAGCCGTGTGCATCTCGCCGCAGTTGATGAGAAAGCGATGTTTGTGAGCAAGCGCGGCACACGTATCAGCACGCGTTCGGTGCAGGCGCGGGTCACCCACTGGGCGCGTCAACAGGGCATCGACACGACGGTTTACCCGCATTTGTTTCGACACTCTTTCGCCACGCATCTCCTTGAATCCAGCCATGACCTGCGCGGTGTCCAGGAGCTTTTGGGCCACTCGAACATCGCAACAACGCAGGTTTACACTCACCTTGATTTCCAGCATCTGGCCCAGATATACGACCAGACACATCCCCGCGCGCGCAAGAAAGACTAAAACCGAAACCTTCTCCCGCACGGAACCACGACAGGATTAACACCATGGAACAATTTCGAGGGACGACCATCGTCTCTGTCCGGCGGAATGGCAAGGTCGCCATCGCGGGTGACGGCCAGGTCAGCATGGGCAATACCGTCATGAAAGGGAACGCCCGCAAAGTCCGGCGGCTTGCCGGTGGCCGGGTCATTGCCGGCTTTGCCGGTGGTACAGCTGATGCATTTACCTTGTTCGAACTTTTCGAAACCAAGCTCGAGCAGTACGGAAATCTCACCCGAGCCGCGATTGAACTCGCGAAAGAATGGCGCACCGACCGTCGCCTGCGACGCCTCGAAGCCCTGCTCTGTGTCGCGGACACCGAGTCCTCGTTCATCATCTCCGGCAATGGCGACGTCATAGAGCCGGAGAATAACCTGATGGCGATCGGTTCCGGCGGGCCGTACGCTCAGGCCGCAGCACTAGCACTGCTATCCAACACCGACCTTGAGGCTGCCGACATCGTTAAGAAGGCACTGCTGATCGCGGGCGAGATATGCGTATACACCAACCAGAACATCATTATCGAAGAACTGTAGAGCACCAATGTCACAGATGACTCCCAGAGAAATAGTCCAGGAACTGGACAAACACATCGTCGGCCAGGATGAGGCAAAGCGCGCCGTCGCGATTGCGCTTCGAAACCGGTGGCGACGCGTACAGGTGGACGAGCCACTGCGTAGCGAAATCACGCCCAAGAACATATTGATGATCGGACCGACGGGCGTCGGTAAAACAGAAATTTCGCGGCGCCTCGCGAAACTGGCGCGCGCGCCCTTCATAAAGGTCGAAGCGACGAAATTCACGGAAGTCGGGTATGTCGGTCGTGAAGTCGACAGCATCGTCCGCGACCTCATGGACGTATCAATAAAGATGATTCGCGAAGAAGCCATGTCGAAAGTTCGACATCGCGCCGAGGATGCCGCGGAAGAACGTATCCTCGATGCCTTGTTGCCGCCGCCGTCTGTTGGTTTCACTTCGGACAGCAAACCTGCCGACACCGATACGCGACAGAAATTTCGGAAAATGCTGCGCGAAGGCTCGCTCGACGACAAGGAAATCGAGATCGATATCCAGGCGCTGCCGATTGGTGTCGAGATCATGGCGCCGCCCGGTATGGAGGAAATGACCAGCCAGTTGCAGGGTATGTTCCAGAATCTCGGCGGCAGGCGCAGCAAGACTCGCAAGCTTAAAGTGCAGGAAGCATTCCGCCTCCTGACCGATGAAGAAGCGGCGAAGATGCTGGATGACGAAGAACTCAAGCTGCAGGCGCTGGAGGCGGTTGAACAACACGGTATCGTGTTCCTCGACGAACTCGACAAGGTCACGCGAAGTTCAGGAACGGTCGGCGCTGACGTTTCACGCGAAGGCGTGCAACGAGACCTGCTTCCCCTGGTCGAGGGGTCCACCGTCAATACCAAGTACGGCATGGTCAAAACAGACCATGTGCTGTTCATCGCGTCCGGTGCCTTCCACACATCGAAACCGTCGGACCTGATTCCGGAGTTGCAGGGCCGTTTCCCGATCCGCGTCGAGTTGAAGTCGCTCACAACCGAGGACTTCGTGCGCATCCTTACAGAACCCGACGCGTCGCTGACCTCGCAGTACACCGCACTCCTGGGTACGGAAGACGTACAGCTGCAATTCGCCGAGAGTGGCGTACGGCGGCTCGCCGAGGTGGCGTTCCAAGTGAATGAAAACACTGAGAATATTGGCGCCCGGCGGCTGCACACGGTCATGGAAAGGCTGCTCGAAACGATCTCCTTCGAAGCCTCGGACAAGAGCGGTTCTAAGCTGACCGTGGATGCCGGGTACGTGGATGATCACCTGGCTGAGCTTGCCAAGAATGAGGATCTTAGTCGGTACATCTTGTAGGTTCGGGGTGTTCTGGAATGTAGTAGCCCCCCGTATTGAGCCCGGATGAGTTGCAGATTAGCGCCTCGAAGTGAAGCGATCTGCAACTCATCCGGGCTCACTGGCACCTGCTGGCACCGACCACAATCCGCGTTGGACCGTGCTGGCGACTCACCCAACGCACAGGTATCCTCAGCGCTATGTCCGACAACTCCACCCACTTCGGCTACAAGACCGTTCCCACGGGCGATAAAGCCAACCTCGTTCGTGATGTCTTCGATTCAGTCGCCACCCGATACGACCTCATGAACGACCTGATGTCCGCGGGGCTGCACCGGCTTTGGAAGCGTTACACGATCGACCAGGCGGCTGTGCGGCCCGGCCAGGTGGTACTGGATCTTGCGGGTGGAACAGGCGACCTCGCGCGTGAGTTCGCGCGCAAAGTCGGCAAGGACGGTCACGTCATACTCGCGGACATCAACGCCGCGATGTTGCAGCAGGGCCGTCGCCGGCTGGTTGATGCCGGTATCGCCGGGAACGTCACTATCGCCCAGGTCGATGCGCAGGCATTGCCATTCGAGGATTCCACTTTCGATTGCATCACGATGGCGTTCGGCTTGCGTAACGTCACGGACAAGGAAGCGGCGCTCGCGTCGATGTTGCGTGTGCTGAAACCAGGCGGCAAAGCTATGATCCTGGAGTTCTCGTCACCCAACAAGGCGATCAAACCCGCCTACGATATTTACTCTTTCAAAGTTCTGCCAACACTCGGAAAGCTCGTCGCCGGAGATGCGGACAGTTACCAGTATCTGGCCGAATCGATCCGCATGCATCCGGACCAGGAGACGCTCAAGTCCATGATGGAATCTGCCGGTTTCGAACGTTGCCGTTATCACAACCTGGCCGCCGGAATCGTCGCATTGCATATCGGCTACCGGATCTGAAGACATGGATGTTCTCGAAATGGCATTGCGGCCGGTCGCAAAAGTCCTGAGTCGGAACATCGCCGAGTCAACGCCTGCCCGTGATCTTTGTGAGCAGCTCTCGGGCACCGTCGTCGCAATTCGCGTTCGAAATACGGCGCTCGCCGCCTATATTATCGTCGTTGATGATGCGCTCGACATGGTCAGCACTACATCGCAGGAGCCGGACGTTGTCATTACCGGATCCTTGCTAACGCTGGCCGGCATGGCCGGAAGTTCAGGCGAAGCCGCTATCCGCGACGGCTCCCTGGATCTCACCGGTGACGCAATCCTCGCCGGTCAATTCCAGCGCTTGCTGTTACTGGCTCGGCCGGACGCAGAAGAGGAGCTGTCGGGCCTGGTTGGTGATATTGCCGCTCACAGGCTCGGTGAATTTGCCCGCGGCCTGGGACGATGGAGTCGTGCAGCACGATCGACCATGGGCGCCAACATTCGTGAGTACCTGCAGGAAGAAAGCCGGGATACGCCCAGCCGGTACGAGGTCGAAAAGTTTGGCGCGGCGGTTAACACGCTTCGCGACGATGTCGAGCGCATCGAGGCCCGACTGAATCGACTGCAACGCGGTACCTGACATGGCGAGCCGTAGCACTATTTTCCGCATGATCGCGATTCAGCGCGTCCTGGTTAAGTACGGGCTCGACGACGTCATCAAGCAAACGCATCTGTTGCGACCATTGCGATTCATTTTCTACCTCGCACCACGGCGACGCGACAGCACAGCGCCACTGGGCGAACGGATCCGGCTCGCGCTGGAGGAGCTGGGCCCGATATTCGTTAAATTCGGCCAGGCCATTTCCACGCGGCGCGATTTGCTGCCGACGGATATCGCTGACGAACTGGCGAAGCTGCAGGACGCTGTTCCACCCTTTCCCGCTGCTACCGCCGTCGCCATCATAGAAGACGCCTACGGCGAATCAGTCGACGAGGTTTTTGAGCGCTTCGACAAAGAGCCACTCGCTGCTGCATCCATCGCCCAGGTGCACACGGCGAAACTGACATCCGGGCATGAGGTCATCGTCAAGATTCTGCGCCCCGGCGTGCAGGCGCAAATTGAAGGCGATCTCGCGGTGCTTCGCGTATTGGCCGGTCTGGCCGACCGCTACTGGCAGCACGGCAAACGTCTGCGACCGCTCGAAGTGGTTGACGAGTATGAACATACGATACTTGACGAGCTTGACCTGATGCGTGAAGCCGCCAACACAGCGCAACTGAAGAGGAACTTCCAGGGCTCCGACATGCTGTACGTGCCGGATGTGTACTGGGACTATTGCCGCCCCGAAGTGCTCGTGCAGGAGCGCATTTACGGCACCCCGATCAGCGACATTGAAACGCTGCGGAAGGCGGGCACCAACATCCAGGTGCTGGCCGAAAACGGTGTCGAAATATTTTTCACGCAGGTGTTCCGGCACAACTTTTTTCACGCCGACATGCATCCCGGCAATATTTTCGTCATCACGACGGATCCGGACAGACCTAAATACGCAGCCGTCGACTTCGGCATCGTTGGCACGCTGAGCCCAGAAGATCAGCGCTATCTCGCACAAAACTTCCTGGCCTTTTTCGATCGCGACTACCATCGGATTGCGAAACTGCATCTCGACAGCGGCTGGGTTCCGGCGGGTACACGGGTCGATCAGCTTGAGACGGCTATCCGCACTGTTTGCGAGCCGATTTTCAACAAGCCGCTCTCGGAAATATCCTTCGCACAGGTATTGATGCGCCTGTTCCGCGTCGCGCAACGATTCGACGTCGAGATACAGCCGCAGATGATTCTGTTGCACAAGACGCTGTTCAATATCGAGGGCCTGGGCCGGCAACTGTATCCGCAGCTCGACCTTTGGAAGACCGCGCACCCTGTTCTGAAGCGCTGGATGGACGAGCAGATTGGCGCGCGCTCGATGCTCAAGGATCTGCGCGACAACCTGCCGCAGCTGCGCGACGCATTACGCGAACTTCCTGCGATCCTCCAGGATCTCGGCGAGCAGGCGGCCGAAGGCCGGCTAAACGTCGGGCTCAAGTCGCAAGAGCTGCAGCAAATTCAGAAACAGCTGGCCGTGCAACAACGGCAACGCTACTGGTTAACGATCGCGGCAACCGCGATTATTACCGGCGCGCTATTGCTGACGTCCGGCTCGATGCCGGAACTCGCATGGCCCTTGCTCGCGGCCGGCGCTGTCGCGGCATTTGCCGCTCGCCCTTAAGGTTTCTTAAGCAGCTCCAGCGCACTCAGAGTCATCGCCTCAACCCCTTTCCTGATTGCGGGCTCCGGGACAATCTTGAATAGCGGTGAATGATGACCCGCCCAGGTGCCCGCCTCGAGGTCTTCCGGCGGTGTGCCGCCGACTTCAAAGTAGACGCTGGGTATGGGTGGATCGACGTTGACGAGGTCGGGGAAGTCCTCCGCGCCCATATCAGTCTGGCGCCAGTCCACGAACGCGTCCGCACCCATGCCGCCCAGCATCGCCTCGCGGACTCGCCGCGCTAGCGCTGCATCGTTGGTTGTCGTCGGCGCCCCTTCAGACAACACTTCCACGATCGGTAACAGGTCGTCCGGAACACCGGCGGCTCGTGCCGTATTCTCAGCAACGCGCTTGATACTGTCGAGCAGCTGGTAACGCGTCTTTTCCGTGTTTGCTCGCACCGTAATATCCAGACGAGCGTTGTCGGCGATTACGTTGGGCGCCGAGCCACCACGAAACGCGCCAACTGTGATCAGCGCGGGCTCAATCGGGGAAACCTCGCGCGTGACGATACCCTGCAGTGCGACAACGATCAGCGACCCTATGTACACCGGGTCTCTTCCGAGCTGCGGCGATGCTCCGTGAGTTGCGACTCCGCGAACCGTGATCTTCACCGAGTCGGCGCTGGAGTACATAAGACCATCGCTGAAGGCGATTTTCCCGGCAGGGTACTTCGCTATTACATGCAGGGCCAGAGCGAAGTCGGGACGTCCAACCTGCCCGTAGATGTCATCGGCAACCATGCCCAGTGCGCCGCCGCCCGCTTCCTCCGCCGGCTGCGCGACCAGCATCAGCGTGCCGCTCCACTCGTCCTTCAGTTCAACCATGCGCCGGGCGACACCAATCAGCGTGGTCATGTGCATATCGTGCCCACAGGCGTGCATGACCGGCATTTCCATGCCTTCGAGATTGACCTGCGTGGCCTTGGAGGAATAATCCAGCCCGCTCTTTTCCTGCACGGGAAGTCCGTCCATGTCGGCACGGATCATGAGCGTCGGTCCTCTGCCGTTACGCATTAGACCCACAAGACCGGTCTTGCCGATATTTCGGGTGACCTCGAACCCCAGTGCCGACATTTCCTCTGCCATGCGGTCGGATGTCTTGAATTCCTGCAGGGACAATTCGGGATTGAGGTGCAGGTGTTTGAATAACCCATCGAGATACGGATAGTCGGATGCGATGGCATCTTCCAGCGGCGATGCATATGCACCAGCCTGCAGTGCCAATGCGGCTACAACCAGAATAGTTTTCGTCGATCTCATTTAGTGTCCCCAATTGTCAAAACGAATCCGATCTCGCGACCGGTATCCGATACATCGAATATTTTGTAGCCGATTTTCGCCAATCCTTTGATCGCGGCAGCCGTGCGTTCCTTGCCAATGCCGGGAAAACGATGG
Source organism: Gammaproteobacteria bacterium (assembly GCA_029881055.1). GTDB lineage: Bacteria > Pseudomonadota > Gammaproteobacteria > Steroidobacterales > Woeseiaceae > UBA1847. Next base: position 12,654 of record JAOUNH010000035.1, read on the forward strand.
TGGAACTCAACCAGCAACTGCTCAGGCGGATGCGATGCGTGTTTCAGCCCGTCGAGAATACCGTATTCCGCCCCTTCTACATCCATTTTCAGCAAGTCGACTTTATCGTGGCCCAGCTTTTCCATGATCGTACGCACGGTGTAGGCCGGAGCGTCGATAAAGTCACTCGAATCGCCCGCCTCGTTTTCAGCCGTCCACATAACTTTGGCCTTTTTTCCGCGCTTGCTGACGCGTCGATAAAGGCGCAGCGAACCATCCTCACCCGAGGCAGCCCAGGGTTTGAATTCAAACCCGGGAGGTAACTCCCGACCCTCGACCCATTCCTTTGCGTACGGCGTTGGATCAAACGCATAAACCCTGGCTCCGAATTTCTCGATTACGCCGAGGTCAAAATCGATGTTGTCGCCGACGCCCAGCGAGTAGACAACTGAACTCGAACTCAGTCGATCGACAATGTAGGTCCACTCCGCTGTCTTTTGGGTTGCATGGACCACTTCCGGTTTTAACCAGAGCTCCTTGCCGCTGATTCGCTTCAGAAATCGTTTCGCGGGCCAGAACCACGGCTGCCGCTTCATCCATCCCGACGTTCTCATACATCACTCCGTGCTGTTGCCGACACGATAAGCCAAAGGACCGAGTTGTGCGAGCGCCGAAGGGGTCTCGCGGGCAAACTTCGACCGGCAAAACCATCCGCTTACCATTTGTACAATTCCTGCCGCTTGCGTAATCTGCCAGCGATGACAAGCCCGAGCTACCGGTGGCCAACCGTTCCGCTTTCTATCGCAGGTGTGATCCTGACGGTTTGCTCGATCATTCTGCTGCTTGACCTCAAGATCGAGGCCGACGTGTACGGACTTCTCGGTCAGCAAGATGAAGTCGTGCAGCGATTCGATCGGCTGTCTGAGCAAACTCCGGGACTCGATGAGCTGCTCATCGTTTGTGACCTGGGATTTCTGCTGGATCGCCCGACGATTGAGCGGATCAGCGGCATTGCTGGCATCACCGAGCACACACGCTCCTACCTCGACGAGGGCAAATCACCTGTTTACGGTTTCTCCCTGGGCGTGGATGCTGCGGACTGGCGTGAAACGAAACCTGTTATTGAAAGCACCAATGCGATCCTGCACGAAGCGACTGCGAATTGCGGACTGACGGGTACGCCCGCGGTCGTCTACGAACTGCAGAGCCGGGTCGATCACGACCTGCGCGTTGCTATCGCGCTTGCCGTCATTCTTGTCAGCCTGATGTTTGGATTCGTGTATCGCATCGGCCTGCTGGCCCTTTTTATGATGATCCCGGTGGGGCTGGGAATTGCGTGGGGACTCGCCGCCTATAGCCTGATCCGCAGCGAACTCACGCTGCTCGCCGCCACGGTTCCGACTTTGTTGATCGGTGTGGGCGTCGACCACTGCATACACATGATCCAGTCCTGCCGATACGCGATGTCTCACGATCGACTGCCGCGCGAACAGGCGGTCACGGTTGCCTGGCATCGAATACTGCGTCCCATCACGCTCGCCAGCCTGACCACTGCTGTGACGTTTATCGCACTGACCCGCGCCGATTTGAGTGGCTTTGTCGATCTCGGCTGGTCCGGTGCACTGGTTACCCTGGGCGTTTACATAGCCTGTATGGCCCTGTTGCCGGTCGTGCTGCTGTATTGCCCCGAGCGCTGGCTGGAGCGCAATGTGGTTTTTGATGTGCCGGTCCGGCACCTGGCTCCAAGAATTGAGCGCAGAGGACCGTTACTCGTCACCGTATTTGTTGCACTCGGCCTGCTCGCATCGGTGAGCGCGAGCAAGCTGGAAATGTTGAGTGACAATCACAAACTGGAGACCACCGGGCTTCCATCGCGTGATCTCCAGGACCGGATTTCGACGGAGCATGAACTCAGCACGTCACCGTTGTTGGTGCTGTTTGCAAATCCCGATGACAGCTATGAGTTGCTCGCGGCTGATGAAAGACCGCGCGAAATCAACTCCATTATGGCGGTCGCCGGCGTCGACGGGTTGTTGCAGGTACATCCGGTCGGGAACCCGTTCATTCGCGCTGAGTACGACCAGACACTCAAGGCTATTGAGCAGTGGATCAATGACGTTGGGCTTGGCGAATGGAAGATCAGCGGGGCGCCGTCGCTGAATTCCAGGATCGACGAACTGCTGGCTGCGGACGTATCGAGAGTGTTGCCCCTGGCTGCCGTTGCGATATTCATGGTACTCGTGATTGGTACACGCAGCCTGTTGCTGCCCGTCATTATATTGGCGCCCTTGTTCCTGGCACTGCTGTGGCTGGCCGGGCTTATGAGTTACTTCGGAATAGCGGTGTCGGCGGTAACGGTTGCCATTGCACCGCTCGTGCTCGGTATTGGTGTCGATGGCGGCGTACATTTTATTTCTTCGTGGCGACGCCACGAGGGTGAGCTCGAAGAAGTCTTCGCTGAAACAGGTCTCGCGATCATTGTTACAGTGACTACCTCGGTTGCGGCTTTCGGTACGTTCGTCGTATCGGATAGCCCTTCGCTGATCCGGTTCGGTTCACAGGCGTCACTCGCACTGATTGCCTGTCTCGCGATTACGCTCGGCATGTTGCCGACGATTGCCAGGCGCTGGGTGCCCGTAAAGCGCTCGGCAAAGGAGTCCTGACGCAAAATGAAGTATGTAGCTCGATGTATTCTTTGGTTGGGCGGCTGGACGATGGTCAGCGGCGTTCCCGACGAGCCCCGGGCCGTCCTGATCGCGGCGCCGCATACCTCGAACTGGGATGGATTCTGGGCTTTGGCCTTCAAGGTTGCGGTCGGCTTTGAGGTTCGATTCTTCGCCAAGCACACCGTGTTCTGGTTTCCGCTCGGCATGATAATGCGCAAGCTGGGCGGCATTCCACTGGATCGCAAACGGGCGACGTCGGCCGTTAAGTTGGCTGTGGCGCTATTCAATGAGAACGAAAATTTTTACTTTGGACTCGCGCCTGAAGGAACGCGCGCGCTACGCGATGGATGGAAGACCGGCTTTTACCGCATTGCGACAGAGGCCAAAGTGCCCGTCCTGCTGGGCTACCTCGATTATTCAACCCGGCGTATCGGCATTGGCGGGCGGCTGGATCCCAGCGGCGATATCGAGGCGGACCTCAAGATCTGTGCTGATTTTTATGCGCCCATTAAGGGACGGTGGCCGGAACGAACCAGCCCGGTTCGATTTAGCAAATAAAAAGGCCGCCCTCGTCAGACGAGGGCGGCCTCGGCTTTACCGTAGTAGCGCGATATTATCGGCGGTAATTCACTTCCACGCCGTAAACCGCACCCTGCTGCATTGGGCCAGCGGTGAAGATTCCGGAAATGGATGTCAGGTTGCCCCAGTTGGCTTCATCCTCGATATTCTTGCCGTACAGCGAGATCTGCCATGCATCGTTCGGCAGGAACCAGTTCGCGCTCACGTTCAACCGCGTCTGATCCGAAAAGATCTCCGTATTCGAATCGTTGTACGGATGTGCTTCGCGGAAGCTGTAGTTAGTCGCCAGGTTGATCAATCCCGCACTCGTCAGCGGAATATCCCATGACAAACCAACACTGTAGTTTGTCGGCGCAAGACGTGGCAGGTCCGGCCCGAGGAAAGCAACGAAATCCGGGTTCACGCTGTCGTATTCGCCGTGCTGGTAGCCATAGGAGGCGCTGAATGAAATGTTGTCGGTCACCATGCCGACGAAATCGAGTTCAAAGCCCCAGATTGTGACATCGCCAGCATTGATGGTTCCTTGCAGAACCACAACGTCGGGATCACCCAGGTTAAGTTCGCGCTGCATGTCCTCAATTTCGTTGCTGAACACCGCTGCATTCACACGGACGCGTCCATCACGGAACTCAGACTTGTAGCCGATTTCGATCGTCGTGTTTCGCTCTTCCTTGGTCGGGCCCGGCGGAATGACAGTCGGCTTGGCATTGCGGAAATTGAAACCACCGGAACGATAACCCTGCGCCCAGAAACTGTAGATCTGCGCGGTATCGTTCAACTGCCACTGGAAACCAATCTTCGGCGTCACGTAGGTCCAGTCGCCATTGAGGTCATCGAAGTTGCAGTCGTAGTTGACGACGTCGGCACAACCGCCGCCGACACCGCTGATAATTCGTGCCGACTTGGATTCATCCGTGTATCGAAAACCAATGGACATGATGAAGTCGTCGGTCACCCGGAAGTCGTTATTCCAGAACACGCCGACGTTCTTATCATCCATGTCGCCACCGAGTGCTCGTCTCAGAGCGCTGCCCTGAATGTAGCGACCTTCCCGGTAGTTAATGTCCTGTGTGAAGTAGTACAGGCCGAATGTCGTATCCCAGCCGTCCACGACTTGTCCCGCCCAGCGAAGTTCGTTGCTCCACTGCATCTGTCCCGTGTTCCCTACAGCCATAAACAACGGGAAGTAGGTGCCATCGATGTCGGTCGCCGAATCAGCAACCACCCTCCGGTAACCGGCAACGTTGGTCAAAGTGCCGTTGCCAACGCCATCGATATTGATCTCCAGAGATACCTGCGACCACGTCATGTCGGTAAAACCAACTTCGTCAGCCGAGGTTGTGAAATCCGGCAGTACCCCTGCGCGTTGCTGGGTCACGCTCGTCCAGATCGCACCATCGCCTTTCGATTCGCCCACTTCGGTAATTAAGGTGATATCGGCATAATCGGTGGGCGTCCAGACCAGCGTCGGGCGCACGAGTTTCGTCGTCATCGCGCCGACCTCTGTATCACTGCTTGCCGGATTGATGTAGACCGACTGCGTCGGATAGGGCGCCGGAGCGATCGGGAACGGTCCGACCTGCGGACCCGTAAACGTCTGGTTCACATTCTCGTAATAGCCCGGGTCATCGTCATAATAAACGGCGATTTTTCCGGCGAGCTTATCCTGGATCAGCGAGCCTTCGATTGCAGCCGCGACGTTATAACGATTGTCATCGGTTACGCCAAGGCGGACGCGAGCACCGGACTCACCGTCGGGACGCGCATTGCGAAGCACGACAGCACCGCCGGTCACGTCACGACCGAACAGCAATCCCTGCGGCCCGCGCAATACTTCAACGGACTCAAGGTCGAACGTGTCAACTACGACGCCGTAGGTCGTACCCATGTACACGCCATCAACAAACACACCAACCGTCGGGTCAACTGACGGAATAGAGCTGTTGATGCCCTGACCGCGAATCGAGAAATTCTGCACGCCTGGGAATGTGCCAACGGCCTCCAGCTGCACGTTCGGCATCAGGTAACTCAGGTCGTCGATCTTCTTGACGAAAAGCGCGTCCAGTTGAATGGCACCATACGCGCTGACGGCGATAGGAACATCCTGGACTTTTTCCGCTTCACTGCGCTTGCGCGCAGTCGTCACGATCTCCTCAAGCAATGCACCCGCCGCACCTTCCTGCGCAACAGCGCTCGTCGGTAGTGCAAAAACAACAACAGCTGCCGATACCACCGCCGCTGCCGTCGTTCCAATCTTGAACCTGGCGCTCAAGTCTTTGAAATATAGTAGTTTAGTCACAATAATCCCCCTCGCTTTTCTCGGACAGCCGTTGAGCATACTGTTGTACGCGTGCCAATACTATACATCCGCTTGGGCTGCACAGAAAACCGTAATTTCCACTATCTAAAGGCGCTCCTCGCAGCGTGTCTTAAGGCAAAACCCCCTGCAGCCGGCCGCGATCTTCTTTACTATTCGCCGCCTTATGCAAAACGAAAAAGTCCACTTGCGGCCGATCCGCAGCTTTGTCCGCCGCGCCGGTCGCATAACCCCTTCCCAGCGCCAGGCGCTTTCGGAGTTGTGGCCGACGATGGGGCTTGAATGCGCGGACGAAGTCTTTGATTTCAAGACGATATTCGGACGAGCTTCGCCTGTCGTGCTTGAAATCGGTTTCGGCGACGGTGAGGCCCTGGTCCAGCAAGCTGCCGAAAATCCGGATAAGGATTATTTGGGAATTGAGGTCCACGAGCCGGGTGTCGGCCATTGTCTGCTCAAGGCTCGAGATGCCGGCGTCGGCAACCTGCGCCTGGTAATGCACGACGCTGTCGACGTGCTCACGCACCAGGTTCCATCCGCCTCTTTGTCCCGGGTCAATCTCTACTTCCCCGACCCCTGGCCAAAGAAACGACATCACAAACGCCGCATCATCCAGGGCGGATTCCTCTCTATGATCGCGGATCGCCTGGCGGTGGGCGGTACTTTAAATGTCGCCACAGACTGGGCAGATTACGCCGCGCATATCGATGATGTGTTTACCGACCTCGAATACTTTACTTGCACCGAGCGTCGCGAGCACCAGGGCGATCGCCCCCTGGACAGACCTCAAACCAAGTTCGAGCGACGCGGACTCAAAAGAG
>JAOUNH010000188.1 GCA_029881055.1 Gammaproteobacteria bacterium
GCACGTGCTGCAGCTGACCGCGCTGGACAAGCTGCCGCAGCTGCTCAAAGAACCGCTGACCAGGCTTTATCGGCTGCAACAGCTGCACAGGCTTGCTGCGATGCAAACCGTGAAAGCATGGAACGTATGTTCAAGAAATCGATGTCCAAGTAGTCCTTAAGACTACTGACAACATCTGTCAAAACGCCGCGCTAGTCGCGGCGTTTTTTATGCCTGTCCCAACCGTCTCCGGAATACCGTTTGAACGCTTGACCATCGCCTCGATGACGTCCCAGTCAATCTGACCCGGCTTCACTGCGGTCGCGGAGATGAATTGTTCGGTGACGTGCGTTAAGGGATTCTTGCTGACAACATCGAGTTTGGGGATTTCGACGTCTGCATCGAGTTTTTCGATCTGCTCCGGCGACGCTTGTACCGGCGGCTGTGTAACTTCCAGTAAGGGATGTACTTCGGCAACCAAAGTTTCTCCATCCCAGCCAATTTTTATCGGCACATCGATAAGACGAACGCGCGTTTTCACGCTGACCTGTTCAAATAAAAACTCGATATCCTCCGGAAACATTCGAATGCAGCCATGCGACACGCGCATACCGACGCCAGCAGGCTTATTGGTCCCGTGTATCAGATAACCCGGTATGTCCAAACGCAATGCCCGAGTACCCAGCGGATTCGCCGGCCCCGGTGGTACCACTCTTGGCAGCGGGTCTCCCTCCGCAGCATGTTCATCGAGTACCGATTGCGGCGGATACCAGGACGGATTCTTTGCCATCGCCGTAATGTAGGTCAGACCTAAAGGGGTTGCCCAGTCCATGCGGCCAATACTGATCGGATAGGTGTGTACTTTCGCTGTCTCGCCGGCTTTTGGTTGCGGAAAGTAATACATACGGTATTCCGCCAGATTCAAAACCAGACCCGTACGGGGTCCGGGGGGCAATATGAACCGGCCCGGAAGCACGATTTCCGTGCCCTCGCCAGGTACCCAGACATTCACACCGGGATTGGCGAGCACAAGATCCTGATAACCGAGACCATGGCGTCTGGCGATATCGACCAGGGTATCCTCATAGGTCGCGATGACGGTCGATATTTCGCCGATGACATCGTGACCTTCCGGCGGCAAATCATAGACCGCGGCATAGCCGGGCGTTAGTGCCACTAGTGACGCTGCGATGATAAATATGCGTTGCATCATTGACCTTTTTCGTCTCCATCGATGACTTCAATTTCGGATTCTGCCGCCAGTAACCACTCCTGCATAGCCTTGCTTTCGAGCAGGCGGTGCGGATAGTAGCCCGCGGATTCCGGGAGATTGATGCCGTAGGTCCTGAAACGCAATACCACCGGCGCAAACATGGCATCGGCGACCGAAAACCTGCCGAATAACCAGCCGCTCTTATCGCCGTACTTCTTGTGGCATTCTGACCAGATCGCGATGACGCGATCAATGTCCAGGCCCAACTCATCCGGCAATGGGACCTTGCGCCCCATGGCACGACAGTTCATGGGCATGCAGGAGCGCAGGACGGAAAACCCGGAATGCATTTCTGCAGAAATCGAGCGTGCGTGCGCTCGAGCGGCGCCGTCTGCCGGCCACAGTTCTTTTTCCGGCCATCGCTCGGCGACGGTTTCGGCGATCGCCAGCGTATCCCAGACGGTGACATCATCAAGTAGGAGTATCGGAACCCGCCCCGCGGCCGAAAACGCTGCGATTTCCCGGGCCGTATCCGGACAATCCAGGGCGATTCGATGCTCCTCGAACGGAATGCCGGCTTCGCTGAGCAACAGCCACGAGCGCAAAGACCAGGAAGAATAGTTTTTGTTGCCGATAATGAGTTTGGTATTCATGAGTGCCGCCTTGTCGCAGCGCACATGGTAAACCATAGCGCATTGACCGATATAGGGATTTCCCGGTAGCCTGCCTGAATGACGCTGAAAATCTCATTCGAACTCTCGGATCGCGACCTGAATTTCTTTCGCAAAGCGCTTAAGCAATCGCGCGAAGCGGTGCGTGATGCCGAGGAGTCGGAGATTATCGACGCGGTTAAGGAAGTGCTCAACGAGATACGCCAGAATGAGCCACTGCCCGACTTTGTCGCCAAGCGTATACCGCAACTCGAGTCATTCATCAGCATGTTGACGGACGACGAATGGCAGCTGCCGGAAGCTGACCGGGAACGGTTACTGGCCACTTTCGTCTATTTTGCCGATCCCGAGGATATTCTGCCGGACGACATTCCTGTCATTGGTTATCTCGATGATGTGATCATTATCGAACTCGTCGTGCGCGAATTGCACCATGTTCGCGTCGCTTACGACGACTTTTGCCAGTACCGCGATGAGTTCGACCGCAAACAGAGCGGGAAACTCGACCCTGTCATTCGGCGTGACCGGATTGATCGCCGCCGGCAACAATTGCACCAGCGGATGCAACGCCGCTCGGCGCAGCAAAAGAAAAGCAAACTCTGGTAGCAGCGCCGCGTGCTTGGCGTCAGAGACGCATCAGTATTGAGCCCCAGGTAAAGCCTCCGCCAAACGCTTCCATCAGGATCAGCTGACCGCGCTTCAGCCTGCCGTCGCGAATGCCGACGTCAAGCGCCATCGGTACCGATGCCGCCGAGGTATTGCCATGGTCCTGAACAGTCAGGATGACTTTCTCCATCGGCATATCAAGACGCTTCGCCATCGCCTGGATAATTCGTATGTTCGCCTGGTGCGGCACGAGCCAGTCGAGTTCTTCTTTAGTAACTCCGGCATCTTCAAGGGTTTCCATCGCGATATTGCCGAGCGTCTTTACGGCGACTTTGAAAACTTCATTACCGGACATGATGATGTTCGCAGCGGGGGTGCCCGCCACCGCAAGATTACTTGACACACCGACCGGGTAGTACAGCAAGTCCTTGTACTGACCATCGGCGCCGAGGTGGCATGAAATGATGCCAGGCTCATCAGACGGTTTTAGTATGACAGCGCCGGCTCCATCTCCAAACAGAACGCAGGTATTTCGATCGGTCCAGTCCACGAGCTTGGTGATGCATTCGGCGCCCATGACCAATGCGCACTTCGCCTCGCCTGCCTTGATGAACTTATCGGCTGTTGTCAGCGCGTATATGAAACCGGTGCACGCCGCTTCGAGACTGAATGCCGTGCAGGCTGGGATGCCAAGCTTGTGCTGAATTATTGTGGAAACGTTGGGGAAAACCAGGTCGGGTGTTGTTGTACCGGTAATCACCATGTCAATTTCTGAAACATCGATGCCGGCATCCTTGATCGCGACCTTTGCCGCTTCAATACACATATCCGACGTCGTCTGCCCCTCTGCGCACATATGTCGTCGCTCCACGCCGGTGCGAGTGCGTATCCATTCATCAGACGTATCCACGATCTTTTCCAGATCGGCGTTCGTCATGATGCGTTCGGGGAGATAGCGACCCGTACCGACTATGCGCGAATACTTCATGCGATTTCCTTTTGTAACAGGGTGCCAATTTGTTGTGGCAGTTGATTTCTAACCTCAACAATTGCGGTATCGATCGCGTGTTGAAATGCTAGCGAATCGGCGCTGCCGTGGCTCTTGATCACGATACCATTCAGACCGACCAGCGTCGCTCCATTGTAGTGTCGCGAATCCAGTTCCATGGCGAGCCCCTTGAGTACACGGCTTGCAAGCACGGCCTGCAATTTAGCGAACCAGCTGCGCGTAAATGCACGTTTTAAAAAATGGTGCACGAGCCCTACGGCACCCTCAATAGTTTTAAGTGCAACGTTGCCGGTAAAACCGTCGGTCACGACCACATCTGCCTTGCCGGAGAACAGGTCGTTGCCCTCAATGAAGCCGACATAGTTCAGAGTACTTGCACTCAACAAAGCGGCGGCGGCGCGGACGGTATCGTTACCCTTCATATCCTCGACACCAATATTGAGCAACGCAATTCTCGGCGCAGCGATACCGAGGATATCCGAGCTCACAATCGAGCCCATCATCGCGTATTGAAAAAGCTGCGCCGCGCTCGCTTCCGTATTCGCGCCCAGGTCGAGCATGTGCAAAGAGCCACCCTTGGCCGGCAGCTCGGTAATAATTGCCGGCCGGTCGATACCCGGCAGGGTCTTCAGTACAAATTTCGCCGTTGCCATCAGTGCGCCGGTGTTGCCGGAACTGACGCAGGCATCCGCTTGTCCTTCCTTGACGAGATTGATTGCGATGCGCATCGACGAGTCTTTTTTCTTGCGGAGCGCATCGACTGGCGGTTCCGCCATTTCGACAACTTCAGAGGCGTGGATGATTTGCAGCCGTGGATTGTCGCCAATGATGCGGCTCACCAGGCTCTGCAGTTCGGTCTGGTTACCCACGAGGCGCAACTCGACGTTGCGGTACTTTAATAGGGTCGCCGCAGCCGCGTGCACGACGACCTCAGCACCGAGGTCGCCGCTCATCGCATCAAGGGAAATGGTTGAGTGTGATCCCACCATCAGTCAGGCCGGTACCGGGGGACCGGCCAGGACAGGGAATACTTACTCTACTTCTTCGATCTCAGGTTGCTTGACAACCTGAACGCCGCGGTAGAAACCGTCGGGGGTTACACAATGGCGCAGGTGAGTTTCACCTGACGTCGGGTCTACGGACAATGCTTGTCCCTTGAGCTTGTCGTGTGAACGACGCATGCCCCTCGTGGACGGTGTCCTGCGACTTTTTTGAACGGCCATAATCTTCTCCAATATGACCCGGGCTTCAATCCGGGTCCGATTCGTTCTGTGTCATCTGCGAACGCAAATCCGCAAATGGTCTTTTCAATTCCGTAACAACCCCGGCATCCGGGGCTTTGGCTGGCGAGAACGCTTTGCATTCCGCCATCCTGTCGTGCATTGCCGAATACGGCATCGCCATGATCAGCAGCTCTTCAACTATGTCCTGCGGCCTGAAAGCCGGTGTGTCGAGTTCACAGACTTCAAACTCGTCGTAACCCTCAACCAGCTGCTCTGCGTCCAGCAACAACAGCTTCGGCTCTGTGCTGATTTCCAGCTGAAACGGCTCCAGGCATCGCTGGCAAACCGCATCGATCCTGGCCGTCGCGCACCCCGATACTATCGGTACAAGTCCCGCAGCGTCCACGAA
>JAOUNH010000189.1 GCA_029881055.1 Gammaproteobacteria bacterium
TTCATACGTGCTGCAAATCGCCGATCCTGCTCAGCTTTGGTCACCGAGAACCAGTACTTGAACAATCGAATACCTGAGCGGGTCAGCATGCGTTCAAAATCGGGCACCTGGCGCATGAATTCGAGAAATTCGAGCGAATCACAGAAACCCATGACGCGCTCTACGCCGGCGCGGTTGTACCAGGACCGATCGAAAAACACCATTTCACCCGCAGACGGCAGATGGCTGACGTAGCGTTGAAAATACCACTGGCCGCGTTCGTAGTCGGTCGGTTTCTCCAAAGCGACCACACGGGAAGCACGCGGATTCAGATGCTCCATAAAGCGCTTGATCGTTCCACCTTTACCAGCGGCATCGCGACCTTCGAAAATCACGATAATGCGTTGGCCGGTTTCTCTTACCCAGCGCTGAACTTTCAGGAGCTCGACCTGCAGTTCTTTCTTGTGAGCTTCGTAGGCAGCAACTTTGACGCGCGTTTTGTACGGGTACTTGCCCTCGCGAAAAAGTTCGCGGACGCGCTCGGGGTCATGCCGTATTTCGCTCGGATTTGGCGCCGATGAGTGCGCTTCCTCAACCGAGGCGTTCTCGACTTTAGCTGTATCAGGTTTCCTGTCTTTCATTCAGGTATTCGATGCCGCTGCAATACTGGCGATCGACGCGTCCAGCGTCGCATTGAATTCCTTGTCCGACTGCTGCGCGCCCAATCCTTCGGCCAGGGCTCTTGAGAAGCTTGCGACCATGCCATTCTGGCGAGACAGACGATCATTGGCTTCCTCGCGCGAATAGCCCCCGGACAATGCCACGACACGAACTACGTTCGGGTGTGCGATGCACGGAGCGTACAAATTGTCTTTCTCAGGCAACGTGAGTTTCAGCATGACGCTCTCATCAGCGTTCAGGCTGTCCAGATGCTTCATAATCTGTGCCAACAACATGTCTTCCGCAGCCGCCTTATCAGGGCAGTGGATATCGACCTCAGGTTCGATGATTGGAACCAGGCCGGCAGCCACTATTCGGCGGCCGATTTCAAATTGCTGGTCCACTACCGCTTTGACCCCGGCGGGGTTGGCTTCTTTAATAACTGAGCGCATCTTCGTGCCGAAGATTCCGGCAGCATTCGCCTTTTTGAGCAAGCTGTCCAGATCCGGCATCGGCTTCATGACCTGGGCACCATTGACCACATCGGCCAGACCTTTGTCGACCTTGAGGAATGGAACAACCTTCTTCACCTTCCAGAGGTAGGAAGGCGTGGGCTGTCCTTCGACTTCCCGGTCCATCGTGTTCTCGAACAGGATCGCGCCCAGGATTCGATCGCCAGCAAAAGCCGGGCTCGTCATGATCCGCGTGCGCATCGCGTGCACGACTGCATACATTTCTTCGTCGTTTGACCACGCATCCGGCGTAACGCCGTAGTGGCGCAGTGCTGTTGGCGTGCTGCCCCCGCTCTGGTCGAGAGCGGCGATAAATCCGGGTGCGGTCTTCATTTTCTGCAGCTGTTCTTTCTTGCTCACGTTGGCCTCTTCACGTATCGGGTTAGAAAATCGGGTTGACGCAAGATATTACAGGATAAATTGACGCCAGGGGCGCAGCGCGCCATCACAAACCGCTCAGCTTTATTTCAGGGACAGTTCGGCGCCGTTGCAGAGATTGACGAATTCGATGCCGGATAGCGTGATTGCGGGCCTTTGAATGCAGCCGCAAAGACCCTTGGCCGCTCTGTACCCCCTCCATTCCCGCCTGAGGGCCCGCCAGAGGCTTGGAGCGCACGCCGGAAGGTAGCCCTGCATGCCTCGGAAAGAAGACGGCACCCGCGAGTCTCAGGACGGAGACGCAACGAGTGCCTGACTGTTTGGCGGTGGAGCGAGCCTGCCGCGAAGGATACTTCGCGCGCCCGGTTGCCGCCTGCTCAATAAACAATCATTTCGACCCGGGCGCCGCATAGCGCTCGACCCATTGTCGCACTTCGTCATACCAGTGCAGTGAATTGGCGCGCGTCAGGATCCAGTGATTCTCGTCGGGGTAGTACACGAGCCGGGAATCGATGTCACGGAGTTGAAGCGCGCGAAAAAGTTCGAATGCCTGCCCGACGGGCACCCGCAGATCGTTCTGTCCGTGGATGATCAGGCTGGGCGTGTTGAAGCGATCGGCATACAGATGTGGCGATATCTCCTGGTAGATTTCCGGTCTTTCCCAGTAGGGTCCGAACCGTTGTTCGTGGACGGCGAAGTCGGCCGAGGTCTGTGCATACATATCGTAGACAGCCGCATGAATCATCAGCGCATTGAACGGGTTTTCGCGGCCGAGCAAAATCGTCGACAGGTAGCCACCGTAACTGCCGCCGCCGGCTACGGTACGTTTGGCGTCAATCCACGGTTTGTCCATTAGCCATTCGGCCGCCGCGATGACATCAGCGTAAGGCTTGCTTGCCCAATCCGGATTGATCGAATCGGCAAACGCCTGACCAAATCCCGTCGAGCCGTGAAAATTCGGCCATGCGGTAACAAAGCCCCAGGACGCGAAAGTCTGCGCATTCCAGCGGTAATGAAAACCGTCCGTCATCGCGCCGTGAGGCCCGCCATGGATCAGCAGAAACAGCGGGTATTCCTTGTCGGGATCAAACCCCGGCGGGTAATGCACCCACATTTGGATCGGGTCACCGTCGGCGCCCGCATAGCTAACTGATTCATAGGTACCGAGCAAGACGTCGTCCAGGATATCGTCGTTGAATTCTTCCAGACGCCGCATGGTGCCCCGGTCGACATCAATCTGGACGATCCGACCAGGGTAGACGGCGCTTTGGTTTTGCGCGACCACAGTTCCATTCTTCGCGATGCTCAGCTGGCCAAAGTCGGTCTTGTCGGTGATTCGGACCGGGGCGTCGCCGTTCAGCGGCAGGTAGTAGACGCGACGCGTACCCTCGTCATCGATTGCCCCATACATTCCCTTCGAATCCGATGCCCAGACAAGGCCCTCGGCAGAGCGATCCCAATCACGATGTACCATCCGGCTCTTGCCGGACTGCAACTCATGGATCATGAGTTTCACCTGATCGGCGTAGAAACCGGCGATATGCTGACGGGAGAATGCCAGCTGGCGGCCGTCCGGTGAAAACTTGGGTAAATCGTCGGGCGCGGGATTGTCCTCGGTAACATTGACCGTTTTTCCGGACCCGATCTCGAGAAGAAAGATGTCCTCGTTCGTATAGACAGGTCCGTCGCCGCCGTCGGCGACGAATGCCAGCTTCGTCCCGTCGGGTGACACGTCGTAATCGCTGGCGTCCACATCCACTCGCGACAACTGATGTCCGGATGGCAATGTCAACGCCTCAACCTCTCCGCCCGTATCAGGAATGCGGTACAAATGATTCTGGCGATCTTCAGACACCCACGAATCCCAATGAGAATAAGGCATGGCGTTCCACACCTTTGCGGAGAGCTTGCTCTCCTTATCCGCCTCGAGTTTCTCCGCCATCTCATCGGAAGTCATTTCAGGCCAGACATTGGAAACGAAATAGATGTGCTTACCGGCCCACCTGAGTGCCGATACGCCGGTCGGGACGTCAGTCAGCTTGCTGGCCTCTCCGGGTCCGCGCATGGGCATCACGTGAACTTGCGGTGCATCCTCTTTATCCCTCTTACGGATAAAAGCAAGCCGGGATCCGTCGGGAGAAAAAACCGGGGCGGAAGCGCTGCCCCCCTCGGCTGTAAGTGGCTGCTGCAGAACATCGCCGTCTACGGTCAGCAGCCATAGTCGCGAAATTGCATCCCCACCATCCTCGGGATATGTGGTCACTGGCACGACGACCTGGCTGCCGTCGGGAGACACCACCGGGCTCCCTACGCGCTGTAATTGCCACAGTACTTCGGCCGACAGCCTTGTTGGTTCGTCAGCCGCGAACACCAGGGTTGAAGCGAACAGGAACAAGATGGGGATGAACTTGCGCATTATAGAATCTCCGTTGTTGTGCCCTATCGCCGGGTTATGGGGAGCGACCAGGTCAGTAGCAAAGTCTAGCAGCCGACGGCTGAAAAACCTCGGCCAGGGCGGCCACGTTGGTCGAATAGGGTTCGAAAGCCCATACCTCGCTCGGCGAAAATGCAAAAGGCCCCGGATGGGGCCTTTCACATTTTGGCGGAGAGGGGGGATTGATTCGCCGCCTGCGGCGGCCCACCCCTTCGGGGCGCACTTCGTGCGTCCAAAATCGCTGCGCGATTTTGGCGAACAGAGTTCTCATCCCGGACCCTCTGCTTGAAAAAAAAATGGGCCCCACAAGGGGGCCCATTTCTGTTTTCTGGCGGTGGGGCGAGTCCTGAGCGGAGGATGCTCTGTGGCCATTCTAGCCAACTTCCGTGGATTTACCTCAATAGCCGTCGTTCTAGAATAGCCTGCAAACTCCGCCGACCATCCACGATCAACAGAATGAAAACCTCGCGACCGACCACCTCGTAGATGATCCTGTAGGGCTTAAAGTGGACCTCTCGATAGGTCTTGATACCTAACGAACGCAATTCGGGGAGAAAGTGTCCTTGCTCAGGATGCTGCTCGAGCCGTTCGCAGACTGTCGTCAACCTTTCGAGTACATAATTGGCGCGCTCGACCGAATCGTGTTGGGCGATGTAATCGACTAACTCGGCCAGATCCTCCTCGGCCTCTCGTACGATCCTGACACGAGATTTGGTCACGCTTGCGGCTTGGTCAACTCTACCCGCAGCTCTTTTATTGCTTTCCTGAATGGCCGTGATCTGGACTCTTCGATGCTGCGCTTGCCCTGCGCCAGCAGCTTGAGCAATGCCAATGTTTCCTGGGTCTGCTCGTACGTCGCAATGTCCTGAACGATCGCGCGTGCCTCCCCGTTCTGAGTGATGATGACCGTTTCGCGGTTTTCGTTGACATCACGGATGACGTCAGCCGTATGGGTCTTCAGAAAACTAATTGGTTTGATTGACTCGCTTGGTTTCATCGCAATGACTCCGCTCTCTCTGTTTAATAGTACTAAATTCAGTCCTAATTTAGTACCAACGAATTCACACAAAAAGAGCAGATTTGGAGACGCCCTGAGTACCTGATACAGGCATGCGATCGTCAGCGGT
>JAOUNH010000190.1 GCA_029881055.1 Gammaproteobacteria bacterium
CCTCGTTGGCGGCATGTGGATCATGAACCTGTCGTACTGGGGATTTAACCAATACATTATTCAGCGTGCTTTGGCGGCAAAAAGCACCCAGGAAGCCCAAAAAGGCATCATGTTTGCCGCTTTTCTCAAGATGTTGATGCCGCTGATCATCGTGCTGCCCGGCGTCGCGGCAGTAGTACTGGCTCCGGACCTCAATCCGCCGGACAAAGCCTATCCAACGGTGATGAACCTGCTGCCCGCAGGCATCCTGGGCCTGGTATTCGCCGCCCTGATCGCTGCCATCGTTTCGTCACTCGCCTCGATGATGAATTCGATATCGACGATCTTCACGATGGACCTGTATCGTCATTTCGCCAAGGGTGGCAAGTCCGAGACACAGCTCGTTACGGTCGGCCGAACGGCCAGCCTCTCGGCGATGCTCGTCGCTTTGATCATCGCCAAGCCCCTGCTGGGCAATTTCACGCAGGCCTTCCAGTACATCCAGGAGTTCACCGGTCTTTTTACACCCGGCGTCTGCGCCTTGTTCCTGTTGGGCTTCTTCTGGAAAAAGACCACGGCCAACGGTGCCCTGGCGACCGCGATCGGTTCTGCCGTCTTCTCGGTTGCATTCAAGCTCGGCTGGCCAGCGCTGCCGTTTATAGACAGGGTTGGACTCGTGTTCCTGTTGAGTATCGCCGTTGGCATGATCATTTCGGCCATACAGGGCGCCGAAGATCATCCCGAGGCGATTGACTACAAGAGCGTCGACACAACAACAACGGCCGGCTTCAACGGTGCTGCACTCGTAGTGGTGTTAATGCTGGCGGGTCTGTACGCAACCTGGTGGTGATTGCAGGCAACCGATTCCCGCCACACTGTCCGTCTAATGAGTATTCCCTGGTGGCGGGACTCTCAGGAGGCGTTGCGTGTACATCGGTCATATCAATCTCGCTGAATCATTCAACGGCGCGGGCGAGCACTTTGTCGGGCTGATCGAGTCACTACGGCAGCACGCTTTCGAGCAATACGTCCTGGTCCGTAACGTCGATCTTGCGAAACGCCTTGACCTGGTTGACGGCGTTACTGTGGGGCCGGTGACCCGTTCTGCAGTCACCGCATACTGTTTAATGCCCGCAGTCGACGTCATCCATATTCATGACACGAAAAGCGCGTCGGCCGGACTGCTGTCCATTCTGACTCGAGGCGTCCCTTACGTCATGACGCGTCGCAGTGAACCCGGCAACAACATGAATCCGCTAACAACGGCAGTGCAAAACCGGGCCGCGGGCTTTATCGATGAAGACCAGATCGCTGTTGGCGACCATATCGAAATGTATCGACGCGCCGTGGATTCCCTGCGCGTGCCAACAATGCTGCTATGACGCTAGAACTCCCAGAGGATACCGATGGCCGGGAGCATCGGCATCCAGTAGTCCTTGCCTCGTTCCAGAGCATCTTCGCCGTCGGGGCCCTCTTCGATATCCCAGTCGAGACAGCACTCATTGCGCCGGTTGAAAAGATTCGAAATCTCAACAAAGGCCAAAAGTGATCCGCGCTTGACATCGAACCGCCGACTGACACGAACGTCGACGCTCGCGTAAGTGCCGTGACGCAGCGCATTTCGAGGTCCGGGAACGACAGTGCCATCGTCTGTCATGAAGAGATCTGTTGTCGGCCAGCCGGTATGAACGCTGGTTGCCGCCGACATATCCCACTGATCTTTTTTCCATTCGATACCCGCCTGTAACGAGTGCCGCTGGTCCCAGCTGCGCAGCACGGTAGTTGCATCGATCTCGTCCGTCGCGTTTGACCAGGTGTAGGAGGCCCACCAGCCAAATCTTTCGGACGTCCGGTCGAACGAAAGTTCAACACCGCGAGCCCTTGCACTACTGGGCTCCAGTCGCACTCGATCGGGCTGCAATTCGGGCATCAAACCCAGTGGATCGAACAGGTTTTCGAATCGCGGCCGGACACGACCGATATCCTTGTAAAACAGTTCGGCGCGCATCGACAGGTCGTTGGCAAACAGGTGTTGAACTCCCAGGATGACGTGGTCCGCACGTTGTGCCGGCCAAAAGTTCGACACCCCGTCTTCAACCTGTAGCGATTGAATGGGCTGGGACTGGAAGTATCGCCCGACGCTGATACGCAATTCCGTCTTCTCGCCGACTCGATGCAGATAACTCAACCGTGGACTCAACTGCGAATCCGAATTGAGGTCCGTATACGTCTGGTCATCCCAGCGGAGCCCCCACTCGATGATCGCCTTGTCCGAAAGCCGCCAGCGATCGGAAACATAGAACGCATAGCTGCCACCCTCGGGGTTGGCGACCACCGACCGGGTAATATCCGGAACCTGGCCTTCATACATAGCCTGCAGGCCGAAATAC
Source organism: Gammaproteobacteria bacterium (assembly GCA_029881055.1). Lineage (GTDB taxonomy): Bacteria > Pseudomonadota > Gammaproteobacteria > Steroidobacterales > Woeseiaceae > UBA1847. The sequence goes on from JAOUNH010000190.1 coordinate 2,370, forward strand.
TCGGCGCGACCGTCGTAACGGTAGTCCGCTTTGCCAGCTTTGGCAGTAATTCCCCACTGCGTCCAATGCGATTCTGACGGAGTCCAGAGCCAGTCCTGCTGAATGCCGAACTGGGTGACGTCCCGGTCATCCTGTACCCCCGCGACCATCTTCTCCATATCGTTGGCGTAACCGTTGCGCCTGTTACTGTAATTGGTCGATGAAAGGACCGTCGTGCTGCTCAAAGTGTCGGACCAGTGGCTGTCAAGTCGCACCCAGACCTGGGCATTTCGCGTTGAACTGCTCAACTGGTCGCGTTCTGCAGGTTCCGTTTCGAGCACTATTTCGATCGAGTCTTCCGCATACAAAGTGTTGAAGGACAGCCGCGTTCGCGGCGTGATATCAATCGCGAATTCGCCGAAGACATCAAAATAAGAAGGTTGGCCGAACTTCGGATCGATGACGAGATCAAGGTTGCCGCGTCGCCCCGACAACAACCAGCTTTTGTTACCGCTCGCACCTGCTGTGAGTAGCGACGTATTGAAAACACTGATGCCAATTTCGTTGTGGCTCGCCCTCTCGGTTTCAACGGAGTCCATCAACACGAGGCCGCTCATGCGGTCCCCGTAGCGCACCGGAAAACCGCCGGTGTAAACCTCAACGCCCTCGACAGCACGGGCGTCAATCGCGCTGAAAATATTCTGGAAGTCACGAATGTGGAAAGGATCGAACAGCCATTGCCCGTTCAGCATGATGCCGATCTCGCCCATTTCGCCGCCCCGAAAGTGCGCCAGGGCCGAGGCACCGCTGGCCGCAGCGCCCGGCAGGCGCTGGGTTACCCGAATCGGGTCTTCACCGAGATCCGGCAGGTTTTGGATCGTGCGCTGGTCGATTGAAAACTTCGATGCAGCGATATCGCGGGAGATCGCATAACGGCTCGCAGAAACAATGACATTTTCAACGGGACTGGTCGGGGCTGTCTTGTTGCTGTGAGCCTCGGTGGTGTCCTGCGCCCGCGGATCCGAACTCGTGTCCCGAACCACCAGGTGGACGCCCGAATCGGTGCGAATCATGAGTCCGTGCGGGCGCAGTATCTGGCTGACGATTTCGAGAGCGGAACCTTGGGACGGCTCCGATTGAACGACGAGATCCGCCGTAACCAGGTTAGTGCTATAGGCGAATGGAACACCGTCGTCACGAAACTCATCAATGACCTCCGCAACGGACCGACCTTTGAAATCACGATTGTCGGACACGGCCAGGCTCTCGGCCGCCAGTGATGGCACCGCGAAAAAAAGCCAGCTAGCAGCAAGTACCAGCTTTAATTTATTCGCTTTCTCCGACGTAGATTGTCCCCTCTTCGACCCGCCAGGCAATGTCGGCCGTCGCCATACGCATTTTCAGCGCGTCTGCTGGCGCCAAATCGATGTCCCCGCGCAATGTCGCATTTTTCAATTCCTGCTCAACGGCCGCGTTAGTGTAAACAACGTCCCGACCCAGTTCGCGTCCGGCCCAAAGCAGAAATTCGTGGGCAGATTTGCCATCAACATTGATCGGCGGAGAAGTCGCGCCGACCCAGTCCCACGCGGAACCGTACTCGCTGAAACGGGTGACGACGGGTTGCTGGCTACCAACAAATCTCACCTGTTCGCCCTTCGCCGCCTGATATTCGTGGTAGCGACCCGCTACTTCGACCTGTCCCTCGCGGACCGATACCTTCAACTCACCGCTAGCCACGGCCGTCATGAACTGCGTGCCGACATGCGTCACGCGTCCGTAGTCAGTCTCTACTTCAAAAGCAGCAATACTGCCGGCTGATATCCCGGCAACCAGTTCCGATGGCGTCGAGTCGAAGTAGACCTGGCCTGCTTTGAGATAAAGAGTGTCATCGTCTCGAAATTCAACTCTCGTATTCTTGTCCAGACGCACAGACCCACCGCGGCTCCAGGCCAGTGCGATACCCGCATCAGCACCGGTGATTATGGTTTGTCCGGACTGAATCGTTTTCAGGTCTGCGACAGGCGTCAACTGCGACTGCTCACCGAGCACATAGATCGACCCGAAACTCCTTTGAATCGATGCGACCCTTTCCTCATGGGCAGCCGGCACGCGCAGCGTATTGAGTACTGCGAATACGCCCAGCAATACGCTTGCCGCCACCGCGAAACGGAGCATGCGTTGCCGGGACTTGTGCCTGCCACTCACCAACTGCCACTCGGCACGCACTGCGTCGCGAACGGCGGCCGTATCTGAAGCCGCCGGTACTGGCCGTGGTGAAGCTTCGCTCAGCAGTTTTTCCAACGATTGATCCATGTCACTCATCACTTCATAGACTCTGTTAGTTGTTGATCCAGACCGCCCGACAGCGTCGAATAGATTTCCGCAAATGCGCGTTTTGCGCGAGCCAGCAGCGACTGTGTCGCCTCGGTACCGATATCCAGCTTCTCCGCTATCTCCTTGATGGAATGCCCTTCAATGTACTTCCACTCCAGTACATCGCCGTACCGGGCCGGCAACTTGTCAAGTGCCACCTGGATCAGGCGTATCAACTGCACGCGCTTGTAGTTGTGTTCGGGGCTCATTTGATCGGGGACCTGAAGCGACTCGACCGCCGCCCGGATCTCGGGAAAATCCTCGACCAGGACGATGTGCTCCCGATACCTGCCCTGCTTCGCCAGCCAGTCGCTGGTCTCGTTGCGGCAGATTGCACACAACCAGGTAAACAACGCA
>JAOUNH010000191.1 GCA_029881055.1 Gammaproteobacteria bacterium
TTAATGTATTCGATATCAAGATACGCGCGCGCGGAAAGTTCCGAGCCAAGAAAGATGTCTGTGATTTTCCGCCGATACGGCTGAATTTTGCCCTGTCACAAACCAAAGACACGTTGTTTCACAAGCAGGACAAAGTGAAACTGGTAACGCATTGTCAGGGCAGCGAGCGATACGACCAGGTCGTACTGCGTGAATACATCACCTATCGAATACTGAACGTATTGACGGACGCGAGTTTCCGCGCTCGACTGATGCGGATTACTTACGTCGACTCCGAAGGGAAAAAACAGGACGACGTTCGATACGGATTCATTATCGAAGACAAGGACAGACTGGCCAGGCGACTCGACAAGTCAGTTCTCGACATCTCGAAAACCAGGGTCAGCTCTCTCGATCGCGACTACACCAACCTCGTATCCGTGTTTCAGTATCTCGTCGGCAATACCGACTTCTCGATGATTCAGGGCATACCGGGCGAAGCCTGTTGTCACAATCACGTGCTGTTCGGCAACGAGGGCGAAAAAATCTGGTCGATCCCGTACGACTTCGACCAGACCGGGCTGGTGAATGCTCCGCATGCCGGGCCCAACCCTCGATTCAAGCTGCGCAGCGTGCGGGACCGGCTCTATCGTGGACGTTGCGTCAACAACGATTTACTGGAAACGACGATCGCGACCTTTAATGCAAAACACGATGAAATCCTGGCAGTCCTCAACGAAGTCAGCGGGCTTAGCAAACAGTCAATTAAAGTGACGACCCGGTTCGTAGAGGATTTTTATCACGTGCTCGGGTCAGAGAAGCGCTTTGAAAAGGAAATCATCAAAAAGTGTATTTAGGCGTAGCGACTACGCTCGTGTCCTGTAGCCAGTCCGCCAGAATCTTTGCAACACGCGGGTGAATGTAATAGCCGATCGAACTGTGCGGGTTTGATCTGCCGTAGCGAACCGCGAGATTGAATATCCGGTAGTCGTGCACCGCGCTGACGACATGCTGCTTCAACATTAGCTTGAAATCGTCGGCCAGCGTGTTGTCGTGACAGGTGTAGTCATCTTCGGCGGCAACGTTGTGCCAGGCAATCACGTTGACCGGAAACTTCGCTTCCGCCTTCTCCTTGGCACCCAATAACCGTTTCTGGATCTTTGAGTCGCCCAGTGGCGAACCGAGCGTGATCCAGAGCTCGATCTTCTTGTCACCGTATTTTTCTTTCAAATCCGGATCGTGAGAAAGCTGCCACAGCACGTCATAAGCGACCACACTTCCGCTACCGTGTGACAGCAGGACTATCCGGTCTCCCCGATCCATTAGGGCGCACAGCTGCTCCTGCAGTCGTCGCCGAACCTGCAGCGCATAGTCGGCCTTGCGGTCAAAATAACGCGCGAAGTCCTTCGAAACACAACGAATTAGCGGCACACACAAGCCGAGCGCACCGAGCAGCGGCGCAATGATGCCGACTATCGCCTCGGGCACGGCGGACTTGCCCGGCAGCTGGTCGTATTGGCGGATCCCGAAGCGCTTGCGGGCATTGATTTCTCGCAACGCATTCAGGGCGTTATGGCGATCGCCAATGTCCAGGCTTTCGTCGTAGCGCTTGCCAAGGCGATGCAGTATCGCGGCCGTCAGGTCGCCATACCATGCGATACGTTTGTGCATGGTATCGAACCCTTCCAGACAGTCCGGATAATCGCGCTCGATACCGGAACGCAGCGCCGCTATGGACAGGTCCATATACGCTTCTGCTGCGGGTTTGAAGTCACGGCCATGCACCAGCAACAGGCTTCGATTGCTGCTACCGCTTATTTCTTCCAGGCTCATCAAGTGCTGCGCCGCTTAATACTCATCTTCACCGCCATCACGCCGGGTCAGCATCGTCAGAAACGGTCCTGACATAGTCTTCCCGTATTCGAGTTTCCAGATTACCAGGGTCGCTACAACAAACAGCAGCGAAATGACGTACGCAATTCCGAGCGCGCCTATGCCGGCACCGAGACCGATCGCTATTGCAACGAAAATATACATGGCATCCGACGGTTGGTTGAGTGAAAAACGAAATCGCACTGCGGCGACGATACCGGCGAGACTGAATGCGAGCGCGATGCTGTTCAACACGATCATGGCGATACCCGTGACGAGCAGCGGCAGAATCAGGATAGTCTGCAGGAATGACTGATCGATGCGAGTTGCTCTGCTCGTGATGAAATAGGCCCAGGAAACCGGCACAGACAGTATTGCCGCCCCGATACTTGCGATAAATAGCCGGATGGGTGCCGCGCCGGTGAGGAGATTTCGCTCTACGCTCGTATAGACAGGCTCAAAGGAATCGATGTTTGCGCCGGGAAGATCGTCAATGCCACCGACGGGGAGATATTCCGTCAGACCGGGATAGCGAGTCAGCAGGAAGTACGCCAATGCGACCCAGGCCCCGTAATAGATCAGGATCAGGGTCAGTGGTATCAGCAAACTTGCAGAGCGTCTCATGGTGGTGGTCCAGGTCCTGCGACTTCCGAAAGATACAGCCATGCCAGGGAATTCGCCACCGTATCCGGGGCCGCCAGGGCCCTATTAGTTATGCGAACCGGACGCTACTTTGCTAGGCTATGCGCCGCCGCAAACTACCCGTCAGGATCAAATGACCCATTCCGTTCAACTACTCGGCATCAGCAATGCAATTGTTGATGTGCTGGCGCATGTCGACGAGGCTTTCCTCGAGAGCGTTGGTGCACCCATCGGATCGATGACACTCATCGACGAAAACCAGGCGCAGGCTATCTATTCGAAGATGGGTCCGGCGACAGAGATGTCCGGCGGCTCGGTTGCAAATACCATCGCAGGCGTTGCCAATCTCGGCGGCAGCACTGCCTACATAGGCAAGGTTCGCAACGATCAGCTCGGTGAGATATTCAATCACGATATGCGGTCACTTGGCGTCGATATTCGCCTCGAACCTGCAACTGACGGCCCACCGACCGCGCGCAGTCATGTTCTGATTTCCGAAGGTGGGCAGCGCACGATGCAAACCTACCTCGGCGCCTGCCTGGGACTCTCACTCGCCGACATCACGGAGTCGACCGTGGGTGCGCCGAAAGCATTGTTGCTGGAAGGTTATGTCTGGGACATTGCCGAAGGCCCGGCGCTGGCGAAGAAAGCCGCCGCGATCGCGCGCAAAAATGGCACGGCTGTTGCGCTGTCCCTGTCCGACTCCTACTGCGTCGAAAGACATCGGGAGTCGTTCGACGATTTCGTGCGCAATGACGCCGATATCGTTGTTGCCGATGAAGAAGAAGTGTACGCGCTGCTTGGCACCAGCGGCATTGAACCCGCGATCAAGGCCTTGTCGACGCTGGATGCACTGTTCGCCGTCACGCGATCCGCAGAGGGATCCGTCATTGTGCACGGCAAGAAGGTAATTCAGCAGGCGGCGGATGTTGTCAAGACAGTCGTAGATACGACGGGGGCAGGCGATGCCTACTCTGCCGGATTCCTGTACGGCTGGGCCACTGACCGGTCACTCGAGGATTGCGCCCGCTACGGCACCTACTGCGCCACCAAGGTGATCCAGCAACTGGGCGCACGTATCGAGAAGGGCCTGCTCGACGATTTCAGCTAGGCCCTCAGCTACCGATAGGATGCCAGGTCGTTTTGACTTCCTGCGTGTCGCGTATCAGGTAGGGATTCTCGGCGTCGCCTGACCAGTCAACCCGGTCCCGCGCAATTACGCGTTTGATATTGTCGGCTGCGAGCGTTTGCACGGACTTTGCGACCGCCTTACTGCCGTCGCAATAAATCACGGCGTTGACATCCATGTGCGAGGCGAACTGCTCCGTGAGTTCCGACCGAAACCCGGTGAGGATGTTGACCACGCCGCCCGGCACATCCGATGCGTGCAGGACTTCGGCAAAACTCACGGCCGAGAGCGGCTTGCTTTCCGACGCAAGCACGACGCAGGTGTTGCCGCCTGCGATTACCGGCGCGACATTGCCAATCAGACCCAGCAATCCGCTGTTGTCGGGCGCCAGTATCGACACCACACCCGTTGGCTCCAGCACCGAGAAATTGAAGTGTGACGAACTGACCGGGTTGACCGCACTGAAAACCTGTTGGTACTTGTCTGCCCAACCGGCGTAATAGATCAGCCTGTCGATAGACTGGTCGACTTCTTTTTCGGCCGCCTTCTGAGTTGCACCCTGCAAAACGAGTTCGGCGATGAACTGCTCACGCCGCCCCTCGAGCATCTCGGCTATCCGGTACAGAATCTGGCCGCGCAAATAGGCGCTCGCTCTTGCCCACCCGGCCTCTGCATTGCGCGCAGCGACGACCGCGTTTCGAAAGTCCTTGCGACTGCCGCGACACATGTTCGCAACGACATTGCCTTTCTTGTCTTTGTGCGCAAAGTATCGCCCCGACTCCGTGCGCGGAAACTTGCCACCGATGTAGATCTTGTAGGTTTTGGCGACTGCGATTCGTTTGCTGGCCATTATCTCGCTCCAAGCTTCACGTAAGCATCGAGGCCATGCAGCCCGCCCTCGCGTCCGACGCCGCTTTCCTTGTAGCCACCGAAGGGCGATGTCGGATCGAACTTGTTAAAGGTATTCGCCCAGACCACACCGGCGCGCAGGTCCTGGGTCATCTTGAAAATTTTCGAGCCCTTGTCAGTCCACACGCCGCCCGACAGTCCGTAAGGCGTGTTGTTCGCTTTTACCAGCGCTTCGTCATAGCGACGGAAGGTCTGTATCGCCAGCACCGGCCCGAATATCTCCTCCTGCACGACGCGGCTCGACTGCGATACGCCCGTGAAAATCGTTGGCCGGCACCAGTAGCCTTTTTTCGGCACGCTGCAGGAACTCTGGTGCATTGTGGCGCCCTCGGACTGGCCGATTTTCAGGTAGGACTGGATCTTCTTCAGTTGCATTGACGAATTGATCGCGCCGATATCGGTGTTCTTGTCGAGTGGATCGCCGACGATCAAGGTTTCCATGCGGTCCTTCAGTTTCGCAATCACTTCGTCCGCTACGGACTCCTGCACGAACAGGCGCGAGCCAGCGCAACAAACATGGCCC
>JAOUNH010000192.1 GCA_029881055.1 Gammaproteobacteria bacterium
TGCGTCTGATACTTGGCGAGGGCAAGGTGAGTGCTCGGGATGTCAGTAATGCAGTGGCAAACAGCAGCCGTTATGACGTTTACAAATTGACCGATGCCGCGCTCGCTGGCGATGCGAATCGATCCGTGAAAATCCTGGGTGGTCTGCGTGCCGAGGGCGTCGAGCCCATCATTGTAATGTGGGCTTTGACCAGGGAGCTCAGGACGCTCGCCAAACTCGATGATGTTATTCGGCAAGGCGGCGATCTTGGCGGTGCCATGCAAAGATCCGGCGTATGGAGCACGCGGCAGGGCCTCGTGCGCAGTTGCATCGGTCGGCACCAGCACGGTGACTTTCATAAAATGCTGCAAGCGACCGGTCGCGCCGATGCGGCTGCCAAAGGACAGCGCGCGGGCAACCCCTGGCAAATGGCGACCGATGTCGTCGTGGGCCTGGCAAGATGAGGCCAATTGGCATTTTTGGCGGCACCTTCGATCCGATTCATTATGGCCACCTTCGGACCGCGTTCGAGATGCTCGAGGCACTCGATTTTGAAGCCGTTCGCTTCATCCCCTGCGGCGATCCACCGCACCGCGGCACGACATTTGCGGATGCGGGATTGCGGTTTCGCATGGTGGATGCCGCGATCACCGGTCAGCAAGGATTCGTCAGCGACAACCGCGAACTGCGTCGCGAAGGACCGTCCTATTCCGTCGACACGCTGGAAGAGTTGCGCGGGGAGTTTCCCGGGCGTTCCCTGGGTCTGATCGTAGGGATGGACGCCTTCCTCGGATTGCCGAAGTGGTACCGATGGGATGAAATTCTGGATTTTGCCCACATCGTTGTCGCACATCGTCCCGGCTGGCGGGCACCGGACATCGGCCCTCTGGGCGATCTGATCGCCGAATACGGAACGCACAGAATCGACGACCTGCACAGTACGACCCACGGTCGCATCCATATCCATGCGGTGACGCAACTTGAGATTGCGTCGACCGAAATTCGGGAATTGGTCGCCGCCGGTCGTGACCCGCGTTTTTTGATGCCGGATGCGGTGCGGGACGTGATTGAAGAGACTGGCGTATATATGAGTGGAATGAATGAATAGCGAACAACTGAGTGAACTGGTCGTTGATGCTCTGGACGACATCAAGGGCCTTAATATAGTCAAGCTTGACGTGCGCGGCATGACGGCAGTCACGGATTTCATGATAGTGGCGAGCGGTACGTCGTCGCGACATGTGCAGGCATTGGTCGACAATGTTGCGGAAAAATCCAAAGCGGCAGGCCACCGGCCGATCGGCGTCGAAGGCGAAGAGGGCGGCGAGTGGGTATTGCTGGACCTGAATGATGCCCTGGTGCATGTCATGCTGCCGAAAGTGCGCGAGTTCTATAACCTGGAGAAGCTCTGGTCGATTAGCGCGTCTGGAGAGGCTGCGGCGACAGAGGGATAGGCCGTGCATATTCGAATCCTGGCCGTTGGAGACCGGCAACCGTCCTGGGTGGACGACGCTTTCGGCAACTACACGGGTCGCTATCCGCGCGAGTGGAAATTTCGCCTTGACGCGCTTCCTACAGTGCATCGCAAGAAGAACGACAAATCACGCCAGGCAATGGATGCCGAAGGCGACTTGATACTTGCCAAACTCAATGCGGCGGAGCAGGTCGTCCTGCTCGACGAACGCGGCACGCAATTCAGCAGCCAGGAACTCGCGGACAGGCTGGCCGAGTGGCAAGCGGACGGACGAGATCTGTGCTTCATCATCGGGGGGCCGGACGGCGTGTCCGACCCGGTGCGACAACGAGCCGACAAGCTCTGGTCCCTGTCCCGGCTAACCCTGCCCCACGGCATGGTGCGAACGCTGTTGGCTGAACAGCTTTACCGCGCCTGGTCTTTACAAATCGGCCATCCATACCACCGGGTGTAATCCATCGTCATGCCCGCTCTGCCAAAATTGCACCTGGCCTCGACCTCGCCGCGACGTCGCGAGATTTTGCAGACACTCGGTATCGATTTCGATGTCGTCCCGGTCGAAACGGATGAGAGCCCCCATGAAGGCGAGGTACCTTCCGCCCTGGTCTTGCGGTTGGCGGCCGCCAAGGCAGAGCGTGTGACGGTGCCGGGTTTCGTCCTGGGTGCCGATACCGTGGTCGTCCTCGATGATCGCGTATTGGGCAAACCCGGGGACGAGAATGATGCGGTCGATATGCTGATGGCGCTTTCCGGACGCACCCATACAGTGTTCACGGGCGTGGCACTGAAAACCCCGGAGCGAACCCTGACGGCGCTGTCGACCACGGAGGTGCAGTTTCGCGAAATAGGCCGGGACGAGGCGTTGGCCTACTGGCAAAGTGGTGAGCCTTGCGACAAAGCAGGCGCCTACGGCATTCAGGGCCTGGGCGGTGCGTTTGTGTACGCGATCCATGGCAGCTACTCCGGCGTGATGGGACTGCCGGTATTTGAAACAATCCAGCTGTTGAAAGCGGTGGGAATCGAGATTTTGGCCAGGCGGAAATGACGGACGAATCATTTAAAGAAGAAATACTGGTAAACGTTACCTCGAGCGAGGTGCGCGCGGCACTGCTCGAGAACGGCGTGCTCCAGGAAGTTTATGTTGAGCGTTCGGCCAGGCGCGGCCTCATCAGCAACATTTACAAGGGCCGCGTCTCGCGGGTTCTGCCCGGGATGCAGGCGGCTTTCGTGGATATCGGCCTCGATAGAACGGGCTTCCTGCACGTTTCCGACATCGCGACGCCCACGGCTACCGGGAACGGCGAAAACCTTCCGAATATCAAGGACCTGGTTCGAGAAGGCGAAAACATCATGGTGCAGGTTGCCAAAGATCCGCTGGGCAACAAAGGTGCGCGACTCACGACCTTTGTCACTCTGCCGTCCCGCCACCTCGTTCTGACGCCGCACAGCACGACGGTCGGCGTTTCTGCCCGGATCGACGATGAGCAAGAGCGCGAACGATTGCGGAGCATGGTTGAGCGCTTGCTTGAGGCAGAGGGGCAGAGTTGCGGAGCTATTGTCAGGACGGTCGCCGAGGGTTGCTCCGAAGACACGATCCTGGCAGACCTTCGTTACGCGCTGAAACTGTGGGAGCTTGTTCAGCAACGGTGCAGGGATGGTAAAGCAAAATCGCTGATACATGAGGATCTGTCGTTGCCCTTGCGCGTGTTGCGCGACCTGGTATCGACGGACGTGGAGCGAATTCTGGTGGATTCCCAGGCGGATTTCATCGCGATGCAGGAATTTATCGATACCTACCTGCCGGGTACGCGGACGGCACTGGAGCGCTATGAAAGGCGTCGACCGATCTTTGATCTGCACGGCATAGAAGACGAAATTCGAAAATCCCTTGATCGAAGTATTTCATTAAAATCCGGTGGTTATATAATATTCGACCAGACCGAATCGATGACGACCGTCGACGTCAACACGGGCGCTTATGTCGGCCACCGAAATCTCGAAGAGACCATCTATCGCACCAACCTTGAGGCCGCGGTCGCCATCGCCAGGCAACTGCGACTCAGAAACCTGGGCGGCATCATTATTATCGATTTCATTGACATGCTGGAGGAGGATCATCGCAATAACGTGTTGCAGGTGCTGGAAAATTCGCTGGCTCGCGATCACGCCCGTCACCAGATTTCACCGCTGTCGCCCCTCGGACTCGTGGAAATGACGCGCAAGCGCACACGTGAAAGTCTGCAGCATATTCTGACCAATGATTGTCACAGTTGTAGCGGCCGTGGCTTCGTGTTGTCGGCCGAAACGGTCTGTTTCGAGATCTTCCGTGAAATCATCCGGCAGTCACGGCAGTTCGAATTCAGTGAGGCGCTGGTTCTGGCGCACGAGGAAGTCATTGGCCTGCTGCTGGACGAGCAGGCCGGCAGTCTTGCCGAACTGGAAGCGCAAAGCGGTAAATCGATCCGCCTGCAGACGGAGTCGCTGTATCTTCAGGATCAGTTTGACGTGGTGCTGATGTGAAACGGGGCGAGCCGCAACCATGAAGCGATTTTTTCAGCATATTGTGAAATTCCTGGCCTACCTGGCGGCATGTGTCGTGATCCTGCTCGCCATTGCCGTCGGGTTGTTTCGATTATTTCTGCCGCGTGTTCCGGAGTACCAGGATGAAATCAAAGGCTGGGCCAGCGCCGCGATTGGCATGCAGGTTGAATTCTCCGGCATGGACGCGCGCTGGGGCCTGAGTGGTCCTGAACTTAGTTTCCACGAAGCCGAGCTGATTCGTCCCGAGAGCGGTACTCGTATCGTAGCGGCCGAAGAAGTCCGTGTCGGCGTCGGATTCATGCGTCTGCTTTTTGAACAGGCGCTGGTCGTTGACCGCTTGGTAATTCACGATACCGCCGTCAATATTCGCCAGCTTGAAGACGGCAGCTACCGGGTGCAGGGCATCCCCGTGCAGGACTTGTGGCAATCAGGCGCGGCGGGATCGGTAACGCCATTAACGCAGATTGAGGTCATTGGTGAAGACATCGAATTGCGGCTAATTCAGCACAATGCCCAGCGTCCGCTGTTTTTTGCGATACCGAGAGCCAGCGTCAGCGTCGACAGCAATCGAATTGCGGCCAATGCCGATATCCGCCTGCCAGCCCAGATGGGCAAACAACTCGGTGTATCAGCAGTCCAGCTGCTTTTAGAGCCTGCCGAGGAACGCAGCTGGGACATTCTCGTTGATGCTGAGGACATCAGCCTGGCCGGTTGGTCGGCATTGACGCAAGGCGATCGGCAACTCCATTCCGGTGTCGGTGACCTCGAGCTGGCTCTGGCTTACGCCAACGGCCGAGTCACCACAGCGGTTGCAGAGCTCGATTTCGTGAATGTCAGTCTCGCGGCAGGTGATGAATTCGATCTGAGAGGTCGCGTCGAAGTTGATGTCTCCGAGAGCGACTGGTTAGTCGCAATCAACGATTTTGTTATCGCCTTTCCGGACCATGCATGGCCCGAATCTTCCCTGCGTATGGAGGCCAGTGTTGACCACGATGGGCAGATCGTCATGGTGGATACGAGCGCTGCATAC
>JAOUNH010000193.1 GCA_029881055.1 Gammaproteobacteria bacterium
GATCTTGCCATCTCGCCACGCCGCCTCAATTTTGGCGAGGGACTGGCGGCTGCTCTCAGGCAGTCGGCGCTCATAAACTGACAAATAATGAACGTGTGCGCCGCGCTCGGTTAGCGTACTGGCCAGTAGCTCGCGGCCGCCGCCGCCGCGGATTATCCGGACCTGTTTGCCAGCGACGTCCTGCAGTGCCGGCTCCGCAAGCAGACTTTCACTGTCGTAGCCGCTGGCGGGCATGATTTCCACACTGGCACCAGCCGCCTCGATCGCCGCTGCCGTTGTCGGGCCTGTGGCTCCCTTGAGCGCACCATTGGCGTAAGCAAGTCCGTGGTAGACGGCATTGCGACTGACGAAAAGGGCGATATCCGGATGCGGCAAAGCGGCGACATCAGCGGCAACATCTGATGCTGCTCGTGGCACGATCTCGATAACCGGAAACGATATGGCTATGCCACCCTGGTCCTCGATGGCGGCCATGAGTTCGGCGGCCTGTGCACGCGGACGTGTGACGAGCACGCCCAGCCCCTTAAGTGGGGTGTCAGCCATGCATAGCCTCGATGGTGTCCAGCAACTCGCGCGCGCCTTTCTCAAGTAAGCGTGCCGCGAGGGTTCTGCCGAGCTCTTCTGCATCCGCAGCGTCCCCGGACACACTGTCACGGATGGACTGCGAGCCGTCCGGGTGTGCAACGAGTGCGGTGAGTTTGAGCGTCTGATTCTCGATCGTGGCAAAGGCGGCGACAGGCGATTGGCAGCTCGCTTGTAGCGCCCGGGAAATCGTCCGTTCTGCCGTCGTGGTCAAAACAGTGACCGGGTCGTTGAGCTTGCCCAATATCGTCCGCAATTCCGTTCTGTCCGACAGGCATTCGATACCGAGTACGCCTTGTGCAGCCGCAGGCAGCATTTCAGCCGGCGAGAACTGCTGGCTGATATGATGATCGAGCTCCAGCCGTTCGAGCCCGGCGGCCGCGAGAATAATCGCGTCATAGTCGCCGTTGGCGAGCTTCGCAAGTCGTGTATTGACGTTGCCTCGCAGTGGCTCGATGCGTAAATCCGGCCGCAGCATTTTCAGTTGCGCCTGGCGCCGCAAACTGGAGCTGCCTATACGGGCCTTCTGCGGCAGGTCCTGAAGCCGGATTCCGTCACCGCCCACCAGCGCGTCCCGGTGATTGGCGCGGGTCATAATCGCCGCGAGGCAAAACCCCTCAGGCATTTCCGCGGGGACGTCCTTCATCGAATGAACGGCGATGTCGGCAGCGCCGTTTTGCATGGCGACTTCGAGTTCCTTGATGAACAGGCCCTTGCCGCCGATTTTTTGCAGGCTCCTGTCGAGAATCTCATCCCCCCGGGTGGACAGCGGCAGAAGTTCCGTGCCCGAAACTCCCGGCAGCGCGCGCAGCGCCGCAGCGACATGGTTGGCCTGCCAAAGCGCCAGGGCACTCTTGCGAGTGGCGATACGAATAATCAAACGACTAGACTCCTTTCAAACGCCGGCGTGCTTCTGCGAGGTGCCGGCGGCTGATTATCAGCTCTTTGTCGTCGACATGCGAGCCGCTGCGCAATACAACGAGGCTTCTTCCGTCCGCGGTCCGCTCGACGCGATCGATGTACCGCAGTGCCACCAGTGCGCCCCGGTGAATGCGGATGAAATCGTCACTGAATTCGTCGGCGAGCGCCGTCAGCGAATCGTCTATGAGGTCCTGCCCGTTTTCATGGTCGACTGCCACGTATTTCTGGTCGGCCCGAAAACAAAAGATGTCGGTGACGGGAATCAGGCGCAGCTCGCCATGTGCGCGCGCACAAATGTGCCTTCTCGCGGTGCTCAACCGGGCTTCTGTCGCGACGGATTTTAGCGCTCGAGGTGCGAGACGTGATGCGTGATCGAGGGCGCCGGTGAGTCTGGCGCGACGTACTGGCTTAAGGACATAGCCGATAGCGCGAGCATCAAAGGCATCGATAGCGTATTCGTCGTATGCAGTCGTAAAAACGATCGCAGGCGGATGCTCCAGCGAGTTCATGTGGTGTGCGGTTTCGATTCCGTCCATACCCGGCATGCGAATGTCGAGCAAAACGATGTCCGGTCGCATTTCGGCGGCCATACGAACTGCATCGCTGCCGTTACCCGCTTCACCTACGCAGTCGTAGCCAGCTTCGTCCTGCAGCAACTGCTTTAGCCTTTCACGTGCCGGCTGCTCGTCATCGACGACCAGGACTCTCATGACGTTTCCATGTCGAGCGGAAATCGAAGCGTCACCGTAAACCTGTCGCTGCCACTGTCTACTTTCACATTGGCCTTGCTCCCGTACGCGAGTTCGAATCGCTGCTGGATATTGGACATCGCCATCTTGTTGCCGCTGCTCCGCTTCTCTCCTGCGGCGACGGGATTGGAGATCGAAATTTCGAGGTGATCACCGTCCTTCTTGCCGGAAACCCGAACCTCGCCGCCTTCGGGCAACAATTCTATACCGTGATAGATCGCATTCTCGAGCAGGGGCTGGATGGTAAGGCTTGGAATTTTTGCCCGCATGGGCAGCGAGCCGATATCCCAACGCACGGCAAGGCGATCACCAAGACGCAGTTTTTCGATGCGCTGGTATATTGCCGCGGTTTCGAATTCCTGTTTGAGCGAGGAGCGGTTGGTGGAGCTTCCCAGGTTTGCACGGAGGAGGTCGGAAAGGTCTTCGACAGCCTCTTCCGCACGAGAGGGATCGGTACGCGTCAACGACGCGATTGTATTCATGCTGTTGAACAGAAAGTGCGGCCGAATCAGTGCCTGCAAAGCACTAATGCGTGCCTGCGCTTCAAGTACGATGCTGCGCCGCCACTCGCTGGATACGTACAGGTAGCGCATTGCGAGCGCCATGACGATGGCGCTGATCGCGAAGGTCCGCAGCAGGAAAGTCGAATGCGTGTCGTCGATGATCAAAGACTCGCCAAAAATACGCGTGAGTTGCCAGGCACCCTCAGCTACGACGAGGGAGGTCACCACAAGGACGACGAAGCCGATGACAAAGGCGCGCGTCGGTCCCGTCCGTTCAAGGTAGACCTTGAGCTGACACATGAGGGCCGTGCCCAGCAATGCGATCCAGAGGATCAGGAACGAAATCTTGGAAAGTTCGATCAGGAACGCCTGGTCCGGACCGTAGGAAGCAAGTGTCAGGGCGAACGCAATGAGTTCTGCGACCAGCACTACTATGAAAAGCGTGCTGGCAGCACAAAAGTCAGGCAGGTAGGCCTGGGAAGTATCGTTGTTGGGGTCCCTGGCAGCGATCGGTCCAGCACTCCTGTTGCACAAGCCGGTATTGTAGCGCCGGCAATGTCACTAATGTGAGGTACCAGACCTCATCATCGGAGTTTAGGTGTTGCAGGTTTCCTTGATAAGCGCCTCTGCTTGCGAACGCGCTTCTTCTTTCTGGACGTCATCGAGATAGGATCGCTCACCGTTTGCATCCTCGCGGTATACGCGCGGTGTCTCGAGCATCATTTTTAACTGGGCTCGATATTTCTCGCACTTCGTCGCTTTTTCTTCGGCAGCCGCGCGATTTTCTGCGGCCGTTGCGGTCTGCGCGTCTCTTTCTGCTCTCGCCTCGTTGCGGGCGGCCGTGCTGTCCTGTAGCGCTTGCACGCGTTGCTGAACGTTGGCGCTGTCCGTGCGATTGTAGGACGTCTGCAAACGCTCCCCCGAATACACTTCAGACGGGCGGTCCTCGTAGTGGACGTTGCCATCCTTATCAATCCACTTGTAGATTTCGTCGGCGTAGGAGGTGCTGCCCACGGTGAGCGCAAGAACGGCGAGACTACTTAAGAAACGTTGTGTTTTCATGCGCATATTAGAGCACGGATGGCGCCATCTTAACGTGATCACGATCACAGGCAGTAGCGTGCATTTTTCCGGCCGCAAAATAAAAAAAACGGGCCCGAAGGCCCGCTAAGTTACTGTTATTTAAATAAATAACTATTCCTGGGGAAAGGGGATTATGTTACTCGGCGGCGGTGAACTCCGGGTAAGCCTCGAGGCCGCATTCACTGATATCCACGCCTTCGTACTCTTCTTCCTCGGAAACTCGGATGCCTACCGTCATCTTGAGGATGAACCAGACCACGAAGCTCACACCGAATACCCAGCCGAATATGCAGGCGATGCCCAGCAGTTGCACCGGCAATGTCGCGTCAGGATTGGAAATGCAGACGGCCAGCAAGCCCCAGATTCCGACCACGCCGTGGACCGAGATGGCACCAACTGGATCATCGATCTTCAGCTTGTCGAGTCCGACGATGGACAGGACGACCAGCAGTCCGCCAACTCCGCCAATCAGCGTGGCGACGAGAGGTTCCGGCGTCAGTGGCTCCGCGGTGATCGCAACAAGACCCGCGAGTGCGCCGTTAAGTGCCATTGTGAGATCCGCTTTGCCGAACCAGGATCTTGCGAGCAGCAAGGCTGCGATGAGTCCGCCGGCCGCCGCCATATTGGTGTTGACGAATACAAGGGCAACGGAGTTCGCTTCGGCGACATCGGAGACCTTGAGTTCGGAACCGCCGTTGAAGCCGAACCAGCCGAGCCAGAGAATCAGGGTACCGAGCGTCGCCATCGGCAGGTTGCAACCGGGGATAGCGTTAATCTGTCCACCGCTGCCGTATTTGCCCTTGCGGGCACCAAGCAGCAACACGCCGGCAAGTGCCGCTGCCGCGCCACAAAGGTGAACCACGCCGGATCCCGCGAAATCGAGAAAGCCCGCTTCCTGCAAAAAACCGCCGCCCCATTTCCAGAAGCCCTGCACCGGGTAAATGAATCCGGTTAAGACGACCGCGAACGCGAAGAACGCCCAGAGTTTCATACGCTCTGCTACGGCGCCAGAAACGATGGACATGGCCGTTGCGACAAACACGACCTGGAAAAAGAAGTCGGACAGGCCTGAGTAGTAGGTCTCGCCGCCGCTGGCAATGACATCTGCCGCAGCATTGTCACTCGATGTTAGTAAACCGC
>JAOUNH010000036.1 GCA_029881055.1 Gammaproteobacteria bacterium
GACAGATAACGCAGAAACGGCAAACGAGTATGCGCGGATCCTCAATCAGATCAACGGCGAGCGTCGGGATATCGAGGCGACCATGCGGGAGCAGGCATTTCGTTACGTCGACCGCTTAGGCCAACAACGCTGGCCGGATTGCGTATGCGTGTACGACAGTTCCTGGCACCAAGGTGTCGTTGGCCTGATCGCGGCGCGTGTCAAGGAACGTTGCCATCGCCCAGCCATTGCATTTGCGCGCGAAGATACGCGCTACCTGAAAGGCTCGGCCCGGTCCGTGCAGGGCGTGCACATCCGCGATCTGCTGGAAGCGATTGCAACGGCGCGGCCGGGTTTGATCGAGAAGTTCGGCGGCCACGCCATGGCGGCCGGCCTGACGATAGCCGAGTCTGCGCTGGACGACTTCAAGCGCATCGCGGCGGAGCAGATGCGGCGACTCTATCCGGACGCGGACTTCAGCGGTGCGATCGTTACGGATGGTGCGTTGCCACAATCTGCCCTGAGCCTTAGCTTTGCACGATCGTTGCGCGACGCTGGCCCCTGGGGATCGGCGTTTCCCGAACCGATGTGGAGTGGCGATTTCGACATCGTCGAACAACGTACGGTCGGGGAAAATCATCTGAAACTACGGGTGCGTTCGGCGGAAGGTGGCAATGTCGTCGATGCGATCGCTTTCGGCCAGGCTGGCGATGTGTACCGCGGCGTAGTTCAGCTGGCCTACACGCTGGATGTGAACGAATTTCGCGGCGTCGAAAACCCGCAGCTGATCGTCGAGCAAATTGCGCCTCTTAGTGGCCGTTCCGCGTGATAAGATCGCGCCCTTTTCCGCCACATCGTTGAAAGCAGCCAGCATGGAAACCAGCCAAATCAAATTATCGATAGTCGACCTGACTGAACGCGCCGACGCGTTGAGGAGGTATCTTTGACTACGAGGCCAAGGCGGAAAGACTAACTGAAGTCGAGCGCGAGCTGGAGCAGCCCGGTGTCTGGGATGATCCGGAACGTGCGCAGGCGCTGGGGCAGGAGCGAGCCAGGCTCGAGCAGGTCGTTACCAGTCTGAACGAGCTCTCAACAGGACTGGCAGACGCTGGCGAGTTGCTGGCCATGGCCATCGACGAGGGCGATGAGGGCACCGTCGGCGAAGTCGAGTCGGATGTCGAAAAGTTCGAGACTGTCGTTGCGGGTCTTGAGTTCCGGCGCATGTTCTCGGGCGAAATGGACACCAACAACGCTTATCTCGACATCCAGTCCGGCGCCGGCGGCACGGAAGCGCAGGACTGGGCAGAGATGATTCTGCGCATGTATCTGCGCTGGGCGGAAGACCACGACTATAAAGCTGAGGTGATCGAAGCATCGGAAGGCGAGGTTGCCGGCATCAAGAGTGCCACCGTGCACATCATCGGCGAGTATGCCTACGGCTGGTTACGCACCGAAACGGGCGTGCATCGCCTGGTTCGCAAATCACCCTTCGACTCGGGCAATCGACGTCACACCTCGTTCGCATCGGTTTTCGTGTCTCCGGAAGTTGACGACGATATCGACATCGAAATTGATCCCTCCGATCTGCGCATCGACGTCTACCGCGCCAGTGGTGCGGGTGGGCAGCACGTAAACCGTACGGAATCCGCTGTGCGAATTACGCACTTGCCAACGAATACTGTCGTGCAATGCCAGAACGACCGTTCGCAGCACAAGAACAAGGCCACGGCGATGAATCAGCTGAAGGCGAAGCTGTATGAACTGGAAATGCAGGAACGCAGAAGGGCGGCATCCATCGTCGAGGAAAACAAAGCGGACGTCGGTTGGGGCAGCCAGATACGCAACTACGTACTCGACCAGAGCCGCATCAAGGATTTGCGTACGGGCGTCGAAACCGGTAACACTCAGGCAGTATTGGATGGCGGGCTGGATGCCTTTATCGAGGCGAGCCTGAAACAGGGACTATAAGTACTCGTGACTGAAGAAAAAGACGAAAACAAGCTGATCGCCGAAAGGCGCGCCAAACTCGATGCCTTGCGCGAAAGCGGCAATGCGTTTCCGAACGATTTTCGGCGCAATGCATTGGCAGGGCAATTGCACCAGACCTTCGAATCACACGAAGACGAAGCGCTGCGCGATGAACACATCAAGGTCGCCGTATCCGGCCGCATGATGGCGAAGCGTGTCATGGGCAAGGCGAGCTTTATCAAGTTGCAGGACCGATCCGGTCAAATCCAGATCCGGTTGGAACGCGATCGCCTGCCGGAAGGTGTTTACCAGTCATTCAAGAAGTGGGACGTCGGCGACATCGTAGGGACGCAGGGCGAGTTGTTCCGAACCCAAACCGGCGAACTGACGGTAATGGCCGATAGCGCCCGCTTGTTGACGAAATCATTGCGACCGCTCCCGGAAAAATGGCACGGCCTCTCCGACCAGGAAACCCGCTACCGGCAACGCTACGTCGATCTGATTATCAACGAATCCAGTCGCGAAGTTTTTCGCACGCGATCGCAAATCATCACTTACATGCGTTCCTTTCTCGAGGCCGCCGATTTCATGGAAGTCGAGACACCCATGATGCAGATTTTGGCGGGCGGAGCTAATGCACGTCCTTTCACAACGCATCACAATGCCCTCGACATGCAACTCTACCTGCGGATTGCGCCTGAGCTGAACCTGAAGCGCCTCATTGTCGGTGGCTTTGATCGCGTGTACGAAATCAACCGCAATTTCCGCAACGAAGGTGTATCGACGCAGCACAATCCGGAATTTACGATGATGGAGGCCTACCGCGCGTACGCCGACTTCACCGACTGGATCGATATGACGGAGGCCATGCTGCATGGCATGTCCGAAGCAGTACTCGGCACCACGCTGGTCACTTACCAGGGCGAGACCTTCGATTTCGGCAAGGCATTCAAGCGCATTACGGTCGAGGACGCGATCCGGATTTACAATCCGGAATTCGACATGTCGAAAATCCGTGACCGGGATTATCTCGTCGAGTATTGCAAGAAGCTCGGCATTGCCGTGCACGATAACTACGGCGAAGGCAAGTTGCAGATTGAGATATTCGACGCGACAGGCGAAGAACATCTGCGCGAGCCGACTTTCGTGACGCATTACCCGACCGAAGTGTCGCCGCTGTCGCGCAAGAACGACGACGATCCGTTCGTTTCCGATCGTTTTGAATTCTTCATCGCAGGCCGTGAAATCGCGAACGGATTTTCAGAGCTCAACGATCCCGAGGATCAGGCCGAACGTTTTCGTGCCCAGGTCGAGAACAAGGCTGCCGGCGACGATGAAGCCATGGCCTACGATCACGATTACATCCGTGCACTCGAATTCGGCATGCCGCCGACCGCCGGCATCGGTATCGGGATTGATCGACTGGTGATGCTGTTGACAGACTCGGCTTCCATTCGTGATGTCCTGCTGTTTCCGCACATGCGTCCCGAGGTGTTCGACTAAGCGGAATGCCTCATCGCAATGGCAGTCAGCCATAACGTATAGTTGCGTCATTCGATGTCCTACACTGATGCCATATGTTGAAAAAATACCTTGATGCTGCAATTCAGGAGGCCAGAAAGGGCTTGGGTAGCGGCGGGATCCCAATAGGCTCAATCATGGTGATCGATGACGAGATTGTCGGCCGGGGGCACAACCGAAGGGTGCAGCAGGGCAGTCCGATACTTCACGCAGAAATGGATTGCTTCGAAAATGCAGGAAGGATGAGTGCCGGCGACTACCAGCGCGCAGTTTTGTACTCGACATTGTCGCCCTGCGACATGTGCAGCGGCGCAATATTGCTTTACAAGATTCCGCACGTCGTCATCGGTGAGAACCGGACGTTTCAGGGGCCTGAAGCTTATTTACGCGCTCGTGGCGTCGAGTTGGAGATCGTCGACGATGCAGAGTGCTTCGAACTGATGCAAAAGTTTATTCGGGACAACGATTCTTTATGGAACGAAGATATTGGCGAGTGAGCAATGTTGCAACGAGCCATTGAAGCCGCCGCCGCAAGCCTGGATTCGCCAGTTTGCTAATGGTTCGAATCCGGTGTCATGTACGGCAGAGGAATAGCGGTTAACCGCGCATCGCCGATGCGCAGGGCCTCGTTCCACTTATCCGCAGGTACGACCGCCAGCAAATTGTTGCCAGCAACGTTGAGGACATCGCCAATATCGCGGCCTTCCAGCGTGACCTTGTCGCCAGCGTTGACCGGCAGGGTACTTTCAAATCTGAGCGTACGACGCTTGGTGGCGCCCTTGTAATGGGTTCGCGCAACGATTTCCTGCCCCGTGTAGCAGCCTTTGTCGAAACTGATCGCGTCGAGCAGGTCAAGATTCAGCATGTGCGGCGTAAATTGTTCAAGCTGCCCGGCACCGATGAAGGGATAGCCGTGTTCGACGAGGAAATCCGCGCCAACCGTCGTCCCTTCATCAACAATCGCGAGCTCGACTTTCGAGCGGAACCGGTAGGTCGTGAGCCGGGAAACGATGTCATTCGCGGTTTCCCTGGGCGCTGACAGGGCAAATCCACCGTCGATCGGGCGCACGGTGCCAAACCAGATGACACGGCCTTTCGCGTTACACCACGCGGCCAGGATCTCGGCTTCCGTATCCAAACGCTTGAGGTCATTGGTCAACTGTCCTTGCAGGAAAGCCTGCGCGTCGGGCCCGGTAACCTCGATAGTGCAAATTGCGTGCATAATTCTCTGCCTCGTTAGCGGTACTGCAGCCCCCCGGTGCCTCTGGCATACTCTTGCCATGAGCAGCGACGACCCCAAAAATAAGGCTGAAACGGAAGCGACCGACGCGAATAATAACCCGCCGGCCGAGAAGCTGCCGCCAAAAGAGATCGGAGGCCGAGGTGGCCTGGATCCCACCCGCTATGGCGACTGGGAAAAAGCAGGACGCTGTGTCGATTTTTGAGGATAATGCCGCCTACTTTACGGCAAGCACATACAACCAGAAGAGATTCCATGAGCAATAACGACAGGCCACTGTCGCCGCACCTTTCGATTTATCGTTGGCCCATCACCATGACGCTTTCGATCCTGCACCGGGCGACGGGTCTGGCGCTGAGCGTTGGGCTAATCGTGCTGGTTGCATGGCTGTTCAGCGCTGCGTCGGATGACGCATCCTACTCGCTGATTCTTGCTGCTCTTGATTCCGTGCCGGGCCGCGTGTGCCTGATCGGTTGGAGTTTTGCATTCTTTTTTCATTTGTCGAACGGCATACGGCACCTGGTCTGGGATGCCGGCTTTGGTTTTGAGAAGCACCAGGCGAATGCATCAGCCTGGTTTGTCCTCGTCCTCGCGCTGATACTGACAACGGCCTTCTGGGTGCTGCGACCATGAGTCTTCGTAGTCCGTTGGGCAAGGTACTCGGGCACGGCAGTGCCAAGGACGGGACAGGTCATTTTTTTGGGCAGCGTGTCTCAGGTCTGGCGCTCGCGTTGTTGGGAAGCTGTTTCATGGTGTGCCTGTTCGTCAGCACGGACTTCAGTCGGGCCGCGGTGTCGGCTGAAATTGGCCAGCCGATTAACGGTGTCATGTTGTTGTTGCTATCACTAACACTGGCCTGGCATTCCTACCTCGGCGTTCAGGTGGTCATTGAAGACTACATGCACGGCGCGGGCAGCAAACTCGCTGCATTATTAATTTCGCGCTTCGTGCACACCCTGCTCGCGGTCGCAGCGGTATACGCAATATTGAAAATTGGATTTGGCGCATGAGCGACTACGAATTTATTGATCACAGTTATGACGTGGTCGTCATCGGCGCTGGCGGCGCAGGCCTGCGTGCGACCTTCGGGCTTGCAGAGGCCGGGTTCAAGACGGCCTGCGTGACCAAGGTGTTCCCAACGCGCAGCCATACCGTTGCTGCCCAGGGCGGCATCAGCGCTGCATTGGGCAATATGGGTGAAGACGACTGGCGCTGGCACATGTACGACACGGTTAAAGGTTCCGACTGGCTCGGTGACCAGGACGCCATCGAATACATGTGCAAGGAAGCGCCTGACGCCGTCATTGAGCTGGAGCACTACGGGGTGCCTTTTTCCCGCACCGAAGAAGGCAAGATTTACCAGCGTCCGTTCGGCGGCATGACAACGCGCTACGGTGAAGGCACAGCGCAGCGCACTTGCGCGGCGGCGGATCGCACCGGACACGCGATGTTGCACACGCTGTATCAGCAGTCGCTAAAACACGATGCCGAATTCTTCATCGAATACTTTGCTGTCGACCTGATCATGGAAGACGGTGTTTGCCGCGGCGCTGTCGCGATCGATCTGGCCACGGGTCGGCTACATCGCTTCCGATCTCACCAGGTAATACTGGCAACGGGCGGTTACGGTCGTGCGTATTTCTCCTGCACCTCTGCACATACCTGCACGGGTGACGGAAGCGCCATGGTGTTACGAGCGGGTCTTCCGGTGCAGGACATGGAGTTCGTGCAATTTCACCCGACCGGAATATATGGCGCCGGATGTTTAATCACAGAGGGCGTGCGTGGCGAGGGCGGCTACCTGACCAATGCGGACGGCGAACGCTTTATGGAACGTTACGCTCCGAACGCCAAAGACCTGGCCTCGCGTGATGTCGTCAGCCGGTCAATGACCATCGAGATCAACGAAGGTCGCGGTGTGGGTCCCGACTCCGACCACATCCACCTGCACCTTGAACACCTGGGGCCGGAGGTCATCGAAGAGCGACTGCCTGGCATCGCCGAATCGGCCCGGATCTTCGCGGGCGTGGACGTCACCAAAGAACCGATTCCCGTATTGCCGACGGTGCATTACAACATGGGCGGTATCCCGGCGAACTTTAATGGCCAGGTCGTCACCAAAAAGGGCTCTGACCCCGAGGTGGTCGTGCAGGGCCTGATGGCGGTCGGCGAAGCAGCCTGTGTTTCGGTGCACGGTGCGAACCGCCTGGGATCGAACTCCTTGCTGGATCTGGTTGTTTTCGGTCGTGCTGCGGCGCATTTCTGTGCCGCGACCATGACACCCGGGGCGCGCCACAAGGCGCTGGCTGCCGATGCGGGACAGGACAGCGTCGCCAGAATCGACAAGCTCCGTAACGCGGACGGCAGTCGCCCAACGGCGGAGATCCGGCTGCAAATGCAAAAAGTCATGCAGGGTCATGCCGCCGTGTTCCGTACCGGCAAGACGCTCGACAAGGGCGTGCAGTTGTTGCGCGAAACTTTCGCAAGCTTCAGTGATGTCGGCGTGACGGATCGTTCCATGATCTGGAATACCGATCTCGTGGAAACGATGGAGCTCGAAAATTTGCTGCTGAACGCGGCAGCGACGATCGAGTCGGCAGCGAACCGGCTGGAGAGCCGCGGTGCACATGCGCGCGAGGATTATCCGGACAGAGACGACGAGAACTGGATGAAACACACACTGACCTGGGTCGACGCCAGCGGCACAGTCAGTTTTGACTATCGTCCGGTGCATCAACATACGCTGACAGACGAAGTCGACTACGTCGCACCGAAAGCACGCGTGTACTAGGGCAAAGGTAGAATATTAAAAGTGGCTGAATTCAGACTCCCAAAGAACTCGCGGATCACCCGGGGCAAGCATTTTCCGGCGGACAGTGGCGCCAGCAACATTCGAAAGTTTGCCGTGTATCGCTACGATCCCGCCAGCGGCGAGAATCCGCGTGTCGATACCTACGACGTGGACATGGATACCTGCGGACCGATGGTTCTTGACGCGCTGATCAAGATCAAGAATGAAATTGACCCGACGTTGACGTTTCGCCGTTCCTGCCGGGAAGGAATTTGCGGTTCCTGTGCGATGAATATCGACGGCGGCAATACGCTCGCCTGCACGCGCGCCAATGATGAAGTAGAGGGCGATGTGAAAATCTATCCCTTGCCGCACATGCCCGTCGTCAAGGACCTGGTTACGGACCTCACCAATTTTTACGCACAGTACGCGTCGATCAAACCCTGGTTGCAGTCGCGCACGCCGCCGCCGCCGGACCAGGAGCGGCTGCAAAGCAAGGCAGACCAGGAGCTCATCAACGAGCCGGCCGCGTGCATACTGTGCGCCTGCTGTTCAACCAGCTGCCCGAGCTACTGGTGGAACAGCGATCGCTACCTCGGCCCGGCTGCGTTGCTGGCGTCCTACCGGTGGCTGGTCGACAGCCGCGACGACGCCACCGGCGAGCGGCTCGATGAGCTGGAAGACCCGTTCCGGCTGTATCGTTGTCACACGATCATGAATTGCACGCAGACTTGTCCGAAAGGCCTGAATCCCGCGAAAGCGATCGCCGAGACCAAGAAGATGATGGTCGAGCGCAAGTTCTAGTAAAGCTTTGCCTGGCGTACGAGGGATGATTCATGAGTGAGGAATCGAGACTTCGTTGGCAGTGTCGACGTGGCATGCGAGAACTCGACGAATTACTGCTCCGCTATCTCGAAAAGCGCTATCCAGAGGCCGATGTCGATGAAAAGGCCGCATTTCGGGGAGTTTTGACGCTGTCAGATCCGGAGCTGAATGCCTATCTCTTGCAGCGGCAAAAGCCCGATTCGGAGCCATTCGCCAATGTCATCAAGCACATACTTCGCCAGCCTCACGCCTGATCCCTGGCTACGGATTGTCGTCCTGAGTTCGGGTCGCCTGCTGGTTGCCGCCGGTATCGTGATGATTCTGACCCTGGATGCAAGCGCCGCCCTGCGCGGTGCAGGTTGTCTTGCATGGCTGGGACTGGGTTGCTTCGAGCTCCGCCAGGCGGACCGGGGATTCCAGTACTGCAAGGCGCTGCGCGTCCGGCCGGACGGCGACATCGAGCTGCAAAACCCCGACCTGGAATGGGAGCCGGCAACCCTGCAAAGCGGCAGTGTCCTGATTGGGCACTATGCCTGGTTACGGGTGCGGACGGGCGGCGGCAGGCAATGCGCCGAATTCCTGCGCGGAGACGCCCGGGCCAGCCCCGACTGGCGCCGCCTCAGGGTGATCTGGCGACACATTGGTGGCTAGCCATGGAGCTGCTAACATGCTGGTGTGGTTAGAAAAACGACAATTCAGGCAGGGTAGGGCCGTTGTGGGTCGGTTGCCCATTGACGTGCTGGTTCGAGCACAGGGAACGGTGTCACAGAATTAAGATGAATAAGGCCCAAATTCGAGAACTATTCGCTCGTCCGCCGGTCTATCCCGGTGTCGCTTGCTTGTACGGAATTCAGTTGGATCGATACCCCCTGGGGCGCCCCTGACATGTCCAATCAGGCATCCGACCAGAAACTGGTCGAGCGGGTCCAGAAAGGCGACAAGGGCGCGTTCGATTTGCTGGTGCTGAAGTACCAGCACAAGATCGTCAACCTGGTGATGCGGTATGTGCGGGATCCTGAGCTGGCACTGGATATCTCTCAGGAGGCATTTATCAAGGCTTATCGGGCGTTGCCCCGGTTTCGTGGTGATAGTGCTTTTTACACATGGATGTATCGAATCGCCGTGAATACGGCGAAGAATTACCTCGCAGCGCAACGAAGGCGACCGATGGATGTAGAGATTGATTCGCAGGACCCGGAGCATTTCGACCTGCACACCAATCTCAGGGAAACGGATACGCCCGAAGGGGTGACCTTAAGCAACGAACTCAAGGAGACGGTTGAGCGGGCGATTGCGGCACTGCCGGAGGATTTGAGAACGGCAATAGTGTTGCGGGAGCTGGAAGGTATGAGTTATGAGGAGATCGCACAAACCATGGAGTGCCCGGTTGGCACTGTGCGATCAAGAATTTTCAGGGCGCGTGACGCGATCGGCAAAAAGGTCGGGTCACTGATACGTTGAGGGGGCCGCGGGCCTCGTGCAGGGTGAAGTATGAATGATGCAATAAGAATGCAACTGTCTGCGTTTGTTGATGGCGAATTGCCGGAGAATGAGGCGGAGCTGTTGTTACGCCGAATGAGCCAGGATGCGGAGCTGCGACGTGACGTTGCCGAGTACATGGCTATCGGTCGATTGATTCGAAACGAGGCCGGACTCGCAGGTGCGGATCGCTTGCACGAACGTGTCGCTGCCGAGATCGATCAACGCCCGGTCGATACCAATATCCTGAAAGGCGTCGTACGCGCATCGTGGGCGATGCGCCCGTTGGTCGGAGCCGCAATTGCGGCGACAGTTGCACTGATCGCTATCGTGGCCCTGCAGAACACCGGGCTCGACGAGTCGCCGGAAGTTCCTCCCGTACCGTTCGCGAATGAGAGCGTCCCGCAACTCGACGCACAACAGGAGCGCCAGCGGCAGTACTTCCTCAACCACGTGGAAACGTCTTCCGAACACGGCGCAAACGGATTGAGCTCACAGGTCGTAACACTGCGTTTCAGCGAGGACCTGGTGGAGCTCCCGGACCCGGATTTAGCTCTTGAGCCCGTCGATCCCGACGTCGCGGTCGAGAGCAACGACACGACGACACCCCGGCCATAATGAGCGTATCTCCCTCCGGCGTCGCAATACGCCTGCTGGCAGTTTTGTGTCTTTTTGCTGGTGCGAATCCGGCTCTTGCCGAAGTGCAACCGCAGCATTGGTTGGATCGAATGGCCGTGGCAGTGCAGTCGACCAGCTATGAAGGCACGGTAATTCGTATCAAAGACGGTTCTGCAGAAGCACTCAAAATTGTGCATACCGTCAAAGATGGCGTTATCCGCGAAAAAGTCGTGGCCCAGGAAGGCGATGGTCTCGAGATTATTCGCATCGGCAATGAAGTGCATTGCATTTTGCCGGATCGAAAATCGGTGCTGGTTGAAGAGTGGAACAATCAATCAAGTTTATTTTCGACTCTGCCGAATAGCGATATCCGCTTCGGCAACGAGTACGACCTGGTATTCATGGGTGCAGAGCGGGTTGCCGGGCGGGAGGCGATCAGGATCGCCATTCGGCCCCATGATGCTTTTCGTTATGCGCACCAAATCTGGCTCGATACTGAAACCGGTTTTCCCCTGCAGACCCAGCTGATCAGTGAAGGTATCGCGATCGAGCAGGTCAAGTTCGCCGAAATCGCACTCAACCATGAGATACACGCCAGCGCGCTTGAGCCGTCTTACAGCACGAAAGACTTTACCTGGCTGCAGCAGACCTCGGGTCACGCCGGTACCAATATTGAGACGACTTGGGTCAGTGATGAGCTGCCAGCCGGTTTTAAGGCCGTGTCGACGCATGAAGAAATCATGTCGGGAACCGATGAAGTCGTAACGCATATCCTGTTCAGCGACGGTCTCGCGAATGTATCCGTGTTCATTGCGGCCAACAGCGGCGAGCTGGCGTCCGGACCTGCGCGCGTCGGTGGTTCGAACTCTTTCAGTGTTGAGCGGGGCGAGTTTGAAATTACGGCGATCGGAGAAGTACCCGCGATAACGGTGAAGCAAATCGCGACAACGATGCGGCCGCTCTGAGACAATGCCCGCGCTTCCATAAGGGCACTTTGTATCTGCACCTTCCTGTAAACTCCCACTATGCAAAATCCTGAAGGCAAGGTTGTGTCCGTTTCCGACGATGCGCTGGGCACAGTTGCGATCGTCGAAGTGACCGCAGAGATCGCCTGTGAGCGGTGCAGGTCCGGGAAGGGCTGTGGTGCCGGGTTACTCGGCAGGCAGGCGGCGGAGAAGCAGGTAAAGGCGAGGGTCGCATTTGACCTCGACATTCATCGCGGCGATCGAGTCACCGTGTCCCTGGAACCGCAGCACCTGTTACGGGCGGCTGGCATTGTTTACGGTTACCCTTTGCTGGGGGGGCTGCTGGCCGCTGTCATCGCGTTGTTCCTTGGCCTCGGCGACGTCATGGCGGCCCTTGTTGCATTAACCGGGCTGCTTGCAGGTATAGGGTTTGCCCGGATTCACGTTCAAAACAACCGCTGCCTGAAGCAGTTCACGCCGGTCGTAGTTTCACGGTTGTCCCGGGTAAGCGACTAAAATGTACGTCGTTCAATATTATTCGCGCCCGGGTTGCCACTTGTGCGAAGTCATGCTCGAAGAGCTGCTGCCCCTGATTCGCGGCCGCGCCAATATCGAGATTTGCGACATCGATTCGCGGCAGGAATGGCGCGAAAAATACGGCACCCGGATTCCGGTTATCGAATACGCCGACCAGCTGGTCAGTGGGTATCCACTGGACTACGGTGCGGTCCGCAGGTTCCTGGCCCGTTTGCCCGAAAATCTCGAATAACATGCGAGACTTGCGGGGCGAAATCGGTATACTTCGCCGCTGCGTTGGGCTGGCCAACGCACAGGCCGCGGCCAATTACTCCCAATTATGAAGCACATTCGCAACTTTTCGATCATCGCCCATATTGACCATGGCAAGTCGACCCTGGCTGACCGTTTCATCCAGCATTGCGGGGGATTAGCCGATCGCGAAATGGCGGAGCAGGTGCTTGACTCAATGGATATCGAGCGCGAGCGCGGCATAACGATCAAAGCACAGAGCGTGTCTTTGAAGTACCTCAGCAAGTCCGGCGAGGAATACGAGCTGAACTTCATCGATACCCCAGGACATGTTGATTTCTCCTACGAAGTGTCACGCTCGCTTGCCGCTTGTGAAGGGGCACTCCTCGTTGTGGATGCTGCACAGGGCGTCGAAGCGCAAAGCGTCGCCAACTGCATGACGGCCATCGATCAGGGACTGGAGGTCATGCCGGTCCTCAACAAGATCGATTTGCCAGCGGCTGAACCCGCTAAAGTCGTCGCCGAGATTGAAGACATCATCGGAATTGATGCGCAGAATGCAATTCATGTGAGTGCGAAGACGGGTCAGGGAGTACCGGAGCTTCTGGAACAGATCGTTGAGTTGATTCCGCCACCCGGCGGCGATCCTGACGGCCCACTACAAGCATTGATTATCGATTCCTGGTTCGATAATT
Source organism: Gammaproteobacteria bacterium (assembly GCA_029881055.1). Lineage (GTDB taxonomy): Bacteria > Pseudomonadota > Gammaproteobacteria > Steroidobacterales > Woeseiaceae > UBA1847. The sequence continues at coordinate 12,850 of JAOUNH010000036.1, forward strand.
ACGTCGGTGTCGTATCCCTCGTGCGAGTGATGAACGGCAGTCTGGCCAAACGCAGCAAGTTCACGGTGATGTCGACGGGCATCAGTTATGCAGCCGACAGGGTCGGTGTATTTACACCAAAGATGGAGGACCGTGACTGTCTGCACACAGGAGAAGTAGGCTACGTCATCGCTGCCATCAAGGACATTTTCGGTGCACCGGTTGGCGACACGCTGACTTCGACGCATCGTCCTTGCGAGAAACCACTGCCCGGGTTCAAGCAAGTGCAGCCACGGGTCTTCGCGGGTCTGTTTCCAATCAGCTCGGACGATTACGAAGGCTTTCGTGAAGCTTTACAGAAGCTGCGCCTCAACGATGCGGCTTTGCATTTCGAGCCCGAGTCTTCAGCAGCGCTGGGGTTCGGTTTTCGCTGTGGATTCCTGGGCATGCTGCACATGGAGATCGTGCAGGAACGTATAGAACGCGAATATGACATCGATCTGATCACGACGGCACCAACGGTCGTATTCGAGGTCGTAAAGAAAAACGGCGAGGTTCTGCATGTTGATAACCCGTCAAAGTTGCCACCGCCAAACGACATTCTTGAACTCCGCGAACCGATCATTGCGGCCAATATCCTGGTACCCGAAAAATATCTCGGCGCGGTAATCAAGCTGTGCATCGACAAGCGTGGTGTGCAGAAGCAGATGCGTTACCTTGGTGGGCAGGTTTCGCTGGTGTATGAAATGCCACTGGCAGAGGTCGTACTGGATTTCTTTGACCGTCTGAAATCTGTCAGCCGTGGCTTTGCATCCTTTGATTACCACTTTGAGCGCTTCCAGGAGGCGCAGCTCGTAAGGCTTGATGTCCTGATTAACAAAGACCGCGTCGATGAGCTGTCGATCATCGTGCACCATGAAAACGTTAAGACGCGTGGTCGTGATCTCGTCGAAAAGATGCGTGAATTGATTCCCAGGCAGATGTTTGATGTAGCCATTCAAGCTGCCATTGGCAGCCAGATTATCGCTCGCAGCACAGTCAAGGCATTGCGCAAAAACGTTACGGCGAAGTGTTACGGCGGCGACGTTTCCCGGAAGCGCAAGCTGCTCGAAAAGCAAAAAGCTGGTAAGAAACGAATGAAACAGATAGGTTCGGTCGAAATTCCGCAGGAAGCGTTTCTTGCTGTTTTGCGGGTTGAAAAGTGAGGACGCATTTTGAGTCTTAATCTAGCCCTTATTCTTGTTGTCCTGACGCTAGTATCCGGAGTGGTGGTCGCGTTAGACAAGCTGGTGTGGAAAACAGCGGATCAGGACAGCCGAACTGCGCCGAGCGGCATTCGAACACTGGTCGAATACTCGCGGTCGTTCTTCCCAGTGTTGGTTTTCGTGTTGGTTATCCGCTCATTTGTTTTCGAGCCATTCAGAATTCCGTCCGGCTCTATGAAACCGACGCTGGTTGAGGGCGATTTTATTTTCGTCAAAAAATACAGTTACGGCTTGCGCCTGCCTGTGACCGAGACGAAGATTCTGGAGACCGGCCAGCCGAAGCGCGGTGATGTGATCGTCTTTCGATTACCTTCAGATCCAAGTATTAATTACATCAAGAGAGTCATTGGCCTCCCTGGCGACGAAGTTTCGCTGGAGCGCCAGCGCCTCACGATTAATGGCGTGACGATGGATCTTGATGCCAACGGCGAGACTTTTGATAACGCGCCGGTCTATGAAGAGAATCTCGACGGCAGGGTTCACCAAACCCTGATACACGACCCGGGTCACTCAAAACGTGATGGCTTGTACGTCATTCCCGAAGGCCAGTACTTCGTCATGGGCGACAACCGCGATCAAAGCAAGGACAGCCGCTACATCGGCGCCATACCCGAAACATACCTCGTTGGGCAGGCGGTACGTGTCTGGATGCACTTTGTCCCGGGCGAGATGCCGGCCTGGGGCAGGATTGGCATGAAAATCGAATAATGTGGTGCCAGTCACTGATTTCGTCGCTAGAATCGAGCTACGCTGCCACGATATTGTTAAATACTGCGCGTTAAGTCGGAGATATCAGCATGTACGCCGAACGGTACACACATTCCCCTGCAAGGCTGTGTTCAAAACACCGCCAGGGCGGTATGACAACTCTTGGGTTGATTATCCTTGTTAGTTTTCTTGGTATTTTCGCCTTTGCCGGAATTCGACTGACGCCGGTCTACCTGAATTATTTCAAGGTGAACGGAGTTATAACCGGCGTGCACAAGGAATTTGATGGTAACAACGCGACGAGTTCGGCAGTGCGCATGTCTATAGCGCGGCGATTTGACATCGAAAGTGTTGATCAAATCACGGCCCGGGACGTCAAGGTCACCAAGGTCGATGGCGGCCTCGAAGTCGTCGCGGCCTATTCGCACAAGGCGCCATTTATCGCGAATATCAATTTTCTTGTGGATTTCGACAAGCGGGTAGTGATTCGCCGATAATCCACCGGGGTGAGCGATCCCGGTAACAAAAGAGCGATTTCATTGAACAAAGCCGAGAGCTGGCTGGAAAAAGCGCTGAACTATCGGTTTCAGAATGCTGAGCTGTTTCAGCAAGCGCTAAGCCATCGAAGTGCGACCCGTCGCAATAATGAACGACTTGAGTTCCTCGGCGACGCGGTACTTGATTTCGTCGTGTCCGGCGCTGTTTACCAGGCCTGTCCGGGTGCGGCTGAGGGCGACCTGAGTAAGCTTCGCGCGCTACTGGTCAGAGATACCAGCCTTGCGGAGCTCGCAAACGAAATCGGTTTGGGTGAGCACCTGATACTCGGCAGTGGCGAGCAAAAAACCGGTGGCCATCGGCGCGAGTCGATACTGGCAGACGCTCTCGAGGCAATCTTCGGAGCCATATTCCTGGACAGTGGCTACGATGCCGCAAAAAAAGTGATCGACCGACTCTACGGCCAGCGCTATAGCAATCTCCCCGACATTACGGAGCTCAGGGATCCAAAGACACGTCTGCAGGAATGGCTACAAGGACGAAAGATGGAATTGCCCGGTTACGAACTGGTCGAGGTATCCGGCGAAGACCACAAGCAGCGCTTCGCCGTGACTTGTACTGTGGCTGAGATATCGGCCATCACGAGTGGGGAATCGACCACGCGCCGCAAGGCCGAACAAAAGGCCGCCAGGAAAATGCTTGAGATACTTGCGGAGAAAGGGCGATGAATCCGGGCTATCGCTGCGGGCTGGTTGCCGTTATCGGTCGCCCGAATGTTGGCAAGTCGACATTGATAAACTCGCTCATGGGCCGCAAGGTCAGTATCGTCACGGCAAAGCCGCAAACCACACGACATCGAATACTGGCGGTCCATACCGCCGAAACACAGCAGATCATCTTTGTCGACACACCGGGACTGCATCGAAAATCCGGCAAGGCAATGAATCGCCTCATGAATCGCACGGCGGCCAATGCCCTGGCTGACGCCGACCTCGTTTTGTTCGTCAGCGACGCCACGCGCTGGACGGAGGAAGACGACGACGTACTCGAACGATTGGCGTCAGTACGATCGCCTGTCATCGCGTTGCTCAACAAGGTCGACAAGGTACATCCGAAAGAGAAATTGCTTGAGACCCTAGGCTCGTTATCGTCCCGTTTCAAGTTCGCAGAAGTCGTACCGATATCTGCGATCAAGCACGACAACCTGGCGCTCCTGATGGATATGATCCCGAACTATCTGCCGGAGTCACCGCCCTTATTTCCTGAAGACATGTACACGGATCGGAACGAGCAGTTTCATGTCGCGGAGATTATTCGCGAAAAGCTGACTCTGCAGTTGCACCAGGAAATGCCTTACGGGCTGACCGTTCAGGTAGAACGCCTCGTGAGGGAAGAGAGAGGGATCGCCATTAGCGCCATCATCTGGGTAGAGCGAGACAGCCAGAAGGGAATCGCGATCGGCAAGAATGGCGGCGTCCTGAAGAAAGTCGGCCGGGCGGCGCGTCTCGATATCGCGAAACTGCTGGGCCAGCCCGTACACCTGGAATTGTTCGTCAAGGTTAAATCGAACTGGGCGGACAACGAAAAAGACCTGATTAACCTGGGCTATGAAGCTCCCTAGACCCGCCCGGCAGTCATGAGTTCCGAGCGGCGCGTACAGCAGCAACCGGGCTACATCCTGCATCATCGCCCGTTTCGCGACTCGAGCCAGATTCTCGATATTGTCACGCGCGACTACGGAAAAGTCGCGCTGGTGGCCAGAGGCAGTCGTGGCGCCAGGTCCAGGCTGGCCGGCATATTGCGTCCCTTCCTGCCGCTGCGGCTGTCCTGGGTTGCGAAGTCGGATCTGGGTACCTTGACCGGTGCCGAGGCTTCCGGGCCGCCGGCCGGCATGGTCGGTGACGCCATGTTGTCCGCCTATTACGTTAATGAGCTGCTGCTGCACTTCCTGCATCGCTACGACCCGCAACCCGAGATCTTCAGACTGTACGAGGAGGTGCTGCACGGCCTTGTTGGTTCGCCCAGTGTTGCGGCCAGTCTGCGCTCGTTTGAACTCGAGTTCCTCAGCCTGCTCGGCTATGCGGTTAATCTGAATCACGAATTCGCCAGTCACGATCCGCTGGTCGATGAGCAAAACTACGAATACCGCATGGAGCAGGGCCCTGTCCGTGTTGATCGAGCGGAAGGCGCACTGGTATTCCCGGGCAGTGTATTGTCGGGTGTCAATGAGCAGCGCTTTGAAGACCCGGATGTACTGCGCGCGGCGAGCCGGCTGCTGAGGGAAATCATCGGTTTTCACCTCGGCGGCAAGGAACTGAAGAGCCGCAAGGTGCTGATGGAAGTGCATCGGGGTAGAATCGCCGCTCGCAAAGAGAAGGAATCCGGGCAGTGAAGACGAACAAGCCGCTGGCATCGTTGTTATTGGGCGTGAACATAGACCATGTCGCCACCTTGCGGCAGGTGAGGGGTACGAGTTATCCGCGCCCCGCGGACGCGGTATCCATGGCGGAGCGGGCGGGTGCCGATAGCATTACCGTGCATCTGCGCGAGGATCGTCGCCACATCCAGGATGCGGATCTTTTTGCGATCAACAAGGTCATGCGCACCCATATGAATCTCGAAATCGCGGTTAGTGACGAAATGCTCGAGATCGCGTTTCAGGTCAAACCCCGGGATGTTTGCCTGGTGCCGGAAAAACGTGCCGAGCTGACGACGGAAGGTGGTCTGGATGTCAAAGCGCAGCTGGACAAAGTGCGGTCGGCTTGTCGACGTTTGACGAAGAACAAAATTCGCGCGTCGTTGTTCATTGATCCGGACTTCGAGCAACTGGACGCAGCGGTGGCCGCCGGTGCTCCCGTCGTTGAGTTACATACGGGCGCTTATGCGGAGGCCAGCGGAGATGCAGAGGCCGCGGAGTTACAGCGCATCGTCGCCGCGGCAAAGTACGGCGAAAGTCTCGGGCTTGTAGTCAATGCGGGTCACGGACTTCATTACCGCAATGTTTCAGCCATTGCGGCGATACCGGAAATCGTCGAACTCAATATTGGACATGCCATTATCGCGCGAGCCGTATTTGACGGACTGTTCGATG